>NZ_JBICJO010000005.1:0-43946 GCF_043103185.1 Shewanella sp. YQ_9
AAATAAGCCATAGCAGAGGGGTAATATCCTCGTCACCATGAATATTGAGGTCTTGTCCATCAGTTAACGCTGCTCTGGCCTCTTTTTCATGGCCTTGCTGAATATGCTGAAGTACCGTCACCATTTCCGGCTTAAAAAACTGCTCAGCATCCATCTGTTTTCCTCCTACACCACAGGCACTCAGTACACAGGTTAAAACCACGCCTAACCAGGTAACACATCTTTTCATCTGGCAATCCTCTTCAGGCTGCTTGAGTCAAGGTTGTAATATCTTCACGTTTTTGAGCTTCAATACCGGCAATAACCTGGTCCATTCCATGCCTTGCCACAGGGTTACCACCGGCAATACTCTCCAGTTTATGCATTTCACCCGGCGCGCTTGGAAGCGTATCCCGAGCCATCAAGATACCGCTGGCCAACAGTCCAAGACCTGTACCAACTGGACCAAACAGGCTCCCTATTCCCCCCAGAAGCCCAGGCAATAACACTCCACGCCACTTCTGTACCCCGGTCAATACTTCGCCATTGACCGCCTGGGTTTGGATAAGCTTATCGATTTCAGCAATAGGCAGACCACCTCTTCGCTCCATGGTTTTGGGATGCAACCCGGCTGCGTTAAAGGTATACCCGTTTCGACCTGTCACGCCAACCGCGCTGGCTGCTAAACCGCCGCCAAGTGAATGGCCAACAATCGTAAAATCATCCAGTGAGTCATCCACCATGTCGGCCAGATACATGGCCTGATTATATTGTTTAGTCTCCCCTCCAGAGCCCTGTTTCAGGTTGGTTGGCCAATCTTTACCACCAGTCACGCCGTTATTGGTTCCCCTGAACGTCAACATGGTTTCGAGCGAGTCGCCCTTGTGCTCGCGGATCCAGTCGCGACTGAAACAGCGCCATCTGGAGTGTACCAGACTGTTATCCACGCCCTTATTTTCATCCGCGTCAGCGACTTCCACCTGCTCGGCGCCGAAGCTGTATTCGCCCTCTGTGCGCTTGCTGGTGCTATCGGCATTGGCGCCATAGACCCGCTCGAAGGGGCCCAGATGTGGGTCCGTTGCAAAGATATCAGCTGCGAAACCCAGAGCCGCGTTACCAAAGGGGGTGCGCTTGCCAAAACTTGGCATATTGGTGCGAAGATCATAGACCCAGACGTTTTGGGTGCAGTTTTCCTGCTGGTATTTGTCGCTGGCACTGCCCTTGGTGAAAAACAGCACGTTGGTTTTTACGCCCTGGGCATAAAAAATGCCGGTGGGCAGGCGCAGGATGGTGTGCAGGTTGCACTTATCCATTAAGTCACGGCGAATGTCGGTGCCCTTACCCGCTTCAAACAAGACGTTGTCGGGCAGCACCACGGCGGCGCGGCCACCGGGCTTTAAGTTGCGGTAGATGTGCTGCAAAAACGCCAGCTGCTTGTTGCTGGTATCGAAGGTGAGGTCATCACGGGTGATACTGGCCTCACCGCCCTTGCTGGTACCAAAGGGCGGGTTGGCGAGGATGATATCGGCGGCTTTAAGGCTTTTACCGGCATCGCCGAGGGAGTTGCCGAGATGCACCACGCCTTCATCGTCGCCTTCCATGCCGTGCAGGAGGCAGTTCATCAGCGCCAGGCGGCGGGTGTTGGGCACAAGCTCAATGCCGACAAAGGCTTTTTGGCGCTGAAAGCGCTGCTCGTCGGCCGTTAAATCGAACAGCTCGTCGGTGTGGGCCTTGATGTACTGATCGGCGGCAATCAAAAAGCCGGCGGTACCCGCGGCGGGGTCCTGGATGAGCTCTCCGGCCTGAGGGCGGATACAGCGCACAATGCTGTTAATCAGCGCCCTTGGGGTAAAGTACTGCCCGGCACCGGACTTGGTTTCACCGGCGTTTTTCTCCAAAAGGCCTTCGTAGAGATCGCCGAGGCCATCTTTGCTGGCGCTGAACCAGTCGATTTGATCCAGCGAGCGGATAAGCTGCTCGAGGTGGCGCGGCTCCCGCAGACGGGTTTGAGCGTCGGCGTAGATGGCAGCAATGAGCGGGTCTTCATCTTTGGCCAAGTCCAGCAGCATCTGGCGGTAGTGGTTCAAAAGGTTCAGGCCAGAGAGTTTGGAAAGCTGCGGCCAGCGGCAATGCTCTGGCAGGGTGTGGGCAGCAAGGGAACCGGCCTCTTCGTTCTCATGCACCATTTTGATAAACAGCAAGAGCACCAGCTCGGTGACGTAATCGGAATAGTTGATGCCGTCATCGCGCAGCACATCACAGAGGTTCCAGAGTTTCTGGACGATATCGTTATTGGTCATAATGAGTTCCCGGGCGGGGCAGGCTGGCGGGCCTGCCATGGCGCCTAAACAATTGTTTAGTAAACAGACACCTAAACAATGAATTGAGCTTAAAAATCCGTTGGATGCTATGGTATCCCTTTGACCTGACATTGTGAACGACTGAAGAGTGAGTTTTGCCGCTTGAGGAGCGAATTTTGACAGACAGCGCACAGGTATTGCTGATTGGCAATGGCCCGGGGGAGATCCCCCCCATGGAAGATGCCCTGTGTATCCGTTTCAATGGTCGGCAGCAGCTCAGCGGCACCAGAACAATGACGGTGTTTAACGGCAAGCTGGCCCGAGAATATCTGGCCGCCACAGCGAAAGACCTGAACGTCAGTGCGTCCGGAACATCATCCCCAATCAGAGCATCAGGCTCTCTTGGCACGCATGGAATACCCAACGCATCAGAGTGGCAATTTGGACGACAACAGGCTGATGTGGCGTTGCTGCGAGAGCGACATTTTGCACTACGCCCGGACGGCGCCTCCACAGCCGATATGGCGCTCTTGGCAGATATCACTGATGTAGCGACAACTCTTGAGGCACGACTTGGTGCCTGGCCCTCGTCTGGCCTTGCGGTATTGGGATGCCTTGCTGGCCAGGACGTTAAGGTCAGCGTATGCCAGATGAACCTGTTGCCCTCACTGATACGATCGCCAGAGTTAAGTGGGCGAACTCCGCTGGCGGCGGCGTTCCATAACTGGCTGGGCGAGCGGCGACTGGCCATGGCGTGGCTTTTGGGCACAAGCACAGGTGACACGCCAATCGATTGGCCTGATTTTTGGCTACCGGCCCCAAGTCAGCCGATGACCACTGAGCCTTCACTTCCTGTTGAGGCATTACTGCATGTCACCCACTGCAGCAAAGCCGAGGGACAAAAGCTATGGCACCATCTGGCCAGCAGCAATGCCGAGAGCTGGCTTGAGAGCCTAACCAACAGCCATGATGCGGGTACGAGCCACCAGCCAGAGGCGCTGCTTGCGGCAGAAAAGCTGTTCTATCTGCCACGGAATACCCGGGAGACCGCCCTTTGGTGGCTTTATGATAACGAGGCGTCCGTTTGGGTCAGTCAGGTGCATTACAAGCTGGCCTGGCTGTGGCAAACGCTGGCGCTTCGCTCCCGGGGGCTTGTGGTGCCGGACTCAGCGAGGGCATGGCCAGGATCTCCTCGATAAGCTGCCGCTCTCTTGCCTTTTCGTCGCGGCCATAATCGCGGCGCAGATGCCAGCAGGCGTAGCCATCGTCTAGATACTGTGGGTTTAACGCAAGCTCGGCCATGGGCAACATGGTCAGATAGTCGGTCACTGTATCAAACCATTCACCATCGGGACGTTTGAAGTAATCCAGCGGTACCCTAAGAAACAGAGAACGGGTGAACACCCGCAGGTGACTCCAGACATTGGCGCCCGCCGCTTGCCTTGGCGCTTTATAATCCGGTCGGTACAACCTCAATGGCTTATTGGGGCGATACATGGGCATCTGGATTAAATCAGCGCCTTCAGCCCTCGCGTTTAACAGTATGTCCACCACCCTTGGGTGCATCAAACAATCGTCCTGATCCAGTACGGCGATAAGGCTTTGGTCGTGCTCACACAGGGTATTGATGGCCTGCAGGAAGTTGGGCATTCGGCCCTGGTGTCTTAGGTGGCGCACCAGTGTGGTACGTGGCATCAACTCGGCCAGCAGCTCGGGGTAACACCAGTTGTGAGCCCAGCCGCTGGCATCATCAATAAGCACTATGCCGAAGTTCTGATTGTGCTGCATGCGCAGCGAATTCAGGCACCTTGTCAGCAAACTTACGTCGGTATACCGACCTTTAAGCAGGAAGACCAAGGGTTCGGCACGTTTGGGATATTGCCAGTCTGCCGCGGGTTGCCAATCGAACGCTTCTTGCTGGGCGTGTGGCTCGCGGCCCTGGGCAATTAAATCTGCCGCCCGGGCGATAAGCGGCAAATGCTTATGTTCATTACGAGGATGCACGTAAAAGGTGGCCGGATCGCCACCGCGAAGTGCGCGCAATCCTTGTCTGGCCATATGTGCCTGCAAGGCCCGGTGCCAGGTTAAACGATAGCGCCCCTCGGCTAAGGGATTGACGATGGGCAGCTGCGCTTTTATGCGCTTAAGATCCAGCAGCCCAAGCCTGACTTCTGGCGCAAACTGCCCCGGTTCACCGTGGTAGGGCAAAATCTGGCGGGTTGCTTTGGGAATATTAAAGCCTACCGCAAGCACAATGCTTGGCTCTGCGGCATAGAGCATGTCGGCCAAGTAATCATGCTGCCAGTCGCGTCGGCCGATCATGACATCCAAATCGCACTGCAGCACATAACGGGTATCTATTTGCCCGAAAGCCCAGATCTGGGGAAACAAGGGGGCGTTGTCCTGAGTATGCGTATGAATATCAGCAGAGCCACCCTGCTCAACCGCATCCGTCGCCCCGAACCAGTGATGACAGGTCGCCAGAACAACACTCTGACATGTGGGCGACAACAGCACTTCATCGATAAGCCCAGCCTGTTTCAGCGCCTCGGCCTGCGTAATGACCGACGTGAGATCCGCTTCAGCGTATTGCCGTAAAAAGTCGCCTGCGTGGGTATCTATCAGCAGCAGCCTTTTGGCAAACCTGACCGGATATTGCAAGTGAGTCACTATGTGCTGCACCTGCGTTGTGAGGCTTTCGGCATCCTGACCACAGGCTTTTATCAGCAGACTGACATTGTCAGCAGTTGCCCGGGCATCGGGCTGCCGGATATTCAGGAATTGGGCATCGTGGCTTTGGGAGTCTACCTGACAATGCGGGTGCAAACTTGCCACCAACTCTGCGTAGAAGGTTGCAAAGCCCGGCAGGGCTTCAAGGGCTTCATCCTGGCGGCGAAAGCTGTGCCTGCGCCCCCATTCTTCATCTTTATTGCCAAGTATCCCGATTGAATACAGACGGGCACACATGTCCTGAAAATTGGAGCTGGTGAGGGGCTGAATGTCTTTGCCTATGTCGATGTAGAGCAGCTCGCCGGATTGGGTAAGCAGCAGGTTTTCCCGTTTGATGTTGAGAGCGCTGATACCGTTTTGGTACATGGCCAAGAGAAAACCAAGGACCTGTGATTCGGTAAGGCGCTTACCGGGATGATGGCCGGGTGCATAGGGGGTTTGATACTGCCAGCGTCCATCGCATTTACGCCAGCGAACCTTGGGAATAGGCACGCTTTTTTGGTTAAGGAGTTGCTGTAAGCGGCTGACTTCGGCGTCATCAATCGCCCAGGGATAAAATTCCTTTACCACCTGATTATGCTGGCGCCAGACTGCGCCTTCCATACCGACCCCAAGCAAGTCTCTTTGGTGAGTGATAAGCGCAGCCCAGCTACTGGCAGCACTGGCCAGACGGGTTCTTTGCTCCTGCCAAATCGATTGCTGTTTATTTGCCGCTGTATCGTTACCTGACAGCGAATAGATGGCATAAACGGGTGAAGGATTGATCGCCACTTGATTACCAAAGCGCATCAGTAGGCGGGTTAGTAACCAGTGATCTTCGGCGCTGCGAATATTGGGATACCTGAGACCAAGTCCGGTTTTGAGGAGTAAATTACAAGAAGGCAATTCCCGTTGCTGCCTGCCTTCTGCAAAGCTCTCGATAAATCCCGCCAGAGCTTGGGGTGACAAAAGCTCGGATGGGTCTGCAATATTGGCGCTATCCAGGATTGTATCGCCTATCCGCAGGTAGTTACTGCCAATGGCGGCAACGCACTGCTCCCGATGGGCCGATAGCCAAAGGCGTTCAAGACTGTCGGGATAAGCCAGTTCATCGTCGGCATCGAGTCTTGCCACCCATTGAACTGCCGGATTGTCGTCGGCCCAATCAAGCATCAGATTCCGCGCCCGAGCGGGCGAGCCACACTCGGCGCTGATGAGGGTGACCGCCGGGTGCAACAGATACGCCTTTGCATGCGTTTGCCAGTTGGGTTCTGAGCTGTCGTCCAACACCAGTATCTGTGCTTTCTTTTGCTGGATGAGGGTTTGCGTAACAGCACTTTTTAGCGCCCGAACCAGCTGTAGTGGTTGGTTCTTATGGGCGATAGCTATCAGTACCGGCGCAGCACGGTATTCGGCTTCGGCCTGCCGACGAATGCTTTGATTGCGATTACAGAGGATTTCTTGAAACGTCGCAGGAGCTTTGGGCTGAAAGTGTGACAATTGATCTATCCATTGATTGATATTCTTCCATGATGTCGGCCTCGCTAATCTTAAACAGCGTTTGTAAGCGACCGAAGAATGCTTGCTTATCAGCAGGCGACATCCGATGTTCGTGCAACCTTAAAAACTGGGCACATCCTTTACGTTTTTGCGGCGAATTGGGTGCTGATAATGCCTCTTCAGATTGATTACAGTGCCATACCACTGTGACTGTATCTGTGTACCTGAAGCGCTCTGGTGCACGCAGTAACATACGAATGGCAAGGTCACGGTCGTTACAGCTCACCAAACCATCGGTGAAGCCCCCAACAGCCTGAATGGCGCTTAAGCGGACGAAGGTATTCGAGCCCTGCCAACCGGGGTTTTTTACCAGAAAATCCGTGTATTTGAGATCTTTGGGGGTATTTAACGCAAGCGTTTCACCGTGCCTGCGAACTTCAATACCCGAGATAACGGCATCCACATTATCAGCCACCAGCTCAGCACAGCTCTGCAGATGGTTTGTCTGCCACAGGTCGTCATCATCCAGAATGGCAACCCATGCTTCTGGATAGTTGGCCTGCACATAATCGAGCCCGGTATTCCAGGCGCCTGCGGCCCCGGGGGCTCTGCGGTTATAAAGGAATGAAACCGGAATGCCAGGCAAGCATTGCGCGATAACCTGCTGTTGAACATCGGTAAAGGGCATCTTGTCGGCCACGATAACCACTTCGTCCGGCAGGAGGGATTGGCTGACGACACTTGGCAGTGAGACTTCCAATAAGTATTCGAGCGTCGGCCTTGAGGCCATCAGAACGACCAGTGGTGGGCTCATACGGCTTCCCACAGGTATTGGCCAAACTCCTGCAGCACGGTATCGAGCTGATCATCCAGGATCTGGTTAAGCCTTCTGGCGCCACCTTCAAATGCGGGTGTTAGGTTAATGGTTTCACGGTCGAGGATGACCTCATGCACCAGCTGTTTGGAGAGCCGCTCGAGCCACTTGCGCTGATTAGGGTTCCAGTCATGTGCCTTAAGGATTTTCTTCATCGCGCGGGATACCCGCTCCTCAAACGGAATAAGCGGTTCGCCTAATGCCGCGCGGCGAATGTGACCTATGATGCCGGCGGCGATTTCATGGCTGGTTTTGCCTCGCCATGCGGTTTTGAGATTGGTCTCACTGTAACCGGCGCCATCGAGCAACATACGGATTTCTTTAAGCTGCTCTCGGGTCAAATCCTTGGGGCGGTTAACCACTGTCATTAAAGCGGCATGCTGGTTCACTTGCTCGCGGATGTAGTTATCGAACGCACTCAGGTAGTCTTCGGGTCTACTGTAGGTGCCATAGGCCTGTTCGCGCAGTGTTAATTCGTCATCGTGTTCTGACAGCACAGGGCGATATTCACTACCAACCAATGCCTGCACCTGCTCGAGCTGTGCGATAAGGCTGCCATGCTGTTTGAGAAAATCACTGGCCTGTTTCGGCCCCAACTGGTGCAGGTGTTGGTGGAGTTTGCCGGGCTCAACACCCCAGCTATTACCCAAGTCTGCGAGTTTTTGCCTCAGCGCTGGATAACGCTCGGCCTCGCTTTCAGCTTTGCGCAGTACCCGCATCAGCTTTTGGCTGAGCTGACTGAGTACTGTGTCAGCCTGGGATTCACCCGAGATATCTCCCGGCACCGACATAGCCTTGGTAAGGAGGGTGTCATCGGTTAACTCGTCAATCAGCTGCTCAATCGTGATATTGGGGTTCTTCACCAGTGGTTTCATGGTGTTGACTTCAGAGAGCGCTGCGTAAATGTCTACCGGATCGTAGATTTTAAATACGGTTTTACCTATCTCATCGCAGCGGCGGGTGGCGCGGCCAACCATTTGTTCGTACAAAATGCGTGACTTAACCCGACGCATAAACACCAGATGACAGATTTTGGGGACATCGATACCAGTGGTGAGCAGATCTACCGTAATAGCAATGTTGGGGTAACGCTCGTTTTTGTAGCGGCGGATTAGCTCGGTGACCTTATCGCTCTTACCGGTAATTTTGGCCACGGCAGCCTGGTTATAGTCGCCGTTATACTTGGCGTGAAACTCTTCGTCCAGAATGCGTTTAACCATGTCTGCGTGCAGATCGGTGGCGCAAAAAATCATGGTTTTTTCGTCACCGAAGGGATCTAACTCCTTCACCAACGCCTGGCAGATGACCCGATTAAACTTCTCGTTAATCACCCTCTTGTTAAAGGCGTTAACGTCGAAGTTCAGCTCGTCTTCGAGCTCTGCCGACTCGATAGCGCCTGTGGCCATATCGATTGAAGAGACAGTTTCGCCCTTCTCAAAATTGATGCCGTTTTGGCTGAGGAGAGTCTGATAACGGATGGGCGGTTCATGGTCGATTAGCCAATCTTCGGCCACTGCTTCACGATAGGAATAGAGATAGACGGGTTTGCCGAAAATCTCACTGGTATGCTTTGCCGGCGTGGCAGTGAGGCCTATCTTGATGGCGTCGAAATATTCCAGTACCCGCCGATAACTGGAAAGGTATTGGTCGGCATCACGGGTTTCGATTTCGCCGTCGGTCATCTCTTGGTCGAGGGTGTAACCGCGGTGCGCTTCATCGACGATAATACAGTCAAACTCATCCACAGTGGGCGGTTCATCACTGGCAAAAATGCGCTTAACCATGGCCTGCACAGTCGCGACCTGAACGCGGGTTTCGGCCTCAGCAGCCATATCTTCGAGTTCGGCGATATTGTAGATGGTGGAAAGAGTCTTGTTCTGCTCAAGCTTTGCTTCTTTAAAGGCGTCGGTGGCCTGCTCACCCAAGGCGGTTCTGTCTACTAAAAACAGAATGCGTTTGAACCGTTCGGTCTTTAAAAAGCGATACATGAGGCCAATGATGGTACGGGTTTTACCGGTACCTGTAGCCATTGCCAGCAAACATTCACGCTGATCAGCCTCAAGCGCTATCTCAACCTCTTCGATGGCCTTTTGCTGGTAGGGACGCAGCTTTAGGTAACCAAAGCCTTCTTGCTTGAGTTTGGCTTCGGCATCTGCCCTATTTCGTGTGAGCAAATCGATAAGCCCGTCCGGCGAGTGGAAGCTTTGCAACGCTCGGGCGATATTTGCCCCGCTACGCACATCCCGAAACCAGGTACCGGACTGCTCGGCTAACTGCTTTACAAACGGCCTGCCATTGCAGGAATAAACGAAGGGAACAAAAAAGGTGTCGGTATCAACGCTCCAGGGCACTGTGCTCTCTTCGAGTGCCCATGGTTCTGATAGGCCGCGAAGGGTAAACCCCTTGCTATAGCGCTCTGCCTGAGGGATTGCACCAGCAACATTAACGTTTTCGCGTTTGGCTTCGACCACGGCGACGGGCGTGAGGCCAATAAACAGCACATAATCGGCCCGGCCATTTTTACCCTGGTACTTGGTTGGCCACTCGGCAATGGCCATGTTGCGACCTTTCTCCGGACGAGCTCCCTTTCGGTAGTCCAGCTGTATTGTGTCCGCCTCCCAGCCAGCTTCAATTAACTGCAGGTCTATGAGCATTCGGGTACTTTCTTCATCCAAATCAATGGACTTAGTTACCCGTTTAACTTTGTAGCTTAATTGCTTTAAGTCTTTTTGTTGCTGGGAAGCAGCCTCTTCAGTTTGGGTTTTCAGCTGTTTTTGCAGCTGTGCTAAACGTTGCTCAAATTGCTGTTGTTGGCGTTTGAGTTCGTCCTCGTGAGTCCTGGCCTGAAGCTCAAGTGCTTTTGACTCGGCGTCCATCAATTCCGCCAGTTGCTGGTATTCTGCTTTCTCCTGCTGTAACAGTCCTGTCAGCTCGGCACTCTGCTCAAGTTGGCAGTTGGCTTCCAGCAGCTGGTTTTTCAGCTGGGCAATTTGGTCCTGCAGCGCGCTGAGTTCTTCACTGGGATCTTTAGGCGTAACGAAGGGCCCCGGCGTAAAAGACTCTCCTCCCGCGCCAAAGGTTCGATGAAACCAAACCGCCAAATCACGGCCCACTTTAAGCCCGGCCAGCGCTTCTTTGTGTTGGGTTTTGAATTGGTGCACCGCCACATTGCCCGCTTTACGCAGACCATGGAACAGTTTGAGCACTAAAGATTCCAGCTGGAGTTCCCGACCGACAAGAAACAACAAGTCGGCCTGAGTGGTTTGTTGATCGAAAGTCAGACAACAACGAGCAGCGATATCCTGAGTGAAGGCTTCGGCCAGCTGCCTGAGTTTGACCAGGGTAGTGTTGGGATCGGAGGAGAAGGAGCGCTCGGCACCATAGGCGAGTTCAAAAAAAACACCTTCGTGTTCTTTAAGAAAAGAGAAGTTACTGAAAGTATCCTTTTCGTCGGCCATCCCGGGCGCACTCCCAATCAAAACTCGGTATGAGGTTAAGTCGTGATTTTGCCACAACAAATCCTTTCTTCGCCAGCGTATTAGTTTGATGGGACAAACACTTTTGGAACTACCTATAGCAATTCTGACCTCCCAGTAGCAAGCCAGATTGAACCCATCACCTACTTTTAAAAGCGTGGTTTAGACTTCTTCACAATGTTTTCTTCACAGACATCTATCTTCTTTAATTCAAAATTCACTTCAGCCACTATATTATCGTTCTTCTTTTACGGTTTTCAGTGTTTACAGGGACGTGGATATGCCATTCATAAAGCCGAAGCCAGGGGGATTTTACTATCCCAGAAACTACACGTCTCGAATGGTTTGGCTGTAACCTTTCCCCGAGATTAGTACCAATCCCTTGATGAGATTTTCCAGCTTATGCTGCTTGCTTGGCATACGCAATAGGCGGCATATAGTTCAGTGAACTATGAGGGCGAACATGGTTGTAGTGTTCACGCCACTTCTCGATTTCGTATCTGGCCTCGTCCAAGGTTCTGAACCAGTGCTGGTTCAGACATTCGTTCCGGAATTAGTTGACCGCTACAACCGCTTCCAGCTCACGGTTTGGCAACACTCCCTATGGTCAGTGACCTTGGCAGTTCAATTGCCAAGTAACAAAAAAGGGCCATCCTTACGGATAGCCCTCAGGGGTTAATTGGCAGATAAGCTTACTTATAAAAAGCTTCGACTGTGCCTTTGATGGTCATCAGCAGGGGCTGGCCGCGGCGGTCGAGCGCTTTGTGAGAGGCGACTTTAATCCAGCCTTCGCTGATGCAGTATTCTTCCACGTCATTGCGCTCTTTGCCATTGATGCGAATACCCACATCGAACTCAAACACTTCGGCCACATGGTGTGGGCTGCGTGGGTTGATAGAAAGGCGATCCGGCAGAGCGGGTGGTACTTTGGTATCGGTCATAATCTTCATCTTGGGTAAATAAAACTCGCGATATTGTAGGCAATACCCCAATCTGGCTCAATAGCGGCGAATGGCTTTATCCACACGGTTTATGCCCTTTTTATAAATCCAATCAGCCAATTTGGTTGTTCGGCTATGGGCTAAACTTTATCTGACTCGATTGCACGCCCGTTGATATGTGAATCAATAGAGTCAGATTCCAAACGATTAACGGCGTATGCGACGAGCCGGCAGCTGAAGTTGTTCTATTGGCCAAATACCTTATCCCCAAATCCAATAGAAATAGCGCTTGGGAAAGCCCCAAGAAAAATCGGCGCAAAGTCAAAGCCTGCGCCAATTTCATGGGGTGGATTATCCCCTCTATTACTTGTTTACATCAGCCGTCAACGACTACTGCAAATCGAATCTATCCAGCTCCATCACCTTGCTCCAGGCTTTGGCAAAGTCCTCAACGAAGCGGGTCTTGCCATCGTCTGCGGCATACACTTCAGCGACGGCTCTGAGTTCTGAATGGGAACCAAACACCAAGTCGACAGGCGTAGCCGTCCATTTGAGTTTGCCGGACTGACGATCAAGACCCTGATAGAGACCTGGCTCTTTGCCCTTTTCCCAACGAGTGGACATATCCAGCAGGTTAACGAAGAAATCGTTGCTGAGCTTGCCAGGGTTTTGGGTGAACACCCCATGTTTGCTGCCACCGCTGTTGGCATTCAGCACTCTGAGACCGCCGACCAATACCGTCATTTCAGGAACCGTCAGGTTAAGGAAGTTCGCCTTTTCAATCAGAGCTTCGGCCGGTGATGCCGGGCTTTGTTCACTGAAATAGTTTCTGAAGCCATCGGCCTTGGGCTCCAGCACGGCAAAGGAATTTACATCTGTTTGGGCCTGAGTCGCGTCCATCCGCCCGGGATGGAAGGCAACATTGACTTTAACCCCGGCATCGGCCGCGGCTTTTTCTATGGCTGCACTGCCACCCAATACAATGAGATCGGCCAGCGACACCTTTTTACCCCCCTTGGCTTTCTTGTTGAAATCATTTTGGATTTTCTCAAGCTTGCCAATGACTTTCGCCAATGCCTTGGGGTCATTTGCCGCCCAATCGCTCTGGGGCTTCAGGGCGATTCTGGCACCATTGGCGCCGCCACGCATATCTGTGCCACGGAAAGATGACGCCGCGGCCCAGGCCGTTTTCACCAGCTCAGACACGCTGAGGCCTGAATCCAAAATGGCCGCTTTCAGCTGTTTGGTATCGGCCGCGTCGATCAAAGCATGATCGACCGCTGGGATAGGGTCTTGCCAGATCAGATCTTCAGCAGGCGCGTCTTTACCCAGGTAGCGGGTCTTCGGCCCCATATCTCTGTGGGTCAACTTGAACCAGGCCTTGGCGAAGGCCAGCTCAAACTCGGCCGGATTATTGAGGAAACGGGTCGTGATTTCGCGGTAAATAGGATCTTCCTTCAGCGCGATATCACTGGTGAACATGATGGGAGCATGACGCTTGTCGGGGATATGGGCGTCAGGCACCAAATTGGCGGCCTTGCCATCGGCAGGGATCCATTGAATGTGGCCGGCCGGACTCTTGGTTTGTACCCAATCGAAGGTGTAGAGCCAGGTTAAGTATTCCATGGTCCACTTGGTGGGGTTGGAAGACCAGGCACCTTCAAGGCCGCTGGAAACCGTATCTTCCGAATGACCTTTACCGCAGCGGTTTTTCCAGCCAAGACCCTGCTCCTCTATTCCGGCGGCAGCGGGTTCTGCGCCGACACACTTGGCAGGATCATGGGCGCCGTGAGCCTTACCGAAGGTGTGACCACCGGCTATCAGCGCCACGGTTTCTTCATCATTCATGGCCATACGGCCAAAGGTATCGCGGATCTCCTGGGCGGATGCCAAGGGATCGGGCACGCCGTTGGGACCTTCCGGGTTCACATAGATGAGCCCCATCTGGGTGGCTCCCAAGGGTTTGGCCAACTCACCCTTTTCATTGCGGCGTTTATTGTCGAGCCACTGTTTCTCGGCGCCCCAGTTAACCTTTTCGGCTTCCCAGTCATCAGTGCGGCCACCGGCAAACCCGAAGGTTTTAAAACCCATGGACTCCAGGGATACGTTACCCGCCAGTACCATGAGGTCGGCCCAGGAGATCTGGCTGCCATACTTTTGTTTAATTGGCCAAAGTAGGCGGCGAGCCTTGTCGAGACTGACGTTATCGGGCCAACTGTTGAGAGGTTCAAAACGTTGCTGGCCACCACTGGCACCGCCGCGACCGTCAAAGATGCGATAAACACCGGCACTGTGCCAGGCCATACGGATAAAGAAAGGGCCATAGTGACCATAATCGGCGGGCCACCAATCCTGGGAAGTGGTCAACGTAGTTTTGATGTCGGCTTTGACGGCGTCCAAATCCAAAGAGGAAAAGGCCTTAGCATAGTCATAATCGGCGCCGTAGGGATTGGATTCAGCGCCGTGCTGGCGCAGTGGCGATAGATCCAGTTGCTGCGGCCACCAGTAGGCGTTGGTTGTTGCGGCCTGAGGCTGAACAGCCGATTGCGACTGCGCCGCTTGGGTAGCGGCTGCGCCAAATACCATGGCAACAGACAGCGCCACCGCGGTTAGAGATGGGATACTTGATTTCATGTTGGAAGTCCTCTTCCTTGGTGAAGGGCGTGGGATAAGCCACTTTCCCGATTCAAGTGCCGCGAATGCCGGCGCCTTTGGTTAGCGCGCCTTAACAAACGGGCACAGTTAAACAGCGGCGAATACGGCCTGCCGCTGTTCACTCCAAGGTAGTGAGGAAACTTATTCGCGACTAACGATTAAATCAGATTGTCGTAATCTAAAAAGAAGCATCAACTAATTTAGAGAATGGTGTTCTGTAGTTGTCCAACTATCTCCGGTGCATTCCTAACCCGGTGAGATTGACGCCATTTCAGCCATCTCAAAAACACACACCTGCTGTTAAGCCATTCAGCTTAACCATTCTCTAAGCCATTCTCTAAGCCAAAGATTGGAAGTCAGTAACTACTATCAAGTATTCGTGTTTAAACCCACTTTTGAGCGCAAAAGGGCTTGGCCTGTCTGTCTTTGGCAGAGAGTAATGGCTCACCCAGTGCGGTATTCAGCGGCCAGTCTATCGCTAAGTCGGCATCGTTCCAGACAATGGCACCCTCATCGCCGGGCTGATAATAATCGCTGCACTTGTATATCACCTCGGCCGGCCCCTTGGTCACATAAAAACCATGGGCAAAACCCGGTGGGATCCATAGCTGACAGCGATTTTGTGCCGATAAATACAAACCGTGCCACTTTCCAAAAGTGGGAGATTGGGGACGAATATCGACAGCGACATCGTAGATCTCACCGCTGATAACCCGAATCAACTTTCCCTGGGGATATTGGCACTGAAAGTGAAGCCCCCTAAGCACTCCCGCGCCAGAGCAACTGTGATTTTCCTGCACCAAAGTGACAGCAGCCTGACCGGAATCCATCAAGGCTTTTTCAAAACCGGAGGCTCGAAAGCACTCCATAAAATAGCCCCGGGTATCGCTGAAGATCTCGGGCGTAAACAATATCAGACCGGATAAAGGGAGAGATTGAGCTTTCATCAAGAGACACAAAAAACGGTAATTGGAGGGATTGTAGCAGGAGTCGCAGCCATAGCACGATAGCCTTTCCATTGCATTGCGTAAACAAGCCGGTTACGTGACTGAATATGCTCTGAACCGTAACCCAGATGGTGTGACAAAAGCCTTACTCCCGCCAAAACAGCTGTGCTAGCCTGAAGGCCAACTTAGGTAACTTAAGGGAATAAACCATGAACAAGTCCACTATTTTTGCGTTATTGATGACGAGTGGTATGGCACTTGGCTTGGCGGCTTGCCAAGACCAGGAGACACAATCTCCAGCCACTAACAGCCAAACAGAAACGGCTACAGCCCCCGCTGAGCAAACAGCGCAAGTACCAATGGGTGATACCAGCCAAAATGCGCTGGATTGGGAAGGAAGTTATAAAGGGCTGCTGCCCTGTGCTGATTGCTCAGGAATAGAAACCACGCTGACGCTCAAGGGAGACAACAGCTATCGCCTGCAGCAAGTGTATCAAGGTAAGGACGAGAGCATATTCAGCGAAAGCGGCAAGTTCACCTGGGATGCCAGCGGCGGCAAAATCACCCTTGAGGATGGCAGTAAATATCTGGTAGGGGAAAATCAGCTGTTTATGCTGGATAGAGAAGGCAACCGCATCACCGGCAGCCTGGCGGATAACTACAGGTTGAGTAAAGAACAGTAATTGGTGCAGTGTAAAGCTGCATAGTTAAGCTAATACAGCCAAGTCAAGCCATAGTGCGCTTCAGATCTGAAGCGCACTATGGCTCTTTTATCAATAAAAGACTTTATACCAATCGGCAAAAGCCTTCACCCCTTCACTGATCCCAATTTGTGGTTTGTAAGCCACAGCTTTAAATAAATCTTCTGTATCTGCCCAAGTGGCCCGGACATCACCATCTTGCATAGGCAGCATAATTTTTTCGGCCTTTTTCCCGAGCGCTGCTTCAAGCTCGCTGATAAAGTCCAATAAACGAACCGGGCTGCCATTGCCTATGTTGTACACGCGATATGGAGCACTGCTTGTTGCCGGAGTGCCCTGCTCTACTGTCCAATCACTTTGTGTCTTTGGCACTTTATCGGCCACTCTGATAATGCCTTCGACAATATCATCAATAAAGGTGAAGTCGCGGCTCATATCCCCCTGATTAAACACCTTGATGGGCCTGCCAGAGGTAATGGCATCGGCAAACAGCATAGGTGCCATATCCGGTCGCCCCCATGGGCCATAGACGGTGAAAAACCTCAGTCCCGTTGTGGGCAAGCCATATAGGTGCGCATAGCTATGAGCCATCATCTCATTGGCTTTTTTGGTCGCCGCATAAAAAGAAACCGGATGATCAACCGAATCCGTTGTCGCAAACGGCATCTTCTTGTTGAGGCCATAAACAGAGCTGGAAGAGGCGTACACCAAATGCTCTATGCCATGATGGCGACAACCTTCCAACACAGTAAGAGTACCGACAAGATTACTGTCTGCATAAGCATAGGGATTTTCAATCGAATAACGGACGCCGGCTTGGGCACCCAAGTGGATAACCCGCTTGAAACTGCCTTTGGCAAAGAGTTCAGCCATGGCTTCCCTGTCGGCAAGATCAAGCTTTTGGAATTGAAAATGGTTAAAGTCAGCCAGCTTTTGCAATCTGGCCTGTTTTAAACTGACATCGTAGTAATCATTGAGATTGTCGATACCAACAACTTCAAACCCCGCTTCACACAAACGCTCGCAAACTCGGGCACCGATAAAGCCGGCTGCGCCGGTAACCAGATATTTCATTTTTGTTGGTCTCATTCAACTTGCAGCCCTTCTGCGGCGTATTCAATCATTTCCAAACAGATCCCGGGTATAGACTTTATCGGCCACATCTTTTAGCTCATCGACCATGCGATTGGAAATAATCACATCAGAGATCTGCTTAAACTCAGCCAAGTCGCTTATCACTCGCGAGCGGAAAAACTCATTCTCCTCAAGTACTGGCTCGTAAACCACCACTTCAATCCCTTTGGCCTTGATCCGCTTCATCACACCTTGCACTGCAGAAGCGCGGAAGTTATCTGAGCCAGACTTCATTATCAGCCGATACACCCCAACCACTTTAGGCTTTCTGGCAATAATAGAGTCCGCAATAAAGTCCTTACGAGTTCTATTGGCGTCCACTATGGCCGCAATCAGATTGTTGGGAACTTGGTTGTAATTGGCAAGCAGTTGCTTGGTATCTTTCGGTAAACAGTAGCCACCATAACCGAATGATGGGTTGTTATAGTGACTCCCAATCCTGGGGTCCAAACAAACACCGTCGATTATCTGGCGGGTATCCAGCCCATGGGTTTCAGCGTAAGTATCCAGCTCATTAAAATAAGCCACACGCATGGCCAAGTATGTGTTGGCAAAAAGCTTAATGGCTTCGGCTTCTGTGCTGCCGGTAAAAAGTACCGGGATATCAGGCTTTAGCGCGGCTTCCGCTAGCAGATGAGCAAAGCGCTCTGCCCGCTCAGAACGTTCGCCGACAATGATCCTCGAAGGATAGAGGTTATCGTATAAGGCTTTGCCTTCTCTCAAAAACTCAGGGGAGAATATGATATTGGTCGAGTTGTACTTCTCACGTAATGCTCTGGTGAAACCAACTGGCACAGTTGATTTAATTACAATGCAAGCAGAGGGATTAACGGCGACAATGTCCCGCGTCACCTCATCGACGGTACTGGTATCAAAGTAGTTAGTCTTGGGGTCATAATCAGTCGGTGTTGCAATGATGACATAATCTGCACCGCGATAGACTTCTTTGTCCGTTGTGGCAGTTAACTGCAACTTATTGCTCACCAAGTGCTGTTCAATAAGCTCATCGGCGATGGGCGAGCGCCCGGCATTGACCATTGCCACCCTCTCCGAGGAGACATCCAAAGCCCACACCTGGTTATGTTGTGCCAACAACACAGCATTTGACAAGCCCACATAACCCGTACCAACAACCACTATCTTCATTTTATTGCCCAATGGTTTATGCTGTACGCTAACTTAGCACAGGAGAAAAACGACAGATACAAGACAGAATTCATAAATCGAGTAAAGAGCAAAGATAGGCTGCATATTCATTGCTTCCCATAGATATCGCGTGTTGCCTGAGTTGTTCTTTGGATATCCAATGCTGTCGCAAAGCTATTTCCTCAAGACAAGCAATCTTTACTTGCTGCAATGTTTGAATACTCTGAACAAAACATGCAGCCTGGTGAAGGAAGCATACGGGTACCAAGCCCCGCTACGGGAATAACTACTTTCATAAAAATACTCGAAAAGGAAACCCCTCAAATAAAAAGGAGTTTCATTGGACTAAGAGAAAAATTAAGAAACAAGAGGAATGACTTTTTTGTCCTTAATGTCGTTGTTCTTAATGTCGTTGTTCTTACTATCATGATTTTTCTGCAGCCAGACTAAATCACAAATACCATCTGTTGGACTAAAGCCTGTTGGTGTAGAAAGAAGAATGTCCCTTATCTCTTCATGCTGGAACTCATGGCACGCTTTGTCTAAACGCTCCAAGATCACTTCAAGTTCTGACCATTTTAAAAAGACTTCGTTGGCGGTCATAATCCGCTCATGTTCAGTGCCGGTCACATCATCTCCAATCAGCAACTCTTCATAGAGCTTTTCGCCTGGTCGTAACCCCGAAAACTCAATGGCAATATCACCGTCAGGATGCTTTTCATCTTTAACTTCAAAGCCACTAAGACGAATCATCTTGGTTGCCAAATCAACAATCTTGACTGACTTGCCCATATCTAACACAAAAACGTCCCCGCCTTTGCCCATAGCACCGGCTTGAATAACCAACTGAGAAGCTTCAGGTATAGTCATAAAAAAGCGGGTAATTTCAGGATGAGTTACTGTAACAGGGCCACCATTTGCTATCTGTTTTCTGAATAGCGGCACAACGGACCCGGAAGAGCCCAAAACATTACCAAACCGAACCATACAAAAACGGGTAGCACTTCCTTTATCCGCTAATGCTTGAAGGACTAATTCAGCCATACGCTTAGTGGTCCCCATCACGTTGGTGGGCCTAACAGCTTTATCAGTACTGACCAGCACAAGTGTTTCAACGTTAGCCGCAATAGCAGCACGGGCAGTATACAAAGTACCGAACACGTTGTTACGCACACCTTCTACAACATTGTGCTCAACAAGTGGTACATGCTTGTAGGCTGCTGCGTGATAAACTGTCTGAACCTCAAACGCTTCCATTACCGCCTGAACACGATTCTCCCGCTGTACTGACCCCATCATGGGATAGATCTGTACATCAAGAGATAACTCTTTCGCTATGGCTTTAAGTTCGCGGTCGATGGAATACAAGCCAAACTCAGACAACTCAAACAACACCAATTTTTTAGGCGACTGCTTTAGGATCTGTCTACATAACTCAGAACCGATAGAGCCCCCGGCCCCCGTAACCATAACAACTTTGTCACGAATATTAGCCGCCAACAGATCAGCCCTAGGCGCAACACAATCACGCCCGAGCAAATCATCAATTTCAACTTCTTTAATATCGCTATAAAGCTTATTACCGCTGACGATATCAGCCATAGCAGGCAAAGTAAGCACCTGTACAGCCAGCGTTTCTAACTGCTCCAAAATCGCCTGACGACGAGAGCGAGGTGCACTAGGAATGGCCAGCAATATCTTAGTGGCCGCTTTTTGCTTGATTAACGTCCGAATGATTGAAGGTGAATGAACATGTACTCCCTGAATCACAGTACCGTGCAATGTTTCATCATCATCGACAAACGCAAAAGGGTAATATTCATGGCTTTGAGAAAGTGCAGTTAACAACTGTCTGCCACTAACACCCGCGCCATAGATAATGACAGGTTCCCCGACACGCTTCATGCCCGCCCCCACCAGAGAGCGAACAATTGCCCTGGAGCCACCTATAAATACCAATGAAAATGCCGCATAAATCACAGGTACAGTTCGCGGCAATTGTGCATCAACATAAAACGCAAAAAGGACCAATATAATGGTTGAAAGCATCACGCCGAAACCAATGGCCGTAAGAGCCTGCAGTCCCATGTAGCGCAATACCGCACGATATAACCCTAGCTTCGCAAAACCCACTAAGCTCAAAGGGACAACCATAAAAAGTAGCAGCCAGTAACGGGAATTGGCCAGAACTGCAATGTCATCGATGCGCACTAGCAATGCTGACCAAAAAGCGAAACTGAGAAATAAAGCATCAATGATAAGACTAACCACACGTTTATGCGTGCGCTTCAAACCAAACAAGCTTTGCAAAAAATCCATTTTTCGCTCCAAAAAATTTAAGTTCATAATATATTACAATCTTAAAGTATGTGACTCGACAACAGTAGCCAAAGTGCTCATATTATCACATCAATCATGCCATAGGGGTAAGCATCGGCACTTGTTACGTAAATTAGTACCGAAAGGATACCCACTCCAAGTGGTAAGGAACAACTCCCTCTTGGAAAACACGATACCTAAGAGCTATCAAGCTTGGCTTAACAAACTAAAAATCTCGCGTGAGACACTAAGTCGCGCTTTGCTAGCAAGATGAGACGACTTGGGTCGGCGTTATTGTAGCTAAAACAAGGTAATAGAGTGTATCTTCCAATAGAGCGTGCTATTTTTAGAGAGCACTATTTTACAGCATCACCGCTACCACTACCTGTCACTGTCATCAATATATACTTGAAATAATTTTTAACATTTAAGGTATCGATCATCTTTTTATCTGTTTCAGCCAATAACTTAGGTGTCGACATATCGATGTTTTGCACTTGGGCTAAGCCAGTTATGCCTGGTAAAATGTCATACACACCTAGAGCGTCCCGCTCTTTAATTAGCTCTTCTTGATTAAATAAGTTGGGACGCGGACCTACCAGACTCATTTCACCTTTAAGAACATTAATCAATTGCGGCAATTCGTCAATTTTAGTCTTACGGAGAAACATTCCTAACTTAGTGATTGAGGCATTACTCGCTAGGTGACTAGCGACTGATTTAGTTTCAACCGACATTGTACGAAACTTGATCAAATCAAAGGGTCTTTTATTTTTTCCAACTCGAGTTTGTATAAAAATTGGAGAACCTGTATCGAACATGCCAATGATAGTTATAATCAGTAATACAGGCCAAAGTAACAATAAGCCAAAGAAGGCTGCTAAAAAATCAATTATACGAATCATATAAATACTCTATCTGTCTTTATTAAGGAGAAAAGCTTCTGCTGTCTCTTTAAAACCTTCTTCAAGCGTTTGTGGCGGTGTCCAGTCCAGCGTGTTCTTAGTATGAGTGATGTCAACCTGCAGTGAGCCTATGAGTCTATCAACAACATCCATTTTTCCTGTTAACTTACCCACTAAACGATAGCACCACAAAGGGACGGGGAGTAATCGACACGATTTCCCTAGTGCTTGAGACATATGCTTTACCATTTCAGCTGTAGAAATATCGTGGTCATCGGAAACCAAAAATACCTGATTAGCAGCTTTTGGGTGATCAATGCAGGTAATAATCAAGTCAACAAGATTAGTGACTGAAACGAGACTACGCTTATTCATATTAATGCAACTAAACGGAAGAGGAATTCCTTTCGCAACAAGGTTCATCAACGAAGCAAAATTAGCTTTAACTCCTTTACCATATACCAGCGGCGGACGGATTATAACTACTTCCATCCCCGTATTTTTAGCAATATCTAGTAATTCTTGTTCGGCTTCCGCTTTAGATATTCCATAAGGGTCTTCAGGCGCTGTAGAATCCTCCACAGTATAGGGCCCTCTCCCTGTAGTCCTTTCTCCGTTGACTTTTACAGAACTGATGAAAATAAAACGACTAACTCCCGCTTTGGCAGCTTGTCTGGCAAGTTCTATTGTTGCATATGTATTCACCTCACGAAACGCCAACAGAGGTTCTGTTTCTTTCTCATCCATAACATGTACACGAGCTGCAGCATGGACCACAACGCTACAATCCACTAATGAAGGTAAAAAATCAGTGTTTTTAAGAAGATTCCCTTTAAAATAGCTGCATACAAACTCTTTAGGTGCTGTTCGTCCAAAAAAAACCAATTCATAGTCATCAATAAGTTCAGGAACTAGATGAGTACCTAAAAAGCCTGAATAACCTGTTAATAATACTTTTTTCATTTTCTGTATTCTAAACTGACAATTGAGTTAACCATTTCTTTCATGATGTTTTTTCTAGTGTACTTATTAACGAACGACGCTCTGTTTGTATAATTGAGTTGTAACTTTGACAGGGCCGCAACAGCCTCTTGTACATCTTTAGGTTTGAAAACAGCTGCATTATCAACTTCTTCGGAAATAAACTTAGCTGAAAAACCTGACACTCCGGCCAAAATTGGTTTCCCTACAGCGGCATATTCGAAAATTTTTGACGGTAACACCTTTTCAAACGCAGGATAGTCATTCAGATGGAGAAACAGTATATCACTGGATTCATAGTACTTGACTAACTCAGTTCTTGATACAGGTGGCAATAATTCAACATTAATTGAATTTTCTAGAGATTCCACTAGTTGCCGCTTTCTTCCGCCATCACCAAGCACCTTAATTTGGTAATTTTTTCCTAACTCTGCAGCAAGACCGGGCACTATACCATGTAGCCCTTGCCCTTCACCGATATTCCCAGCATATAAGATCTCGATCGGCTTATTAACTTTGGAAATCACTTCTTCTGAATCCAGCTTTCCGCATCCCTGAGGGTCCCTCAGAAACTCTGTATCTATCCCGTTACTGAAAAAAGTATAGCTTTCACAAATAAAACGAGAACGAAAATACTCTTCAAATCCCTTAGACACCAAGTTAATATGGGAGGCTCGATTAAATGTAACCTTCTCTATTTGCTTTAAAATTGGCAAAGATAGGCGTGCAATCATCGACGGCAGTACATCATTTAAGGTATCAATAAAAATATCCCTAATATCCAAATACAAAGGAATTGATTTACTTCTCGCTATCTGAGCCCCAAGAAACGCCGTAAATAACCTTGAGCTAGTAGCAAAAACCAAATCATAGCACTCTGTCTTAACGTGATTTTTAACGGTTCTGTAGTAACTATAAAACGCCTTACTCTGATCCAACATGCCGCTATTGTGATTAGGAAGCTCAACTCTAGTTACGTTCACATTACTTCCTACCTGCTCATACTTTTCTGCTTTAGCACCAAAAGAGGCATATCTATTGGGCATAGTTGTAACGATATCTAATGATACATTTTCAAGCTTTGACAGCTCTGACACCAAAGCGGATGTTCTAAATGAACCAGCACATAAATCGGGTGAGTAATAAAAAGACAGTACCAAAATACGCAATGCGTCTCTCCTAAATTATTTAAGCTGTTCTGTCTCGAAGAAAAACTTCATCATGGTTTTATTGTTTTTAAACTCAACTTCCAGACACTTATTAGCAATAGCTTGGCCGAAACCTGGAAACCATTTACTCTCCTCCAAGGATACATCAATATCATCATTTATAGCACAATACATTGACACCCCAGCACCTTTTATAAAAAGTTTTTTTGCATCCAAAATAACATTCAGATCAGGGTGTAGATATAACCGACCAACTGCTTTTTCAAAATTACCTTGTAACTCATCTTCAATTTGGAGGTAATCCTTGCCCAACGTGAGCTGCCTCTTATGAATACAGTTGCCATAGCCATTATGACTTGCATACAAAGATATCGCTCCGCTACTTTCGGTATACCCACGACTGACTATACGTGCCCGTTTAGCAACACGAAAACCACTCCAAACTTGTGATGAATCTCGTCCATTCACCTCAACTGTGTTATGGCTTAAAGTTTTTCGCTGCAGCATTCTTAATGGTCCTAAGCCATACTCGGAAGTTCCAGAGTTCACGAATACTCTCTGCATACCCAGTGACAATTCAAAAGATAAAGTGTCTGCATGAGCATGCCCCGGAATGTAATCAGGGCCAACTTCTGCCGCATCAAATATTACTTTTGCACCATTATTCACCGCCACCATATAACCGCTATCACTCTGAATTAGAGCTTGTTTCAATTTCAAGTCTATAGTAGTTAATGGGAAACCTAATTTTTTAGCATAAGACTCTATGGCCACCTTGCTAGGAGCGATGCCATCAACTGAATCATTGAAGAATGAAACACCTTTGTCTGGGTGGCTCATAACTTCCATGAATCGCAACATCTTAGGGATATAAAGTTCAATACACTGCTTAAGACTTTTAGAAACCTTGTCAGAGTACGCACCACATAGATTGTACATGTCTAACATATCTACTAGTAATAAGGAGTGGTACATAGGCGTCAATTCAAAATTTGCACCGTCATCCAAAGTTTGCTCAGGAATCTCTATCAACAAACCTTTTTCTGCTATATTCAACCAGCGTTCGTTATTGAATATGACCCCTGCAAATAGAAGAGCTTTCAGATTTACAAAATAGTGATTACCAAGTAGGTGCTTCTCTAAATCATTTGAAAGATAACTTGCCTGAGCATATACACTATCAATATGGTTTTGTCTTATTGGCAAACCATTTAGCCAAGCCTTTAAAATATTTGCGATGCGCAAAGATGCCGGATATGGCTCCCATCCATTACCATAACCCACTGGGTTTTCTTCTATCCAACGACTCAATAAATTCAGATGGAACTCGCGCTTATGCTCAGCATTGAAGGCAAGTAAATCTTCAAAATAATGAAGGTTATAAGTCCATAATTTACTGTGCGATTCGTCATTCCAATCTAATGGAAGATTCAATATCTTGGTGTGGCCTAAGAATGTAGCTTTGAGCTCATCCGTTATTTTTTCTTCATACAATTCAACCACACACCAGTTGTCGCTTCGTGTGGGACAGGCATTTTCTAAATATTCCGAAACCTTAGGCTTTACAAATTTATGGCGAATCCGAAATAAAAACTGCTGCCATTTTAAATATTTTAAGGTATGAAATAATAAAATAAGCTTATTCATTTTAAATAAAATAAGGGGCTCTTCGCCCCTCAAGTATCCTTTTCGTTAACGAAGCTGTTCGGCGATATCAACAGAGATTCTAGCAACCTCTAATATTTCCGTTAACGGAATAGGACTTGCACCTCCCTGCTGGACTGCACCAATAAACGCTTTGGAGCACTTTACTTGACCCTTATCCTGGGACCATAGGTTCATTTTACTGAACCCTTTCCAACCAAAACCAGTAAGCTTGCGGAAGTTGTCCAACTGCAAAGCTGCATCATCACAAAATACTTCAACGCGCTCTTTCGGGAAGGCTTTGCCACCATTTGCAAAATAATGGATAGAACCTACAGAGCCATCTTCAAAGGTGAGCGTGATAATAGCCTTGTCTTCGGTAACTTCAACGTAATCATTGTCACCCATTTTAACCGCGTTAAATGACGTAATCTTAGAACCAGCTAAAAAACGCATCAGATCGATATAATGACAGGCTTCACCGATAATACGCCCCCCACCCACACTGGGGTCTTGCGTCCAGTGCTCCTTAGGGATTTCACCAGCATTCATAGTCATAATGAAAGTTTTAGGGGCTGCTTTTTTATCAAGTAGCTCTTTCATTTTTTGTATTTGTGGTGCGAAACGACGATTGTAGCCCACCATTAGAATGGTATTAGCCGTCTTTTGTGCTGCTTCAATGGCGTCAATTTCACTGTGATTCAGTGCTAATGGCTTTTCAACAAATACATGTTTGCCTTTTTCAAGGGCTGCAATCGCTTGGGACGCATGTAAGTTATGCTGAGTTGCTATCACCACGGTATCTGTATGTGCGTCTAACGCTTGCTCCATGTCAGTTGAAGCATTAACAAATCCGTTTTTCTTACCATGGTGTACCGCACTAATACCACCACTTGTAACGATAGTGGTGAGATTTGCTCGAGCCTTCCTAAATGCTGGAATAAGCACTCGAGAAGCATAGTTACCGCCCCCAACAAAAGCTACATTACCCTTACTAGCAGAAAAACTCTTCTGTTCATCTAGTACGACTGTAGATTTTGTTAGCTCAGAACCATTAGATTCGTTGTAATCTAGAACGATACCTAGTGAGGAGCGATCATCCAATTTTTCATAGGCAGCTTTTGCATTATCAATAGAAAAGCGGTGACTAACCAGAGGCTTGACATTGATGGCTCCAGATGACATTAAATCAAGAATTGCCTCAAAGTTACGCTGCTCCGTCCAACGCACGAAAGCAAAGGGATAATCTCTTCCCTTATTCTCGTATTCTTCGTCGTAACGTCCGGGACCATATGAACAAGATACTTGGAAAGTAATTTCTTTTTCATAAAAGTCAGCGCGGCTAAGCTCCAAGCCTACAACACCAACTAAAACAATGCGGCCACGCTTACGGCACATGGTAGCTGCTTGGTGCATTATGTCATTACTTTTCGAACTAGCCGTAATAAGCACCGCATCAACACCACGCCCGCGTGAGAATGCCTCGGCAACCACAAGTGCATCTTCACCTTTAGAAAGATCGACAACTTCAGCACCAAACTGTTTTGCGAGTTCACATTTCGTAGAATCAAAGTCAATCCCTAACACGCGACAGCCATTGGCCTTTAATATCTGCACGGCTAACAAACCGATAAGACCTAATCCTGTTACAACAACCGTTTCGCCAATAGTTGGTTTAATCAAACGAATGCCCTGCATGGCAATCGCCCCAAGCACAGTAAATGATGCTGATTCGTCATCAACCCCATCAGGAATAGCAGCTACTAAGTTTTTGGGAACGCGTACCACTTCAGCGTGGTTGCCATTTGATACAACACGAGTACCAACTTCAAAACCTGAGTCACTACCATCAAGCACTTTACCTACATTGCAATAACCTAAAGGAAGAGGTTGATCCAGTTTAGAGCGCACTGTTTCGTAGGTTGCCATTAACCCATCGGTTTTAACTTTATCCAGAACCATTTTCACTTTATCTGGCTGAGACCGAGCCTTTTCAATTAGTCCAGCCTTACCAAAGTCTACCAACATTCGTTCGGTACCAACCGACACAAGAGTTTTTGTAGTTTCAATTAGTACGTTTCCAACTTTCGCTTTTGGGCATGGGACATCTTCTAAAGACGTCTCACCATTAGCTAAACTTTGTAATACTTGTTTCATAATTCCTTTACCAATAAGGGGGTTTTACCACTTTTAGTTTTGTATGGTTCTGCTATTTCCTTAAAAGAAAACTCTAAGGCAACACTACTTACGTCAAATAGCTCTTCAGGTTCACCATCGAAGCCAACTCGGGGAACGTATAAAATCAAAGCATGTCCAGGTTCGTTTTGATAAACCTGCACATTGGTGCTGTAGTCAAACAACTTGTGGTGCCTACCGAAAATAAGGCCCGTTAAAAAAATTCTATTTCCATCCAGATCGAGAATAAAATCTCCATCTCTACCTTTAGATATTGAAAAAGAGTCGAGTATCAAGTGATCATTTAACGGTTCTATTCCATCTTCGGTATTATACCTTATAAGGGGGTGAGCATAATTATAATAGCTGGTCGCAACGAGCTTTACCTCTCCCTCGACATCTACTGCTTCAGCATATCCATAAGTTGGAAGTGGTTTATAAACCTGCTTTTCTTTACTTTCATACGCCAATACACAACGCTCAGTATGCCCATACCAAGACACGGATTCACAACTTAAAAGACTTTCCACTTTATCGCGTAAGCATGGGTTAGGAAACTCTGAGCCCAACATCATACCGCGTATATTTCGTTTAAGAACTGATAGTAAAGGATGCTTTTTACTTTCTAGCCATAAAACAAAGTCGAAAATAGCGCTGGGGTAACCATGCAAATAGCTAGGCTTGTATTTACTAAAAGTCTCAAATAACTTATCGGCGACAACTTGCCAACCAGCATAAATATCCACATTTAACTGATGACGTGCTGAATCATACTGCACCCCTCCACTAATAGTTGAGCGTCCAGAAAAAACTATGCGCAAATCAGATGGCTTATATTCCAACCTTGCCCAAACATTGTGCATATGAGCCCATTCATGACCGACACTAGACGGTTCAATTAATAACTCCAAAGGATTTCCTGAACTTCCTCCTGTATTTTCTACATAAGACTTTATACGTCGACATGATCGTTTATTTAAATCAAACCTTTGAAGATCAGACTTATAGATTATAGGGATTTTTGGTATATCATCAAAACATCTTAGTACAGAAGGGTGGAAGCCTTTTTTATTATAGAAATCATAATAAAACTCTACATTATTATAAGCAAAATTAGTAACATCCTTAATCCTAGAAAAAATAAAATCCTGTTTTTCACATTCATGAAAGTCACGAAAACGATCTATCTCCCTTTGACGCAATGAATATACTGACGATATTCCAGGCCTAATATAAAAAGGGATATAGGATATAAGCTTACCAATAGGGAAAGGCAAATTGACAAATTTACTTTTTATTACAGATATCAGGTCAAATTTCATCTTCTCTTTATCCCAATCTTAAATAAAAAGTGAATCAACTTAGCTCTAAATTTTACATAATGCAATTTTATCATATAATCTAAACTATTGTCTTTCTTAACAAAAACAGGTAAACCTTTCCTCTTAACACGATTCACTCTAAAAAACTCGACATACTCTTTAGAATTCATTCCGTTAAACTTAGATAATTGTACCAGATCTACACTACGCTCTGGACAACTAAAATCAGAAAAAATTAGTTTGTTATCACAAAACTTAGTTTCGGATATCATCACTTCTCCATTTATGGGTGACCAATTAACAGCCAATCCCACATCACAATATTTAGGAAAATTTAGCTTGCCTTCATAATAAAAACCTTGCTGAAACGCACTGTTGCCAATCCCATAAAAAATATGTTTTCCGTTATATACTTCGTAACCTTGTAAACAGTGAGCATGACAGCCAACAATAATGTCAACTCCTGCATCAATAAACTCGAACGCCATGTTTCTATGCAAAGGTAACGGATACATTTCCGTTTCATATCCCCAATGGAGAAAAAGCGCTACTTTCCTTCCTTGTTCCACTTGCTTATTTATTTCTGACATTAAATATTTCCTTAACAAAGGAAATACTCCTTGCGAATCATACGTTGCGTGTAAACATCCGATTAAATCCCAGCCGGCGGAAATAAGTGCTACTTCGACACCATTTTCGATAACTATTAGAGGCTTTAGTGCACTATCCAAACTTAAATTGGCGCCCGTATATAAAAGTCTATTGGATTCTGCGATATCAATTGTTGCTTCAACACCATCAACTTTATCCATAATGTGATTATTGGCCAAAGATAAAATTAATCTTTCTTTGGGGAATGCAGACAAAATAACATCTACATTATTAAAAACACCACTATTGAATTTTGGTTGTGATTTGCTAGTATTCAAGTAGCCTTCACAATTTACAACAAGGTATTCATTTTCAGAAAAATCTCTATCGACCACGATGTTATCATTAACAGCTAAATCACCAAGAAAATACACTTATTAAGACTCCAAAAAAAATACTAAAAACTTGTTATACCGGCAGAATTAAATCCATCACCATAGGCAAAAATATTATAAATAAAGCCAATACCTTTGTAAGAAAAATATGCCGTAAGCAACAAATTTAAAGGTGTCAATTCTCTCTTGTTTTTAACAAGCAAATAAACAAGAAAAAAATACAATATAAAAACCAGCCTCTCGCCACCTGTGAAGTATGAAACGACTAGAAATGGAAGAACAAGGAAAAACCATTTTACTTGTTTAAAACCAGAGTAATACAATATCAAAAAACCAAAAACAGCCGGTTTTATCAACTCATCAAAGCTCATATTTATAGCAGAGTAACCAGCCAACTTATTTTGGATATGAGGAAACATATACAAAAAAACAACAATCAACAACATAAGTAAAAAGAACTTAATAACTAAATCAGACTTGTTGCTATACCTTAAGTAATTCCCCACATTAAAATTTAAAATAAAATAGCAATAAACAAACAATATCATTTGAGAATGAAACAAAATGGACACTGCCATTAAAAAATATGCAAGCTTCCCTTTTTCTATATAAATCGCAATAGCAAAAAATAACAGCGCAAACTTCAACCTTTCAGCTGAGAAATACAGAACAAACAAGTAAAAATTAAAAAAAATAAGAAAGAAAACTAAAAACCTATTTACCCTAACTCTTAAAAGCAAACTACAGACAACAAATGCCAAAATTGAATTAATTAAAGAAACCAATAAATACTTATCAAGATATAGATATTTAGATGAAATATAAGTGACAATAAAATATCCTGGCTCTGTTGTTGAAAGCGCTCTGGTGTACATCAGAAACGCCATCAGAATATCTTCATAATCTTTAAGCTCTAGATAGTACTTACTATAATGATATTGGTCTCCTAAAGTGAAAAATTCAAAGACAATAACACTGAATAAAAATACAATAATGGCATAAGAAAAAGACAAGGCATTGTTATTAGTGACTTTCATCAAAATTTCCTTGCAGCCTCCTATTTCTTATTCCATCATCTAATTTCAAATAATAATTAAAAGCCATAGACAATAGAGAGATTAGCAGTCTACTATTAGAAAAACTTACACTCTTAATATCAGTTAGAGCTGAGCTTGAAAAGCTCAATTCGAAAGTTTCTAAGGTTTTCTCAATACTGAACTCCTGACTTTTAATATAGCAACGATGGGATACATCATTCCACTCTGACGCATCAAGCAAGACTCTAATACAATTCGAAAAGGAACGTCGAGGCATATCGAATTTATATTCATTATAATCGAGCCCATTTATCTCGTAAAAGAAACCATATGTTTCAGGCAATTCAAATGACTCAATACCAATAATACTGGGTATACCATAGGATGACGCCTCTATGATTGCTGTACCACCACCAAGAAATGCAAAACTGCCTCTCACCACATCCGTTAATAAAGCATAATCAAACTGACCATGTAAAAAAACTTTACCAGATAAACCTTTTGATAAAACTAAATCATATAACCTATCTTTTTCCGGCCCGTCACCATATATATGAAACTCAAATCTATCATCCAACCTGAGAATTTCATTAAAATTTTCAATCATAGCCTCGATATACTTTTTAAAATCAAAAAGATTACCTATACTTATGATTTTAAGCTTGTCATTATCGGTTTTTGTACTTCTCCACGCCCTATCACTTAAATTTAAACCTATCGGTGTGAGAGGAGACTTTTCGAAATCTAGATTAAATTTATTAGCGTAATCCTGTCTATTTTTTTCATTAAAAAAAATCATTTGGTCAGATGAAAAACTTTGCAAAATTAGCTCAAAGATATCTTTAAAATAATATTTTTTTGACTTGAAAAGGTATTCATTTTGATGATAAACTGCTGTTGTTATATTAAGTTTCTTTGGGTAAAATTGACTAAAACGACGTGACAACAAAAGACCATAAACTCCCATACAATGAACATTGCCATGTGAGTCATCAATGACTTTCTTTAACTTAGCCTTTTTTAACGGCGCGGTAATAACTAGCTGTTTGACAAACACCTTACCTAGACCGAAGGTTACAAAATCTTCTAACAAATAAAAAGATGCAAACTCTTTAACACGAGCCACAAGCTCTTTATTTACATTACTTTCAATTGATAATATTGTAGTTGCAAGTCCTCTTTTATATCTTTCTTCTGCCATTCTGAAAACGAATGTTGTACCACCATTCATAACAAAGTTACTTACAACAAATAGCATCTCGGCCTCTCAACAAGCTAAATACAAAAACACTCAAGCAAACAAGAAATACTGAAGATGTAGACAAGAAATAGTAATCGACAACATCCTTAAAACTTGGAAAAGAAAATTTTAAAACAAGAAACAAAAAACTACCATAGACTGCCAATTCTAGCATTAAGAAAAGTTTTACTTTCGAGAAGGCAAGAAAGTAAAAACCAAACAACATTGTAACTAATTTAAAAGCATCTGCAAAATATTGCTTAAGGAGCACGTCAGTTATAACGGAAAACTCATTGGAAAATAAAAATGATATAATATGATCATCAAAAACAAAGATCCCCCCCCCCATCAAAAGGTATAGACCTAAAATGAAAAATGCGATTTTAATTGAAAAAACTTTCCCGCTTAAGTTATCACCAAACCTTGACAATTTTGGAAGATATATTGTAGTTAATATAATAGTGAAAAAGCTCATATACGCTGCTGACAACCTCGTTAATGCCTGCCAATATCCAGCATCATTCAAACCACTATTTTCAATTAGGTACTCTCTTATTACCATTTCACAAAGAGGTGCAGATATACATGAAAAAAAAACCATCATTGTATACCTTAAGAGAAAGCGCCCTTCATTTAAATTAAAGAAACTCCTGGGTTCAAAGTCACTAAAGGTTGTGCTAATACTTATCTTCCAGACCCTAAAGCCAACAAAAAAGCTAGTAAAAATGTAAATAGTATAAGATAAGAATACAGCTAATACCGCCCCATAAAAACCAAAAAAATATATTAGTAAAAATGATGCAATTACATATACGAAAGAACCTATTATTTGATTTATATAGTAAAGAGTATTAATCCCTCGACCTAGCACTACACCGTTAAAAAAGCTCAATAATGTCATAGATATAATTGATAGAAAGATCAATACAATAAAAAGTGTTGTATCTATACCATTAAATAAGTTTGAATATATCCCATAGGCTATAAAAAACAAAATCAATAAAAGAGTATTAAACCAAAACGAATACACCGTAGCATTTCTTATAAAAGATGCTTTATCTGCATTAGAAGATTTAGTCGCTATCCTTGATATTACTGCTTTAGCTATCCCTCCGCCGCTGAGCATAGCAACAATTGTAAAAATATTTATATAATGACCAAGCTTACCCAGTCCTTCTGGCCCTAACATTATGGAGACGAGTTTAATTAGAACCAATCCAGCCAGCATCCTAAAAAGATTGGAAGTAATTGACAGGAAGCTATCTCTAATCATTTTTCATACAAACCAGAAGTGTATTTTCTAATTGCATCACATACATACAGCACGTCTTCTTTTCTCATATTATAAAACAATGGTAATCGAACCAAACGAGAACTTTCAAAAGTCGTATATATATCATTACCAAAGAATCTACCAAACTTCACACCGGCGGGGCTAGCATGAAGAGGAACATAGTGAAATGGCGTAATAACACCTTCTTTTTTCATAAATTCAATAAACATGCTTCTTTTATGTTCCGATTCTAACTTAATATAAAACATGTGTGCATTATGACTTACAGATACTGGAATTATTGGTAATTGATTCCTATCAAATACGCCTTCTAACTCTTGATAATATAAATCCCACAATTCCAACCTATAACTATTTATCAAACTAGCAAGTTCTAACTGAGAATACAAATAAGCTGCCTGAATCTCACTAGGCAAAAAACTAGAACCAATATCATGCCAAGTATATTTATCAACTATTCCATTCAAAAATTGACTTCTATTAGTTCCTTTTTCTCTAATAATCTCAGCTCTTTCAATAAATTCATCGGAATTAATTAAAATGGCTCCTCCCTCACCTCCTGCAGTGTAATTTTTAGTCTCATGAAAACTATAACAACCAATATGTCCTATAGTCCCTAATGCTCTATTTTTATAAGTAGACATCACACCTTGAGCTGCATCCTCTACAACCCAGATACCATACTTATCAGCAATAGACATTATTATATCCATTTCACAGGCCACTCCAGCATAATGAACTGGAACTATAGCTTTAGTTTTATCAGTAATTGCTTTTTCAATTAACCGCTCATCAATATTCATAGTATCTGCTCTAACATCAACAAACACTATCTTGGCACCTCTAAGAACAAATGCATTGGCTGTAGAAACAAAAGTGTAAGAAGGCATTATAACTTCATCACCTGGCTCGATTTCAATTAGGATCGCAGCGAGCTCTAAAGCTGCTGTACACGAAGGTGTTAATAGGGCTTTCTTCGCGTTAAAATTATTTTCCAACCAGACTTGACATATCTTGGAATAATGACCGTCACCACACAACCTTTCAGATTCAATAGCATTTTTAATATTTTTAATTTCATTACCTGTTTTCGGAGGCATATTGAAGGGTATCATTTTTAGACCTTTTTATAAAACCAATAAAAGATATCAGAAATAGTAAAGCCACTTTTAATATATAACTTTGAAGCGCTAACATTACTTAACTGAGTGGCCACGGATACAGTTTTAATATTTCTACTTTTACAATACTCAAATGTTAGCTCTAGAAGATTTTTAGCTACCCCCTGCCCTTGGTATGGCTTTGGCACTCCAATTAAACCTATAGTAGCTACATCAGATTTTAACCGTATTGTGACAAAGCCACTAATTCTCCCTCTATCTTTCAAAATTAAACAGCAATCGTCAAACTTTGACAAAACAGCATTCTCAATCCATTTTCTATAAAAAGAATCTCGCTCACTTACGTTGAACCAGGGTTCTCTGAATCTACTGTTTTCATATAAGCCAGTAACAGTTAATTTCAGTTCTTCGATAGCCTCAAAAGTAGCAATATAATTTTCGAGATCCTGCCCATTAAGACTGAAATAACTTTCATCACGAACCTCACTCTTAAAACAAATTTCACCTTCTATGAACTCAAAAGAGTTACGATTAACAAAATCTATAGCATCGTAGTCTCTTGCATCCAGCTTAATATCAATCAATGAATTGACAGGAAAACTTTTAATCATTGACAATCCAGATTTATAATTAAAACTAAAGATTTTACGATTAAAAAAATCTGACTCCCACTGTTTTAATTCAAAACTACTGTTCATTTGTTTTTCATTATTTCCATCAGATATTTGCCATAGCTATTTTTCATTAATGAGCTTGCTTTATCTTTTACCTGTGATTTTGACAACCACCCATTGCTAAATGCTATCTCTTCTAAGCAAGCGATCTTATACCCCTGCCTTTTTTCAATAGTCTGAACAAACTGAGCCGCTTCTAATAAACTCTCATAAGTTCCGGTATCCAACCAAGCAAACCCACGCCCTAAGATTTCAACATTCAGCTGCTGACTCTCCAAGTAAACTTGATTTACACAAGTAATTTCAAGCTCCCCTCTTGTCGATGGTTTAACTTGTTTGGCAACCTCAATAACAGAGTTATCATAGAAATATAGACCTGTAACAGCTAAATTAGATCTTGGAGTTTTTGGTTTTTCTTCTATAGAAATTGCCTTTTTATTATGATCAAATTCTACAACTCCAAATCTTTCAGGATCTTTTACTTGATAGCCAAATATCGTAGCTCCTTTACCGGCCTTAGCATTTTCAACTGCTTTTTTTAGTTTTGGCGTAAAACTTTGTCCGTAAAAAATGTTATCTCCTAACACTAAACATACATCACTTTTACCAATAAAATTTTCTGCAATAATAAAAGCTTGGGCCAAACCATCTGGTCTAGGTTGTACCGCGTATTCAAGTGTAATACCAAACTGACTGCCATCACCTAATAGACGACGAAATGATTCAATATCCTGAGGAGTAGTAATAACCATCACTTCCCTAATACCTGCAAGCATTAACACCGACAAGGGGTAATAAATCATTGGTTTGTCATAAATAGGCAATAGTTGTTTCGACACACCCATAGTGATTGGATATAAACGTGTACCCGACCCACCGGCTAATACAATTCCCTTCATTACTCATCACCTTCCAATGATTCACCAATTACACCTAGACGTTCTCTTTGATAAGAACCATCTTGAACACGTTGACTCCATATCTGATTGTCGAGGTACCACTGAACAGTTTTACGAAGGCCAGTTTCAAAGGTCTCTTCAGGCAACCAATTTAGCTTTTGACTCATTTTACTTGCATCAATGGCATACCGACGATCATGACCTGGACGATCGGTGACAAAAGTAATTTGTTCTGCATAAAGAGAATCTTTAGGCATTAACTCATCTAAAATGGCACAGATAGTTTGTACTACTTCCAAATTTTGCTTTTCATTGTGACCACCGATGTTATAGGTTTCACCAATCACGCCTTCAGTAACCACCTTATATAGGGCACGAGCATGATCTTCTACATATAACCAATCACGAATTTGGTCGCCCTTGCCGTACACCGGCAAAGACTTGCCATCCAATGCATTTAAAATCACAAGAGGAATAAGTTTTTCAGGGAAGTGGTAAGGACCATAATTATTTGAACAATTGGTCACAATTGTTGGCAAACCATATGTTCGTAGCCAAGCGCGAACTAGGTGATCACTAGATGCTTTAGATGCTGAATACGGACTACTCGGAGCATAGGAAGTGCTTTCAGTAAATAGCGTTAACTCTTCAGAGCTTTGAACCTCGTCCGGATGCGGTAAATCTCCATAAACTTCATCGGTTGAAATATGATGAAAACGAAAAGCTGCCTTTTTATCAGCAGATAGCTCGTTCCAATATGCACGAGTCGCTTCAAGAAGAGTGTAAGTACCAACGATGTTGGTTTGAATGAAGTCAGCAGGACCTGATATTGAACGATCCACATGCGACTCTGCGGCCAAGTGCATTACAGCATCAGGCTTGTACTCATCGAAGACTCTATCTAGTTCTGCCCTATCGCAGATATCAACTTGCTCAAAAGCATATCTCTCATCTTTATCTACGCTGGCAAGTGACTCAAGATTGCCTGCATAAGTTAACTTGTCGACATTAATGACGCTATCTTGGGTATTGTTGATAATATGACGAACGACCGCAGAGCCTATGAAGCCTGCACCGCCGGTAACAAGAATCTTCACTTCCAAATCCCCTTAGTATCAACCAATATACCATTCTGAGGCTTTAATGCTCTGAACTGCTGATGATCAACCAACATTACATGAATATCCGCGGTAGTAAATGCCTGTTCAGAGGAAACAAGCTCAATACTAGAAAGCTGCGGTGGTAATATTTCAATATTAGGCTCTACAGCAACTACTAAACCCGTATGCATTTCACTTATAAGCTTTGTAATACCAAGAGCAGGGCTTTCACGTAAGTCATCAATATCTGGTTTAAATGCTAAGCCGTAACAGGCTATGGTCACGTCCTTTGCAGTTTTACTTGGATTCTCTTGCAAAAAGTCTACGATGGCCAACTTGACTTTGTTGATCACCCATTCAGGTTTCGCATCATTCACTTTTCGAGCCGTATGAATTAATTTGGCTTCAACAGGTGTCTTGGAGACTATGAACCACGGATCAACAGCTATACAATGACCACCAACCCCCGGACCCGGTTGCAGAATATTAATGCGTGGATGGCGATTAGCTAACGCGATCAGTTCCCATACGTCGATATCTAATTTGTCACAAATGACCGATAACTCATTTGCAAAAGCAATCTGGACATCACGACAGCTATTTTCAGTTAGCTTTGCCATTTCGGCAGTGCGTGCATTCGTGATAACGCACTCGCCTTGAACGAATGTTTTATAAAGCTCAACGGAGCGTTCAGCACAGCGAGAAGACATCCCGCCAATAACCCGGTCATTCTCAATAAGCTCACGAACCACATGACCTGGTAAAACACGTTCGGGGCAATGAGCTACGTTTACGTCGGCTTCATTGCCTGCGTTTTGTGGGAAAGTTAAATCAGGACGAGCAGTAGCTAACCATTCTGCAACTTGCTCCGTCGCTCCAACAGGGGAAGTAGATTCTAAAATGACTAAATCGCCTTTTTTCAATACTGGTGCGATTCCATTACAAGCAGATTGAATATAGCTTAAGTCGGGCTCAGGAATTTCAGCTTCTTTGCATGGTTTAAAAGGCGTAGGAACGGCAATAAGGAATGCATCTGCAGGTTCGGCTGTAGTAACCGCTTTCAGGTATCCATCTGTCACAGCTGAATGTACAATCATATCTAAATCTGGTTCTACGATATGAATTTTACCCTGATTGATTGTATCTACGGCATGTTGGTTAACATCAACACCAATAACTTTCTTTCTGTGAGAGGCAAACATTGCTGCTGTGGGAAGACCGATATAACCAAGTCCAATGACTGAAATCGTTTCGAATGACATTTCTTTTCCTAAATTCTTATTTAACTAATTCTTCTAAAATTCTTTGGCAGGCTTTACCGTCACCATAGGGATTATGCGCATAGCTCATTTTTTGGTATGCATCTGCATCACACAGAAGCTCATCTAGACTGGACACTATTTGGTTAACATTAGTACCAACCAACTTAACTGTCCCCGCCTCAACAGCTTCTGGGCGTTCTGTAGTATCCCGCATTACTAAAACAGGTTTACCTAGAGATGGTGCTTCTTCTTGAATACCGCCAGAATCCGTAAGAATGATATGAGCCCTATCCATCAGATAAATGAAAGGAAGATATTGCTGAGGTTCAACCAATAAAATGTTATCAACATCACCTAGAATACGATTTACAGGTTCTCTAACATTAGGGTTCAAGTGCATTGGATATAAGATTTGTACTTCAGGATGCGCTATAGCAACCGTTGCGAGCGCTTCACAAATACGTTCAAATCCACCACCAAAACTTTCTCTACGATGACCGGTGACTAAGATCAGCTTTTTGTTTTCATCTAAGAAGGGGAACTGTTGGGCTATCGTGCATTTTAGATCTTTATCTGAGTCAATTTTTTCTTTGACCATCAATAATGCATCAATAACAGTATTGCCTGTTACCGTGATATTGCGTGGTTCAAAGTTTTCTTTGAGAAGATTCTGCTTAGAAGTTTCTGTCGGCGCAAAATGGTACGTTGTCAGTACTCCAGTCAATCGACGATTTGCTTCTTCTGGCCAGGGAGAATAAATATTACCAGTGCGAAGGCCTGCCTCTACATGCCCAACGGCAATTTGTTCATAGTAAGCGGCAAGACTCGCAGCGAAAGTCGTTGCTGTATCACCATGCACAAGCACAACATCAGGCTTAAACTCTTGAAGGACAGGTTTTAACTTTTGAATAATGCCGGAAGTAACATCATTCAATGTCTGCCCAGCTTTCATTAGATCAAGATCGTAATCCGGTGTTATTTCAAATAATTCAAGTACTTGATCGAGCATTTCCCTGTGTTGGGCTGTAACGCAACACTTTGCTTCAAAACGGTCATCGGATGCTAAAGCATGAACTAGAGGGGCCATCTTGATTGCTTCTGGCCGGGTACCAAAAACGGTAAGCACTTTCTTTTTTGTCATTACATCGGACCTTTTTATTACCTTCTATCTAGAATTAAGTTACTAGATTACAATTTTACAACCTCAGCCTTTTGAACCTAGCCGAGATATTTTTATCAACTTTTAGACAATCTATTATTCGTTATCACTAAAAGGCTTAGGTTTTCCGAAAACGGTAAAAATCTAGGCCCATAATTTCTTTGCTTTAACTTTCTTTTCTAGCAAAATGCCTGATAAGAACTATCGTCACGGCCAACATACCGCCTAACATAGTACCTAGCACGCAAATTAGTGCTCGCTTTGGCTTGGCCTTTTCTTCGGGAACAAAGGCTGGGTCGATTGTTTTAAACACATATTCATCCCGCACTTCGGCGAACATTATGGTTTTAGCCTGTTCTTCTACCAGCTTGTAGAGAATAGTTCGAATATCGGCAACATTAGTGAGTTCAATCTGTTTATTTAAAAACTCAGTACTTCGATTAGCCTCTGCGACATCCCGCTCTTTCATGGTTAGGTTGATGTCTGCAACTAACCAATCTACCCATTGCTTGGCGATAAAAGGAGATTGATGTTCTATCGATATTTTCACCATGCCACTTTCTTTATCCTTGTTGACAACAAGTATTTTAGAAAATGCTTTATGTGCTTCCTGCAAAGAAGGTTTTGGCTGAAATGGCGGCTTTACCTCACGTACCCAAGTCTTGCTGCCTTGCTCATAAATATCCGGGTCAAATGACAAACTATTGTCGGCCATGTGCCACTTATCGACCGCCATTAGCTCAGGCAATATTTGGTGTTTTTCAATAAAGTTGCCGATAAATTGCCTTGATTTGAGCACTTCAATCGCCAGTTGCGTCTTATCTGTGCCACCTTTGCCACCTAAGTTAATCCCCGCCATACTGGCAAGGCCACCAAACTGGGAAGCAAGTCCTGCAAGCCCCCCGGCGCCCTGCTCTTCCGAAGCCGGGGCCAATAATGCCTCCGATTTATAGATATTCGGTAACATTAGTGCGATAACCACAGAGGCGACGGCAAACACCAGGGTGATACCCGCAATCAACCATTTCCCTTGCCATATTACCGAAAAGAGCTCACGGAGATCTATTTCGTCATCTCTCATCGAGTTCACAGCGAACTGTGCATTCGGATGCTGTTGAGGAGTAATTTGTGAAGTCATATTTATGTCTATTTTTTTACTGCATTAATTCTGTTCTAGAGCCTGAAATCACGGCTCTAGAACAAGTTTGTTATTAAGAATTACAACCCTGAAATTGTCGCTACTGCCACAGCCGTGTTGTAAATGATCTGGGTGACTTGACTCCAGAGCGTCAGGTTATCCTTATACTCTGTATCCAGGGGAACTATGATGGTATCTCCTGGCTGCAGATTATCTTCACTGCTAAACCACATGGAACGTTTGGGCATCATCACAGAACCATCTGCTTTAATCACATAAGTTCTGTCTTCATCTGCACGCTTACGGGCTCCGCCGGACATATTCAGATACTGGTCTAACGTGAGACCTTCCTTATACCTGTGGGTCGATGCATGTTGAACTTCTCCCATAACAGCAATGGTCTGTTTGGTTGAAGGTACATAGAGAATATCTTGATCTTCGAGCTGAAGGTCGGCTTGGGTAATGCCCACGGAGATAGCCGGTAAGTCAACAACCAGTCGGCCAACAGCTTTAATGCCTTCCAGATCTTTAAGCATCAACTGAGCATCTGCATAGTTGACCACATTGCCATCTTTGGAAACGCCTCGAGTGGCAATATCACGCCGAAGTTGATCGGCCAGTTTTTTGATTTCCATCTGCTCTTGTTTGCGAACAGACTCACGCACAAACACGGCTGATGGAAGATAAGCGTATTCAGTAAAGCCGCCAGCTCGTTGAATAACATCCTGTAGTGTTTCGCCGCGACGGATGTTGTATACGCCGGGGAACTTCACTTCCCCGCGTATTTCAACGGTCTGATGTTCCTGCCAATCAGGCGTAGTCATTACTGTGAGGATATCGCGCCCTTCGAGAGGCAGATCAGCAACTTTGTTACCTTGTAGAGCCGAAGTCAGATCTACAGTCTTATGCACTATTGATGAACCAGCGGCATTTGTAATGGTTCGGGTTAACTCGGCTCTGGCTGTGTAGGCACCTTCCTTTAGGCCGCCAGCGGCTTCAATCAAAGAACTGACAGAAGCGTTAACCGCAAGCGGGTACATACCTTCGTGGCGAACCTGACCACTGACAGCGACTATATTAACACTGCTGCCGGCGCGAGCCTGGGCGTTAAGTTTGCTGATAACCGGATACAGAAGCTCACTGCGATTCATCATGTAACTATATTTAATTAAGTCAGTGTCATCAAAAAGATTCAACAACATCTTACTGACTTCGGAAGTCACAACCGCCTGTTCTTCATTTACTGTATCATTGCCTTCAATCACTATCCCACCAACAGTTCCACGCTTATGCAATCTTTTACTTTGCAGCACATTGAAACCAGCCTTGAACAGATCTGAGCCCAGTAACGAATCACCGGTAAGCGAAGTGACTTTAGCAACTCTTGCTTTAACCAGCTTGTTCAGCTCATATCTGTTGATGCTGTCATCGCTAAAGTTAAAGATGATCAACTTATCTCTTGGTTGCAGCGCCAAGTTCTCATCGGCGTCCTGATGCACTATTGCTTTGCCAGGTGCGAATTGATAAACCTCAATATTGCCATAATCATCTACTTCACGAAGCAGGATGGCATAATCTAGATCTGCTGAAATTTGTAAATCGGACCAAATAGATTTGAGGATGTCATTGACTTTTAGGCCTTCATGCCATTGATATTTCCCTGGCCGAACCACAGCACCAACCAAGGTGATTGCATTATCATATTGGCCCGAGGTGCCTTTAACCCGAATAACATCACCGGCCTTGGCAAGCGTTTTTTGCCCTTTAGCAGACGTCAAATCAACCGTGAGCAGCGACTTAAGCCCCTGGTCATTATAACGCTCAACCACACTGCCTTTAGGATAGGAACCCGGTTTAGCCCCAGCTGCCATATTAACGACATCGCCAAGGGTTTCTCCCCCCTTGAGCTCATAAATTGCTGGACGGCGAACTTCACCGGCCACGCTGACCAGGCCACCTACTGGAGGAATGAACACCACATCCCCGGATTGCAGACGCATATCGCCTGAGGCATCACCGCGCATCAATAAGTCATAAAGATCCAGAGTACCGACCAATTTACCGCCACGCTTCAGCTGTACCTTACGCAGTGAACCTATTTCATTCACGCCGCCGGAGACAAACAGCGCTTGAGTCATGGTTGACAGACTGGATACAGTGTAAGAACCGGGTTTGTAGGCATCACCGGCCACAAAGATACGAATAGAGCGCAGTTCACCCATAGTGATATTCGACTCTATGCCTATCATCTGGTGTTTTATGCGTTTTTGCAGGGTATCTTTGGCTTCGGCAAAACTTAAACCGGCAATACTGATAGGACCAAGTTCAGGGAACTGTACAGTGCCATCGCGATTAACGGTAAGTGAGAACTCTCTATTGGTTTTACCGAAAAGTTGCACCATCAGGGTATCCCCTGGCCCCATCAGGTACTCACTGGGAACCGGCACATCGGAAACCGGAGCAAAAGTGCTGGGTTCACCGGCAAACAAGGAGTAACCAAAACGCTTGAGAGCACTCTTGTCTGTTGCTTCAACCGTAAAGTCTAAAGTTGGCTTTTCGCCCCCATTAGCGCTGTTATCCTTTTTTTCTCTTGGATAAACAACTTGCGGATTGACCGGTTTCTGACTGATGTTACTGCCTCCACTCAATATGGAAGGATCTATTCCATACTGCTTGGCTAACCTTTCCTGCTCAGCGCGAGGCAAATTTTTGAATTGTTCAATCATCTGAGGAGATGGCGTAATTGCCTGAGCTTGCGAGCCAAGCAAAGCCAGTGCTCCTATACTCGCTATGATGAGTTTTTTGGTTTTCTGTAACACCGTTGTCTCCGTAATGGTGAGTAACACTAAAAATCAAATGAACCTTACTACAACAATAAAAACCGGTTCGGGTGTAGTAACTCCCCCAACCAGGCCTTCATCTCAGGTCAATGTTCCCCAAAAGTGGATTCTGTATATCAAGCATTGGTAATTAGATAGGACCTGTTGCCATCTGGAGAGTATGGAAATTGTCCATACTGATAGCTTTCAGGCACACAACCGTTCCGCGTGGCGCCCAGACGGCTTCGGCGTTCACTAAGAATATGAAATTATTCATATTCTTGTCTTTCAGACACGCTACCGATCCGCGTGGCGCCCAGAGGGCTTCGGCGTTCACTAA
>NZ_JBICJO010000060.1:0-27599 GCF_043103185.1 Shewanella sp. YQ_9
TAAAAAAGGACAGTGTTGAACTGTCCTTTTCTTTGGAACCTGTACCAGTATTACTGGTAAGAATGGTCGCCATGCTGGTGATCTGTTACATCACGAACACCGGTCAATTCGCCGGGGAAACGCTCCAGCAACTGAGTCTCGATGCCGTCTTTCAGGGTCACATCGACCATGGAGCAACCGTTACAACCACCGCCGAACTGCAGTACCGCCACGCCGTCATCTGTGATCTCCACCAGCATGATATGACCACCGTGGCTGGCCAGCTGGGGGTTGATCTCGGCCTGGATCATATACTCCAAGCGTTCGGTCAGCGGAGCATCGTCAGACACTTTACGCATCTTGGCATTGGGCGCTTTCAGGGTCAGTTGTGAACCCAACTGATCGGCCACCAAATCAATGCTGGCTTCTTCCAGGAAAGGAGCGCTCTTTTCATCAACCATGGCCTTGAAACCATTGAATTCCAGCTCGATATCGTCGGCTTCAACCGCATCCGGTGGGCAATATGAAACGCCACATTCAGCCTGAGGAGTCCCAGGGCTGATAACAAAGACCCGAATATGAGTGCCTTCCGGCTGACCATCCAGGAGTTTAACAAAGTGCGCCTGAGCTGCTTCGGAAATGGTAATCATGACAACCTGCTCCGTCAGGGTAAACCTGAGTAAATTAGTAAGAATTAGAGCTATCATACTCCGACTGTCATGCGCTTTGTAGTCCCGAAAGCGATAGAGCTGAGTTTTTTGTTGTCGGGATCTCGATTTTATCTTCCACAATTCCAGGCCGGATCTTGATCTTTAGTTGGCACCATACTTACCGCCTTTAACCGCTCAGGAGCTATGGTTCAATCCGGGCGCTTCGGCTCTGGCCAAACACCAAACCTGAACATCCGGCGACCAGGGAGCCAAAGCCTTGGCGGCTTCCAGGATAGTGGTGCCTGTCGTCACCACGTCATCCACCAACACCAATCGTTGCCACTTTGGTGCCCCGCTCACGGCAAACGCCTTGGCCAGATTACGCCTGCGGGCCTTACCACTGAGGCCGGCCTGTGGCGCAGTATCCGCTATCCGCAGCAACAAAGAATCCTCCAGCGGCAGCGCCAACTCTTGGCTCAGCATAGATGCAATCACCCAGGCCTGATTGAAGCCCCGCTGTTGCAGCCTCGCCGGATGCAAAGGAACAGGCACCAAGGCCTGTGGCCAACAGATAAGTCCGGCTGCCGTCAATGCCTTTACCCTGCAAGACAAGGCCCTAACCAGTGCGGGTAGAGGGGCGAAATCCTGCTGGTATTTGACTCGGCCGACAAGCGGCCCCAATGCCGAGTGATAGCTGGCCGGGGCCACAACAGGGATAGGACTGTGTTTCATGCAGGAACCACAAAAGCGTGCAATGACGGTCAACTCCCGGCCACAGCCGAGGCAAATAGATTGTCGGTAGCAGGTGGCCGCAAGACAGCAGGCACACAAACCCTGACTGGATGACTGGATCTGCTGGTGACACAGCAGGCAACGGTTGGGTAAACTGGCGGCCAATAGGGCCCGGCATCCTGCCAATAGAGGGCTCCACATAACAAGTCTTCCATGAGGTGTTTCAGTGAGTCTGCATATCGAAAGCCAGGGACAGGGACGGGATCTGATCTTGCTCCACGGTTGGGGCGTCAACAGTGCCGTTTTTCATCCCCTGCTGCCTGGCTTGTCTCAGTATAGAGTCCACAGTGTTGACCTGCCGGGATTTGGTTTTAGCCAGGCCATTGACGGGGAACTTGACGACTGGGTGGACGCTCTGGTGGCAGCTCTGCCAGAGCAGGCAGTATGGTTGGGTTGGTCGCTTGGTGGCCTGATTGCCACCCGAGTAGCCCAGCGCTATCCAGAACGAGTTGCCGGGCTTATCACTGTCGCCTCCTCTCCTTGCTTTATGGCCAGGAGCGATAACCAATGGCCTGGAATAGCACCTAATGTGCTGACTCAGTTTGCCGAGCAACTGCAACAGGATCTGCAGCGAACCATAGAAAGGTTTCTGGCGATCCAGGCCATGGGCAGTGATAGCGCCCGCGACGATATTCGCACCATTCGCGAGCTGGTTCTGGCGCGGCCGCTAGCCAATGAACAGGCTCTTGCGCAGGGTTTGGAGATGTTGGCCAAAGTGGATCTGCGCCCCGGACTGGAACGGCTCTCCCTTCCCTGGCTCAGGGTTTGGGGCAGGCTGGATGGGCTGGTGCCCAGAAGAGTCGCTAACCTATTGCCGGGTAACGCATCAACCACAGATTTACTGCTGGCCAAGGCATCACACGCCCCCTTTATTTCCCATCCTCAGGAGTTTATTCAGGGGCTAAATAGCTGGCTAACAGAGAAAGACTTTAATTCCTTGCCCTGATTGACTATTATTTGGACAGCAATGTAAGGAATGACCCTATGCAGCTCGTCTCACACTATCCACAGGTACCGATCGCGACCAGTAATCCCGCGACCGATGCCGCTCGGGTAGAGAGTCAGCAAAGACCGCCGGTCATTCCGCCGCAGCAACCCAGTAAAGGCCATGAAGAAAGGGCCTTCAACCCGCAGCACGAACGCACTGCAGACTCGGCGCAGCAACAGGCCAGACTGGCCGACAGAGTCCAGGAGCGCCAACAGCAATCCGGTCAACAACAGCAGCAACAGGAACAACAGCAGCGCCAAGGCAGTAAGCCACTGCAGCTGAATCTGGTCAGCAAGCCGGCCCTGGATCGCCGCGATATCCGCAACCGTCAACTAGAAGCCGCTGCTTTTCCCAAGCCCGCCATCGAATCAAGTACCGAGCGCCATCCCATGCCGAATGAAGCGCCGCAGTTTTATCGTGAGCTGGGGCAAAGAATCGACACCTTCTACCATCAGCGTACTGAGCCCCTGCCCGATGCCGGCATTTCAGCATTGGTTTGATCCGTCTTTGGCGGCAGCTTATATAAACCTTCCTGATACGCCATGCTACCCCAAAGCGCTAACCCAAGAGCCTTGCGAGCCATAGGTTCTGCGAGCGGTGCTGTATGCAGTTGTTCCTTAACAGGGTCATAATCAAAGGTCGCAGGCGCCTTCTCCGGCTGCAATATGGTGACCTTATTTCCCTGCATATAGGCAAAGTTCTTGTCGTACTGCATCAAGGCCCTGCCCGGCCAGTTATCGGGCACCTTTGACAGGTCTCGCCCCAACATGGGGTAAGTGGCATCTATGCCGGCTAAAGACAACAGAGTTGGCGGCAGATCTATCTGGCTCACTACCCGCAAGTCCCGTTTGACCGTTATCCCATCACCCAGCAACAAGCCCGGGATCCTGAATCTGGGCACAGGCACCAAGGAGGCCCCGGAAACCCGGCTGTCATGATCGGCCACCACCAGGAACAAGGTATCACGCCAATAATCAGCCTCTTTGGCCAGGCGGAAAAATTCACCTATGGCGTAATCGGCATATTTGGCAGCATTGTTGCGGGTCTGTTTCGGTTGTTCATACAGCTCGATACGGCCATCAGGGAATTCAAAGGGATCATGATTGCTGGAGCTGAACACCAGGCTAAAGAAAGGCTTGCCCTCGGCATAGAGCCGCTTGAACTCTGAATCGGCCTTGCGCATTAAATCTTCATCCGAAGCGCCCCAGGAGCCGACAAAGGCAGGTTTACGATAATCTTTCTGGTCGACGATAGTGCTGAAGCCATTACCGAGGAAGAAGCTGCGCATATTGTCAAAGTGGCTTTCACCACCGTAGATAAAAGAGGTGGAATACCCTTTAGCCTGCAGTAATTCCGCCAGACTGAAGAAACCGCTCTGGCTCTTGCCGAGTTTCACCACAGAGCGCGCCGGCGTGGGGGTAAAGCCTGTGGTCACCGCCTCTATGCCGCGGACCGAACGCGTACCCGTGGCATACAGGCTCTCGAAATACCAGCCCTCATCGGCCAGGGCATCCAGATTGGGTGTCAGCGGTAAGCCTCCCAGGCTGCCAACGAAACGAGCTCCCAGACTCTCCTGCAATATGATGACTATATTCTTAGGTTTACCGCGATAACTGGCCTGGTTTTGGCTCAGGCTGGGATATTTGTCTGATATGAAGTCAGCGGGCGCACGGCCACTCTCCTGGCGGATTATCTGATAGATCTCCTTTCTGTCCATATCGCCATAGATCCGCGATGCGTCGGCCTCGTTATTCATTTGGCTGATGGCAAAGGCCAGAGAGTAACCGGAATTGACCACCAACGAGTTGACGAGCGGATCATCGGCGAAGGCCACCATGGCTGGGTTCAACGGCCTGTGACCGAGACTGGATCTGGCCCCCGCCAGTGACAAGACAATGATCAGCACACCGAGTACCGGGCGCCAATACCACTTGGGGAAACGACAATTGCGACCGAGGTAACCTGAGAGTTTCCAGCCGCCCCAGAGGATGACTCCGGACAAGACCACAGAGAGGATCAGCTCCAGTTTGCGGCCGCTCCAGAGCATGGAGAGCACTTCTTTGGGGTAAATAAGATATTCGACGTAAAGACGGTTAGGCCTGACACCGTACTCTTCAATAAAGGAGGGTGTGGACAGCTCCAAAAACAGCAAATACCAAAGCCCGAGAGTCAGCCATAGACGTTGTATCCAAGACCAGCAACGCCCAAGCCAATGATCGCCGCCAAACAAGGCAGTACCCAGTGCCACAACGCCCCAGAGCCAACAAAGCATGGCCACATCGACCCGCAGCCCCTGCAACAACATATGGCTCCAACCACCAACGGCAGTTACCCGTTCATATTGCCAAAGTCCCAGCCCAATTCGGCTCAACATCAGGCATAACAGAGCCAATAAACTGAAAGTCAGTACACCGCGAAACGGCCCCGTAAACTTAAGATGGGAAAACTTCATGCCCTAAAATCCTTGCCACTCTTGTATCTCGGTGGTTGATATAAAAATTGAGGTTTAACCGCACGCCAACTCTTTGCCCGAGCCGATTTGCCGCGTCATTATGACAGAAAGGCTACGATAAAGTTTCATTAACATTTGTTTGTAATTGCCGATAACGCCAGAGGGTGAAACAGTTCGCAAAAGACCGGGAAAAGCGGCAGAGCTCAAGGTTCGTAGAAAAGAGCAGCATTGGCTCGAGTGTTGGTTGCAGAAAATGGAGTGTAAAAAAATCCCCCGATAATTATCGAGGGATTCATCTACTGTCGGACCGTTAATAGATATTCAACAACTTGTCGATCAGTTTTTCTTCAGCTTGGCAAAGGCATCGGCAAAGGCATTGCCCATGGCAGCATTCACTGGCTGCGGCTTAGCGGCCGGACGTTGTTTGCCCTGACCAGGCTTACTGCCCTTGGCCTGCGGCTTGCCGGTTCTTGGTTGTGGCTTACCGGGCTCAATCTTTTCGTCCAGGCGCATCGACAACCCAATACGCTTACGCTCCACATCCACCTCCATGACCTTCACCTTGACCACATCACCGGCCTTGACCACGGTATGAGGATCGCTGACAAACTTGTCGGTCAGAGAAGAGATATGCACCAGGCCATCCTGATGCACGCCGATATCGACAAAGGCGCCAAAGTTGGTGACATTGGTCACCACACCTTCGAGGATCATCTCAGGCTTAAGGTCCTTGAGAGCCTCAACTCCATCTTTGAATTTGGCTGTCTTAAACTCACCCCGGGGATCCCGACCCGGCTTATCCAACTCCTTGAGGATATCTGTCACTGTCGGCAGGCCGAATTCATCCGTGGTGAACTCGGCCGGATTGATACTGCTCAACAGTTCACTGTTACCTATCAGCTCGGCAACCGGTTGGCCCTTGAGCTTGGCAATATTTTCCACCAGTGAATAGGCCTCGGGGTGAACGGCCGATGCATCCAGCGGGTTGCTGCCTTCACGGATCCGCAGGAAGCCGGCGGCCTGTTCGAAGGCCTTGGGTCCCAGGCGTGGTACTTTGAGCAGCTCTTTACGGTCGTTGAAACGGCCATGCTCATCGCGGTATTCCACCAGATTTTTGGCCAAGGTGCGGTTAAGACCGGCCACCTGACTCAGCAGTGGCATGGAAGCCATGTTCACATCGACACCGACGCCGTTTACACAGTCTTCAACGACGGCCTCCAAAGAAGCCGACAGCTGGCTCTGGCTGACATCGTGTTGATATTGGCCCACACCGATAGACTTAGGTTCAATCTTAACCAGCTCCGCCAGCGGATCCTGCAAACGTCTGGCGATGGATACGGCGCCACGCAGTGAAACATCGAGATCAGGAAACTCATTGGCCGCCAGCTCAGAGGCCGAATAAACAGAGGCTCCGGCTTCACTGACCATCACCTTGGTGATGCCGGGATTGCTGTCTTTGACCATGGCAATCACTTCAGCTGCCAGCTTGTCGGTTTCACGGGAAGCCGTGCCGTTACCTATGGCGATCAGCTCCACCTTGTGCATATTGACCAGATTGGCCAGGGTGCGTATCGACTTGTCCCACTGGTTTTGCGGCGCATGAGGGAAGATAGTGGTATGGCCCACCAGCTTGCCTGTGTCGTTGACCACAGCCACCTTAACCCCGGTACGCAGCCCGGGATCCAGTCCCATGGTGGCCTTGGCTCCGGCAGGAGGTGCCATCAGCAAGTCGCCCAGGTTACGGGCAAAAACTTTAATCGCCTCGGTTTCCGCCGCTTCACGCATTCTGGCGATAAACTCGGTTTCCATCTGCAGGGCGATTTTGATCCGCCAAGTGGCTGTGATAACCGTCTTCAGCCAGTTATCCAAAGCGCTGTCACTCAGCTTAAGGCGCAAGTGCTCGGCGATGAGCACCTCACAATAGCTACCGGCTTTGGCTTCTGCCTCAGGGTCGGCATTCATAGATAGACTCAACACGCCTTCATTACGGCCGCGCAGCATAGCCAACGCCCGGTGAGAAGGCACTGAGCTGAGTTTTTCAGTGTGCTCAAAATAGTCGCGGAACTTGGCGCCTTCCTTCTCCTTGCCTGCAATCAAGCGGCTTTCAATGACAGCCGACTGTTGCAGGTGGCTACGCACCTTGGCCAGCAATTCGGCATCTTCGGCGATCCGTTCCATCAGGATATAACGGGTACCATCCAACACCGCCTTGACGTCGGCAAAACCGGCTTCCGGATTAAGATAGGCCTCGGCAGCCTGTTCAGGATCCATGGAGGCGCTGCCGACAGCAGCATAGAGGGCATCGGCCAAGGGCTCGATACCGGCTTCAATGGCAATTTGGCCCTTGGTACGGCGCTTGGGTTTATAGGGCAGATACAGATCTTCGAGCCGGGTCTTGCTGTCGGCTTCGTTGATGGCGTGCTTCAGCTCGGCGGTCAGTTTTCCCTGAGCCTCAATCGAGGAGAGGATCACCTGACGCCGATCGTTGAGCTCCCGCAGATAACCGAGACGAGTGTGCAGGTTACGCAGCTGGGTATCATCCAGCCCCCCCGTCACCTCTTTACGGTAACGGGCCACAAAAGGCACTGTAGCGCCTTCATCCAGCAAGCTGATAGTTGCAGCAACCTGCTGCTCACGAACGTTCAGCTCCTGGGCAATAATCTGAGCAATATTATGCATAGTAAGGATCTGTTGGATTGACAAAATTCAGTTGCGCCAACCATACCACAGGCTGCCTGAAAGTTTCATAGCCGGAGAGTGAGATTCCAGCCATTAGTCGGCTAATCGCATTCCCGATTAAGCGTTTGACTCGCTCAGGTTTAGCACCTTGACACTCTTTACAAAAATTCATCACAGCTATGGACAGGGAAAACCTGCCTACTTATACTTCACAATCGTTATATAAATGACAATTATTTGTATTTACAAAGTTGGCAGGGAGCGCCGGAAACCGCAAACCAATAAGCCGTCTTCCAAGGTGGCAAGCATAGGAATAATGATGAAATTCACTCGCTCCCTCGTCGCTCTGTCAGTACTTTCCGGACTGGCAGCCCAGGCGGCCTACGCCAAAGATCCCCAAATGGAAACCATGGTCATCACTTCCAGTCGGATGGAGAAACCACTCAGTGCCATCCCCAATACTGTGACAGTTATAGACCAGGAACAACTCAAACAACAGTTGGCCACCACCCGGGACTTATCGACCATTTTGGGAAACCTGGCCCCCAGTTTCTCCCCCAGCCGCCAGAAAATGACCAATACCGGTGAAACCCTGCGTGGCCGAACTCCCCTCATCATGATAGATGGCGTGCCTCAGTCAAACCCTCTGCGCAGTGGTGGTCGCTCGGGTCAAACCATAGATCCCATGATGATAGAACGAATTGAAATCATCCATGGCGCCAATGCCATGCACGGCCTTGGCGCTCAGGGGGGCATAATCAACTACATCACCAAGAAACCCAGCGGCGACAACGAAAGCCGGGTAAGTTTTGATCTGTCCTCCCCCACCAGCTTAGAGTCCGATAGCCTGAGTTTTGGTGCCAACTATGCCTTCTCTGGCCAAAGCGGCAACCTGGATATGCTGGGTTCAGTGGGATACCACAGCAATGGTGTTTACTATGATGCCAACGACGATGTCATAGGTGTCGACACCACCCAGGGCGAGTCGATGGACAGCCAGAGCAAGGACTTCTTTCTCAAGTTGGGCTATGAGTTCAGCGAGTCGCGACTGGAGCTGATGGTCAACCACTACGATATGGACAACAATGGTGATTGGATGCCGGTCAAAGGCAATGTCGCCACAGATACTCCAACATCGGCGGTAAAACAGCAACAACCCTGGCAGGCAGCCAACAACAAGGTCACCACCAGCAGCCTCACCTATAAGCATCGCAACATCGCCGGGCAGCAGTTGGAGCTGCAACTGTTCAACCAGAACTTCAAGGGTGTCTATGGCGGTGGCTGTTTCGGCAGCTTCTATGATCCGGCCTTCGAAGGTGCAGCGAATCTGACGACTTGTGATACCGGCGCCAATGGCGAGCAGTACTTCTATGACCAGTCACGCAACAAGTCCAACAAGTGGGGCCTCAAGGCGTCGATGATCGCCAAGAATCTGGCCGACAGCGGCGTGGATCTGGCCTATGGTGTAGACCTTTTCAGCGATACTACAGAGCAGGATCTGGTGCAGACCGGACGCTCCTGGGTACCCGAGACCCGTTACGACAATATCGCCCCCTATGCCCAGTTGAGCTTCTCACCTGTGGATGCCCTGACCCTTTCCGGCGGCGTTCGTTATGAATATGCCAAACTCAAGGTCGATGATTTCCAAACCCTGTGGGCCTCTGGCCACAAACAGGTTGCCGGTGGCGAACCAGATTTCAATGAAACCCTGTTCAATATAGGTGCCAGCTATAACTTCACCTCAGCGCTGCGCCTCTATACCAGTTACAGCCAAGGTTTTGGTATGGCCGACATAGGGCGAATTCTGCGTGACGGCAACAGCTTCCCGGACCAGAACCCTAGCGTGGAAGGTTCCTTGACGCTGGAGCCAGTGGTCACAGACAACTATGAACTGGGCTTGGACTATCAAGGCGAGTTGTTGGCAGCCAAGCTGGCACTGTATCACTCCGAGGCCAAACTGGGTGCCCGCTTGGCCCTGAATGAAGACGGCTTCTACAATGTGAAACGGGAAAAGAGCGTGATCCAGGGGCTGGAAGCCAATGTCACGGCTTACCTGGGTAATGACGACGATCTGGGGCTGAACCTGGCGCTGCAGCAAGGGGAGTATGACTCCAATAAAGATGGCAGCACAGACACAGATCTCGACGGCGCCAACATAGCACCCAATCGTCTCAACCTGTTCTGGGAACACAGGTTCAATGCCGAGATGAGTGGGCGCATTCAGGCCAACTACTATATGGACCGTAGCTTCAAGAAGGCCAATGGTGAAGAGTACGCCGAGTTTGACGGCTATGTCACAGTTGATGCCTCCTTCTCTATGCCGCTTTACCAAGGCACTTTGACATTGGGGCTACAGAATCTGCTGAATAAGGACTACTACAGTTACTACTCACAGACTATGGCTAACGACAATCGTTACTTCAAGGGCATGGGCCGTACTGTCAGCATAGGCTTCAGCTTGCCTTTCTAATCCAGCCTGTTAATGACAAATTGAGGGTCGCCAATCGGCGGCCCTTTTTATTACACGAGGCATAATTTCAAGCGACTTTATCCGCGAGCCCAGTCAGCAGCGGCATCAGCTCGATTGGGCAACAGAGCCTAAGGAAGGTGCTAATAGCACTCTCTTGTGTAGAGAGTGGCTGACACAGTAATTGGCAGCTGACACTTATACAAGCTGCAACCTTTATTGAAATCAGGGCATAAAAAAACCGCTGCAAGCAGCGGTTTTTCCAACTCAAAGAAGATTAGCCCTTGGGATAAGGATGCGCTACACCCTTGTGGCAGTCCACACAGGTCTTTCTGCTTTCAGGATCTTTCTTGAAGTTCATGCTGTGCATTCTAACAGCCATTTTCTTCATGGTTTCAGGCTGGTTTTCATAGATGCGAGTATGACAATGCTGACAGTTGGCTGAGTCATTATCACGGAAGTAGTGCAGTGCTTTGTCAGCCTGCTCTTTACGGTTGGCATCCAACCATTCCTGAGTATTGAAGCCATCGATAGTCAGGAAACCGTAAAGATCCTTGGAAACGATGATCTTTTTCACCAGATAGTCAACCGGGCCGTGAGGCAGGTGACAGTCTTGACACTGAACAGTTACACCGGCACGACCGCCGCCGTGGGCAGAAGCCAGCACTTCATCTTTCAGTGAGTGGTTGCTGTGGCAGGTCATACAGAACGCATCTGTACTGGTTGCATGCAGCGTCTGCTGGGTAGCGAAGTAACCCACAACACCTATCACTATGCCGACAACCAGCAGCGACAGGATGGAATACTTTGCGCTGGGTTTAAAGATTGCACGCCAGTTCATCACTCTTCTCCAAAATAAAATTCTTATATCTATATTGAGCTATTCGTTGTTCTGAAATTTGATTATAAACCAGTTTTCTTTCATTAATCTGACCTGAAAAGTGCAAAATGAGACTTAGCTCTAACTCTCAAGGCCTATTGACGACTGGATTTTAAGTCGGCGCCATATATGCACTTTTCCTAAACCTAATGCATGGCACAGGCTTAATCAAGCATAGTCAATCGAATAATTAACATACAGCCAATTCTCGAAACAATAAATGTGATCCAAGCGACACCTAAGAGGTAATGCACAATTTATTTTGGACAAGAGGAAACTATTTAACCAATATGTCTGTCTATTGAGGCAAGCACCTATCGCGTGCTTTGCCAGACCCAAAGGATAATGATGAGAAGCTTGCTGCTGATACTGACACTGATAATGACGCTGGGACAGGCCATGATGCCTGCTGCTGCGTCTATAGCCGTGTCTGAGCATCAGCCGATGGCGACCATGAACCCATCTGCATCCGCTAGCATGACCATGGATATGGATTGCTGCCAAGGCCAGCAGCATTGCCCCGACTGCGATCTGGGCATGGATTGCGACACCATGGGCAACTGTGCCAGCCACTGCACACCAGGTGTAAGCCTGCTTACTACCAGCCACCCTTTGGTGATGACTGGAAGCCAGCAGATTACCCTGCCAAGCTGGAGCCTGCAAACCACCATACTCTCACAGCAAACACCCCCTCCCAACTCAGTACAGATGTAACACTGGCCATCAGGCCACACAGCTTTAGTTAATGTTTTTACATCTGAATATTTTTGGGAGTTCCCACTATGTCTGCATACAAAATTTCTGCATCTCGTTTTAGCGCCGCCCTGTTAGTGCTTACCGGCCTGTTTATGACTCCTGGCAGTTTCGCTGCTGAATTAAACTTGCCGGATAATCTGGCGATCAAGGCTATCGATGGCCAGGCAGTATCCAACTTTGACAGCCACAAACTGGCTGCCGGTGAACATGTCGTTGAGCTCCAGTACCGGGATATTTTTGCCGTCAATGCCGATGACTCGGGCGCTTGGGTCAAATCCGGCCCTCTTTACCTGACACTGACAGTGGCTGGACAACAAAGCCTACAACTGCAGTTACCGACTCTGGATACCGAGGCCGAAGCCAACGCCTTTATTCGCAGCCCACAGTTGCAAGTAGTGGATGAAGCCGGCCAGGCTGTTCCTGCCGAGGTAATGACCCATGGGGGCCTGATGGCCGACTGGTTGGCACAGCTGCGCCGCTGAGTTTTCAGAGTGGAGTGAGGCAGAAGGTCAGCCTACAAACCAATGATTGCCCGAGAATAGCTGAAGATATTTTCGCACTTCTTCAGATGTGAATCACATCAAGGCAAGCATTTTAAAGCATGGTAGACTAATGGGGTTCATTCTCTCTGGAGTTCAAGCTCAAGATGCTATCGGTTCGCCGCCACATCCTGGTTCTGTTTACCATGCTCGCATTGCTCGGGCAGGGTATGCTAACCAATGGACACTGGATGGTACCCACAGCTGAAGCGCATTCCGGGGAAATGCACTCCACGGCACACCCAATGGCTGCCACCATGGATTGTCACCCTCAACAGACACAGCGCAGTCACTGCTGCGATGACCCGCAAGTTGATACAGTGCTTCCCGACACTGTGAGTCATTGCTGTGAAGGCAAAGGATTCTGCAAGAGTGACTGTAACCATTGTCTGGTGATATCCGTAGCGGGTACCCTCATCGCCGTCGGTTCCTGGCCGGTGATGTCTCTGCCCGAAGCCGCCGTGGCCACGCCTATGCCTCATTTCCACTCTGTTTCTGTCGGCCAGACTATCAAACCACCCATAGTTTGATGCCCACGGCACACTTGTGCCCAAAATCTGCCAATAAATACAATTTTTTATGGGATAAGCCCTAGGAATGCCAGCCGGCGCCTGGTCAAAGCCGTATCCCAAACGGAGTGAATCAATGAAAACCTTTATCAGTGTCCTGATTATTGCCTTACTGTCTGTCACCCTGGCCCGTGCCAGCTTCGCAAACGAACGCGAACATCATCACGGCCAGCAACAAGCCGCCGTAACAGCCGAATATGCTTGCCCCATGCACCCTGAAGTGACGGGTAACAAAGGGGATTCCTGCCCCAAGTGCGGTATGTTCCTGGAAAAACAGCAACAAGCCGGCTACCACTGTCCCATGCATCCTGAAGTGACTGGCAAGAAAGGTGACTCCTGCCCCAAATGTGGTATGAATCTTGAGCCTGTAACAGGCCAGAAACACCACCACCACTAATCAAGCTGTAGCTGGAGATGAGGCATATGAGCGATTCAAACCGTAAAAGCCAACGACTGGCCTGCGCGCTTAGTCTGGTGTTGGCTGTCGGCCCGCAATGGAGTATGCAGGCAATGGCCCAGGGCAATCAGCCCCAAGGGCAGGAACAACACAAAGATCATCAACATGGGACGGCAACTCAGGAGTATTACTGCCCCATGCATCCGGAAGTCACCAGCCATGAGCCGGGACGTTGCCCCAAGTGCAACATGTTTTTGGTCAAAGATGAGGCTACTGAAGCCTTGGCAGAACCAACACAGGCCCTGCAAAAAACCTATGTTTGCCCCATGCATCCGGAAGTGACCAGTCACGAGCCGGGACGCTGCCCCAAATGCAACATGTTCCTGGTTGAAGAGGAAGAAGAGGAGCCCGGTTCCCATGCCGGTCACGCCCAGACTATAGAAACCCAGGTTACAAAAACCAAAGCTGATGACCATAGCCAGCACGCCATGCAGCAGACAAAGCCCGCGTTGGAGATTAAACCTGCACCTCTGGATCAGGGCAAGAACATCAAATATGTCTGCCCCATGCATTCTCATATCATCAGCGATGTGCCGGGCACCTGCCCCATCTGCGGCATGAATCTGGAAAAAGTCGAGATGGGCAGTCACTCGGAAACCGTTGAAATAGATGTCTCAGGCCAGATGCAACAAGCCTTGGCCCTCAAAGTGGCCAAGGTAGAAAGGGACACTTTGTGGAAGTTCGTCAAAACAGTCGGCCAGATAGACTATGACGAGAGCCAGATCAGTCATATCCATGCCAGGGTCAATGGCTGGATTGAAAAGCTTAAAGTAGAGTCTGTCGGTGACAGGGTCGAGAAAGGCCAGCTGCTGTACGAGATCTATTCACCGGATCTGGTCAATGCCCAGGACGACTATCTGTTGGCCCAAGATACCCTGAAACGCTCAGGCAACAGTGCCAACTACCAAGAGCTATTGCGTAAGGCCGGGCTACGTCTTGAACTGCTGGGCATGAACCAAGAGCAGATCAAACAGCTGGCCAAGACTGGCAAGACCCAATACCGGGTTCCTTTCTACGCCCGCGAAAGCGGCATAGTCAAACAGCTCGCGGTGCGTGACGGCATGTATATACAACCTCAGACCGAGGTCATGTCACTGGTCGACCTCTCCAAGGTCTGGGTCATCGCCGACGTGTTTGAAAACGAGCAAAGCTGGCTGGAAGTGGGTCAGGCCGCCGAGGTCAATATCCCCGCCATGGGACTCAAGGGCATAGAAGGCAAGATTGACTATATCTATCCCGAGCTGGATCCCATCACCCGTAGCCTGAGGGTCAGAGTGGTACTCAACAATGATCAAGCGATGGAGCTAAGGCCCAAGACCTTGGCCAAGGTTTCCCTCTATGGTGGCCCCAAACGCGATACTTTGGTGATCCCCCAGGAAGCTTTGATCCAAACAGGCAAGGAGAACCGGGTCATAGTCAAACAGGATGATGCCAGTTTCAGCGCCAGAAAGGTCACTGTCGGCATGCTGAGTCAGGGTAAGGCAGAGATCCTCGAAGGCCTGCATGAAGGCGAAAACGTGGTGATTTCCGGACAATTCCTGCTGGATTCAGAGGCCAGTCTCAAGGGCAGCCTGATGCGCCTGAGCTCAGGCCACCAGCACTAGGAGGCAACATGCTGAAAAAAATCATTGAAGCCTCCATCAAACAAAGGGTGATGGTGCTGATTGTCACCCTGATGGTGACGGTTTGGGGGATTCAGGCGCTGCGTACCACGCCGCTCGACGCCCTGCCGGATCTGTCCGATGTGCAGGTCATCATCAAAACCGCCTATCCGGGACAGGCGCCTAAGCTGGTAGAGGAACAGGTGACCTATCCCTTGTCCACCGCCATGCTGGCCGTGCCCGGGGCCAAGACGGTGCGCGGCTATTCCATGTTCGGTGACTCCTATGTCTATGTGATCTTTGAAGATGGTACAGACATCTATTGGGCCCGCTCCCGGGTATTGGAATACCTGAGCCAGATAAGCAGCCGTCTACCCGAAGGGGTGCAACCCTCACTGGGGCCCGATGCCTCCGGGGTCGGTTGGATCTATGAATATGCCCTGGTAGACCGCAGCGGTAATCTGGACCTTTCGCAACTCAAGAGTTTGCAGGACTGGTATTTGAAGCTGGAATTGCAGAGTGTTGCCGGGGTATCGGAAGTCGCCACAGTCGGTGGCATGGAACAGACCTATCAGATAGTGCTGGAGCCGGACAAGCTGGCGATTTACAAGCTGGACATCGCCTCAGTCAAGCAGGCTATTACCAAGGCCAACAACGAGGCCGGCGGCTCTGTGGTGGAGATGGCCGAAGCCGAGTATATGGTACGCGCCAAGGGCTATCGTCAAACACTGGCGGACTTTCGTGAAATCCCGCTGGGGGTCACCAGCCCCTCAGGCACACCTCTGCTGCTGAAAGACGTTGCCACCGTACGTAAGGGCCCGGCATCCCGCCGTGGCATAGCCGAGCTCGATGGTGAGGGCGAAGTCGTCGGTGGCATCATAGTCATGCGCTATGGGGAAAACGCCCTGGCGACTATCGAGGCGGTGAAAACCAAGCTGGAAGAACTCAAGGCGGGTCTTCCCGAAGGCGTGGAGATAGTTCCCACCTACGACAGATCGCAACTGATTGAAAATTCGGTCGACAACTTGCTGCACAAGGTGCTGGAAGAGATGGTGGTTGTGAGCATTGTTTGCTTGCTGTTTCTGCTGCACGCCCGCTCGACCCTGGTGGCCGTCATCACCCTGCCACTGTCGATACTGATCGCCTTTATTGTGATGAACAAGATGGGGGTTAACGCCAATATCATGAGTCTTGGCGGTATCGCCATCGCCATCGGGGCCGTGGTAGATGGCGCCATTGTGATGATCGAGAATATGCACAAGCACCTCGAGCATTTCAAACAGGACCACCAGCGCCAACCCGACGCCAAAGAGCATTGGAAAATTGTCGCCGAAGCCTCCATTGAGGTGGGCCCGGCACTCTTCTTCTCCTTGCTAATCATTACTCTGAGCTTTGTGCCTGTATTTGCCCTCGAAGCCCAGGAAGGCAGGCTGTTCAGCCCTCTGGCCTATACCAAAACCTTTGCCATGGCCGCCGCAGCTGTGTTGTCGATCACCTTGGTGCCTATCCTGATGGGCTTCTTTATCCGTGGCAAGATCCCCTCGGAAAGCAGCAACCCACTGAGCCGGGTGTTGATAGCCATCTACAAGCCTATGCTCAATGCCGTGCTGCGCTTCCCCAAGTTGACCCTGCTGGCGGCTCTGGTGGCGCTGGCCAGTGCCTGGTATCCGGTGAGTCATATGGGCAGCGAGTTTATGCCCGAGCTCGAGGAAGGGGATCTCCTGTACATGCCAACAGCCTTGCCTGGCATCAGTGCCAGCAAGGCCGCCGAAGTGCTGCAGCAAACCGACCGGCTGATCAAAACCGTTCCGGAAGTGGCGCGGGTGTTTGGCAAGGTTGGCCGCGCCGAAACCGCCACGGATCCTGCGCCATTGACCATGCTGGAAACCACCATAATGCTCAAACCCAAAGAGCAGTGGCGCGAAGGCATGGATCTCGACGGCATTATTGCCCAGCTGCAAAGTACGGTAAAAGTGCCCGGTCTCACCAACGCCTGGGTACAGCCGATCAAGACCCGTATCGACATGCTGTCTACCGGTATCAAGACGCCTGTGGGGATTAAGATCACCGGCGCCGATGTTAATCAACTGCAGGAGATAGGGGCCCAGATAGAAGCGATTCTATCGGCGCAGCCTCATACCAAGTCGGCCTATGCCGAGCGGGTGGGTGGCGGCCGCTACATAGACATCACGCCGAAACTCGAGGTGACCTCCAGATATGGCATGACCCTGAGCGATATTCAGGACGTAGTACGTTACGCCATAGGTGGCATGAATATCGGTGAGTCAGTTCAAGGTGCCGAGCGCTATCCCATCAACCTGCGCTATCCAAGAGACTTGCGAGACAATATCGAAAAGCTCAGAGAGCTGCCGGTGATCACCAAGAGTGGCCACTATCTGCCGCTGCGCAATCTGGCCGACATCGAAATCACGGATGGCGCGCCTATGCTCAAGAGTGAGAATGGTCGTTTGATCTCCTGGGTATTTGTCGATATCGGCGGCACGTCCATCGGTGAGTATATCGAAGCCGTCAAGCCGGTATTGGAGCAGGAGCTCAAGCTGCCGGCCAGGTACAGCTACAGCTTTGCCGGCCAGTATGAGTATATGCAGCGGGTCGATGCCAAACTGCAGCAAGTGATCCCCATGGCACTGGCGGTGATCTTCATACTGCTGATGATGACCTTCGGCTCATCCATGCAGGCCAGCATCATTATGCTGTCGCTGCCGTTTGCCTTGGTGGGCAGTACCTGGTTGCTGTATCTGCTGGACTACAACATGTCGGTCGCTGTCGCGGTGGGCATGATAGCCCTTGCCGGGGTCGCCGCCGAGTTTGGTGTGGTCATGCTGGTGTATCTCAACAATGCCATCAAGCACAAGCAGGACAGAGGCGAATACCACAGAGTGGAGGACCTCAAGGACGCTCTGATTGAAGGTGCAGTGATGCGGATCCGCCCCAAGGCGATGACAGTGGCGACCATCTTCTTCGGTCTGCTCCCGATTATGTGGGGCGCAGGTTCGGGCAACGATGTGATGCAGAAAATTGCCGCGCCCATGGTCGGTGGCATGGTTACAGCCCCGGTGCTGTCGCTCTTTGTTCTTCCGGCGCTCTATCTTCTTATCTACCGTCGTCACTTAAGCAAGCCTAAGGCTGAATAAGCCTGTAGATGATTGCAAGAGCAAAAACGGCTGCCAATGCAGCCGTTTTTTATTGGATTGATATCAGTTACACCACTTCACCGGCAGCGTAGCCGGAACTCCAGGCCCACTGGAAGTTATAGCCGCCGAGCCAGCCACTGACATCCACCACTTCACCGATAAAATAGAGTCCGGGATGACGCTTGGCCTCCATGGTCTTAGAGGATAACTCATCGGTGTCCACTCCGCCCAGAGTCACCTCGGCGGTGCGATAACCCTCGGTGCCGCCGGGTTGGATCTGCCAACAATGGAAATAACTGTCCAGCGCAGCCACATCGGCCTTGGACAGTTGGTTAAGGTTCTTGTTGGGTAATTCGCCCAGCTCCAGCAGCCTCTCAACCAAGCGCTTAGGTAATAACCGAGATAGTCCATTTTTAAGCGACAATTTTGGTGATTCAGCAGTAATTGTTTTGCACCAATCGACAAAATCCAGATCCGGTAGTAAATCAAAAAGCACACTCTGGCCTGGCTGCCAGTAGGAGGAGATCTGCAGCACAGCCGGCCCGGACAATCCTCTGTGGGTAAATAACATGGCCTCTCTAAACTGCTTGCCGCACTCGGCTTTGGCGATAACCGGCAAGCTGATACCAGACAGGCCTTCAAACCTGGCCTTGTCTTCAGGCTGTAAGGTAAAGGGAACCAGCCCGGCAGTTGTCGGCAACACCTTGATGGCAAACTGCTCAGCGATGCGGAATCCAAACGGCGTTGCCCCGAGCTTGGGCATGGACAGGCCCCCAGTGGCTATCACCAGTGACTCACAGCGATATTCCCCTTCACTGGTTTGCAGGCTGTAACCGCCATCTGTGGCTGCCACAGAAAGAATTTCGGTACGCAGCTGAATCTTGACTCCGGCCCAATCGCACTCTGTGGTCAGCATATCGACGATATCTTTGGCTGAGTCATCACAAAACAGCTGTCCCAGGGTCTTCTCGTGATAATCGATGCCGTGCCGCTCGACCATGGCGATAAAGTCCCACTGGCTGAAACGAGCCAGCGCCGACTTGACGAAGTGTGGGTTACTGCAGAGATAGGCGCCCGGTTCAATGTTCTGATTGGTGAAGTTGCAGCGACCGCCGCCACTGATCAGAATTTTGCGCCCCAGTTGTTTGGCGTTATCCAGCAAGAGGACATCCCGGCCCCGATATCCGGCAGTGAGGGCACACATTAACCCTGCGGCGCCAGCGCCGATAATGATCACCTGATGCTGTTTAACTGACATAACGCTCACTCTCGGGCCCAACAAGGGGCAATAAAAAAGGACGCTATTCTAGCATCCTTTTCCGGGATTGGAGATGGCTCAGTCTGCCGAGGTTTCCGACTTCTTCTCTCTGGCCAGCAGTTCTTTGGCCGCATCAATAGGCGATTTGCCCTGATACAACACCTGATAGATCTGCTCGGTGATCGGCATCTCTACCCCCAAGCGCTTGGCCAGGGTGTAGACCTCTTTGGTGTTGCGGTAACCTTCAACCACCTGACCGATTTCAGCCTGGGCAGTATCGACATCACAACCTTTACCCAATGCCAAACCAAAGCGACGATTGCGCGATTGGTTATCGGTACAGGTCAGCACCAGGTCCCCAAGACCCGCCATTCCCATAAAGGTAGAAGCATGGGCGCCCAGGGCTTCCCCCAGACGGCTCAACTCCACCAAACCTCGGGTGATCAGGGCAGTACGGGCATTGGCACCAAAGCCAATACCATCGGACATGCCGGCGCCTATGGCGATGACATTCTTGACCGCGCCACCGAGTTGCAGGCCGATAAAATCGTCATTGGCATAGACTCTCAGACGTTTGGGGCTGTGCAACAGCTCCACCAGATCCTGGGTAAACTCGGCATCGGTACCAGCCACTGAGATGGCGGTTGGTAAACCTGCCGCCAGCTCTTTGGCAAAAGTCGGTCCGGACAATACCGCCAGCGGATACTTCTCCCCCAGCACATCGCGGGCAACATCCTGCAACAGGCGACCACTTTCCGGCTCCAGCCCCTTGGTGGCCCAAATGATGCGGGCATCATCACGCAGCAGAGGTTTGGCCTGAGCCAGCACATCAGCAAAAACGTGACTTGGTACCACAACCAGAATATTTCGCGACGCCGCCAATGCTTTGGCCAGATCGGCTTCCATCACCATGGAGTCGGGAAAGGCTATCCCGGGAAGAAAGGCTTGGTTGCTGCGCTCGGCAGCGAGTTTGGCTACATGCTCGGGCTCATGCCCCCACAACAGGGTGCTGTGTCCATTGCTGGCCAAAGAAATGGCAAGGGCGGTGCCATAAGAGCCCGCCCCCAATACCGTTATTTCGGCAGTGTCTTTCATCGGCTGATTACGCGTTAGCTTCTTCGGCCGGAGCTTGCTCTGCGGCGGCTTGACGCTGCTGCACGTACTGAGCGAACAGGGCGTCGAAGTTCACAGGAGCCAGGTTCAGCTGTGGGAAAGTACCACGGGATACTAGGCTTGCCACAGTTTCACGGGCATAAGGGAACAGGATGTTAGGGCAGTAAGCACCCAGAGAATGAGCCAGTTGAGGATCACTCAGACCTGAGATAGAGAAGATACCGGCTTGTTGTACTTCACACAGGAACGCAGTTTCTTCACCGTTTTTGGCAGTCACAGTCAGTGACAGTACCACTTCAAATACATCATCGGCCAACTTGGCGCTGCGGGTATCCAGATCCAGCTTAACTTCAGGATTCCACTCTTTCTGGAATACCGCTGGGCTGTTAGGTGTTTCGAAAGAAACGTCCTTGATATACACACGTTGAATGTTGAACTGTGGGGCTTGTTGTTCGTTGTTTGCTACTTCAGCCATAATTCCTACCTATCCATTTAGTCTCGGCTTGCAATGAGCCGGTGTTTGGGGCGTATGTTACTCGGGTCGGTTGCGACTCCCAGTCATCATCCCAGCTATTCATCTGTTCAGCGCCGGAACAGAACTCAGGATGCCGGTTGCCACTTCAGCATGGCCCACTCTACTAATAGAAGGGCGCAGGATGCAATGACAACCGCCGACACTCATTATCTTTTGCTTTTGGACACAGGCATATTTGCTGCCTGCCAATCACCCATACCACCTTTGAGGTTAAAGACTTTTTCAAAGCCTTGCTTAACCAAAATCTGAGCCGCTTGAGATGAGGTCATGCCAGCGTTGCATACCAGTATAATGGGTGTGGTTTTGTACTTTTCAAGGTTAGCGATTTGATTATTTTTGATGTCGGCCATAGGTACATTCTGGGCATTGATAATATGCGCCTTACGGAAGTCGGCATTAGCACGCACATCTATCACCTTGGCATCTTCTTTATTCATCAGGAAAATCGCCTGCTGATGATCAACGGTTTTAACCTTGGAGAAGCCGGATTTGAACAGGGTTACCACCACGGCTATAAACAAACCTACCCAGGCCAGGCTCAGCATGGGGTGGGCTTTAAGAAACTCTACATATTCCTGCATTTTTAACTGCCTGTTATCTATTGGGCCATTTAGGACAAGCGCAGAGTATACCCAGAGGCCAGGCAGATTGCAGCTGTTTCACAGCAGTTTTGCCCCTTGAGTCGGCGTTAAGGCGCGGTCCGCCCTATTATCACAATCGGGGCAAATGGCTTTTGCCCTCAGGACAGACGTAGTAATATTTAACCAATTTCAGATTTGACCGATTCTTTCAACTTTACAGGTATCAACATGAAGACAAGCAAACGTCCTTTGGCACTGCTTATTCTGGACGGCTGGGGTTATCGTGAGGGCACGCATATGAATGCCGTCCATCACGCCAACACTCCGGTTCTCGACAGACTCAACGCCGAATACGCCCACAGTTTGATTTCCGGCTCAGGTAAAGATGTAGGTTTGCCTGACGGGCAGATGGGCAACTCTGAAGTGGGCCATATCAATATTGGTTCCGGCCGTATCGTTTATCAGGAACTGACCCGCATCACCAAGGCCATTGAAGATGGCGAATTTGAGCAAACCCAAGCACTTATCGAGGCGGTCGACGCTGCCATCAAGGCAGACGGCGCAGTACACATCATGGGACTGTTGTCACCCGGCGGTGTTCACAGCCATGAAGATCATCTTGAAGCCATGTGCCGCATGGCCGTCAAGCGCGGTGCCAAGCAGGTTTACCTGCACGCCTTCCTCGATGGGCGTGATACCCCGCCACGCAGCGCCAAAGCCAGCCTGGAACGCTTCGACAAACTGTTTGCCGAATTGGGCCGAGGTCGCATAGCCTCCATCGTTGGCCGCTACTATGCCATGGACAGGGACAACCGTTGGGACCGAGTCTCCCAAGCCTACGATCTGATCACTCAAGGTCAGGGGAAATACAGTGCCGACTCTGCCGTAGCCGCATTGGAAGCTGCCTATGACCGCGATGAAAACGATGAGTTTGTTGCCGCAACTGCGATTCTGGATCAAGGTAAGGCCACAACACTGCACGATGGCGATGCGCTGATTTTCATGAACTTCCGTGCCGACCGCGCCAGACAGATCACCCGCGCCTTCGTCAATCCGGATTTCGATGGTTTTGAACGCGCAGTGACGCCCAAGGTTAACTTTGTCATGCTCACCGAGTATGCCGCCGATATCAAAGCCCCAGTAGCCTTCCCATCGGAAGACCTGGTCAACACTCTGGGCGAAGTACTGCAGAATCGCGGCCTGACCCAGCTGCGTATTTCAGAAACCGAGAAATACGCCCACGTAACCTTCTTCTTCAATGGCGGTAAAGAACAACCATTTGAGGGTGAAGACCGTATTCTGATCAATTCACCCAAAGTCGCTACCTATGACTTGCAACCTGAGATGAGTTCGACAGAGCTGACAGATAAGTTGGTTGAAGCTATTGAATCAACTAAATATGATGTCATTATCTGTAACTACCCCAACGGTGACATGGTAGGTCATACCGGCAAGTTTGATGCTGCGGTCAAGGCTTGCGAAGCTGTAGATGCCTGCATAGGCCGAGTAGTGGACGCACTGGCCAAGGTAGATGGTGAGTGCATTATCACTGCCGACCACGGCAACGCCGAGCAGATGGTGGACGAAACCACAGGCCAGGCTCATACCGCCCACACCAGTGAGCTGGTGCCCTTTCTCTATGTCGGTCGCAAGGCCACAATCGATGAAGGTGGCCGCCTGAGTGATATCGCACCAACCATGCTGACACTGATGGGACAGAGCATTCCTGACGAAATGACAGGGCGTCCGTTAATCCATACAAAAGAGTAACACTGACCCGGTGCAGAAGCGTATTTTAGCCAAAGCCAGCATACTTGCTGGCTTTCTCGTGTTTTCCTCTCAGCTGCAGGCATCCGATCTGGAGCGGCGTCAGTCCGAGTTAAAGGCACTGCAATCCCAGATCACCGCCCAGCAAAACGCTCTGAGAGACACAGGCAAACAGCGGGAAAAACTGCTGCAACTGCTGAAAAAAGACGAGCAGGCTATCGCAGATGCCGCCCGTAAGGTCAACCAAACTGAAAATGCTCTCAGCGATGCCGAAAAGCGTCTCTCCGAGCTGAAGCAAAGAGCCGCACAGCTGGACAAGCTCAAAGAAAGCCAACAGCAAACCCTGGCCAAACAGCTAACCAGTGCTTATCTCGCCGGGAATCATGATTACAGTAAGATGCTGCTCAACCAGCAAGACCCGGCCACCATAGAACGGATGCTGGCCTACTATGACTTTCTCAACAAGGCCAGAATGCAGGCCATAGAACAACTGAAACAAACCCGCCAGGAATTGTCGGCGGTACAGCAGAGCGAGCAGCAGGAACGCAATCGACTCAACAAGCTGGTACTGGATCAAAAGGCTCAATCCAAGCGCTTCAATCAAGAACAGGATCAGCGACAACGGACATTGAAAGAACTGCAACGCACCATCAGCAGTAAGGCCTCAGAACTGGAGCAACTGCAGATAGAAGAAGCCTCGCTGAAACGGGTTGTAGAGCAAGCCCTGGCTGCCATGCGTGATAGCCCAAGCATGGATGGATTGGCCAAGTCCCGCGGCTCACTCAATTGGCCCACCAAGGGCAGGATCAAAAACAGCTTTGGCAGTCAGCGCTCCGGCAATGTGCGCTGGAAAGGTGTCATGTTATCGGCCCCGGAGGGCCAGTCTATCAGTGCCGTAGCCGCCGGCAAGGTGATCTATGCCGACTGGCTGCGCGGTTTTGGTATGGTGTTGGTTGTCGACCATGGCAAAGGCTTTATGAGCCTTTATGGCCATGCCCAGGCATTGCTGAAAGATGCAGGAGATACGGTCAAGGCCGGCGAAGCCGTGGCACTGGTAGGACGTTCCGGAGGACAAACCGAGCCTGGCCTATACTTTGAAATAAGGCATAAGGGGCAAGCTGTCGATCCGGCAAATTACTGTCGGCGTTAATCATCAGCCCCCTGCACTTCAAAGGGGGCAACATGGGCAACTCTATTCGCAACCTGCTGTATATCGGTCTTGGTATAGTCATGGGAATCTCTCTCAGCCTGGCTAGCCACGAAAACTTTCCCAAACCCAACCACACTCACGAGCTTTCATTACTGCTGGATGTGATGGATACAGTGGAAACCTACTACGTCAGGGACATCAGCCGCAGGGAGCTTGTCGACGCCGCCATTGAAGGCATATTTCAACAGCTCGACCCTTATTCCAGTTTTCTGAAACCCGAGCAGATGAACAGCCTCAGGGACAGCAACCGAGGGGAATACTTCGGCTACGGCTTTGAAGTGTCCACCGAAGGGGAAAAACTCAGAATTATCGCGCCTTTTCCCGGTTCTCCGGCCGAACAAGCCGGGATCATGGCCGGCGATATTGTTACTGCCGTCAATGGAGAGAGTATTGCCAAGCAGTCTCTGGAAGAAGTGCTTAGCCAAATAAAGCACTTCAGCAGCAGCAACCGTGAGTTATCGCTGCAGCTCCATCATGCTCACTCAGATGTCAGCTTTGAAGTCAGCCTTAAACCGGCCACTATCAGCGTCCACTCTGTGCTTGGGAAAATGCTGACCAACGACATTGGCTATATTCGCCTGGCAAGTTTTCAGGAAGATTCAACCCGCGACATAGTCCACCTGTTGAGCGAGTGGCAACAGCAGCCACTAAATGGTTTGATTCTGGATTTGCGCAACAATCCCGGAGGCTTGCTGGATCAAGCGATTCGAATTGCCGATCTGTTTCTGGATAAAGGCCGTATAGTCGCCACCGAAGGGCGCTTCTTCGATGCCAACTCAGATTATTATGCATCTCCGCAAACCATGCTGGCCGGCGTGCCCATATTAGTGCTGATCAATCGCGGTTCAGCTTCAGCATCCGAAGTGCTGGCGGCGGCGCTGCAGGAGAACAACCGTGCCAAGGTGATAGGTGAAACCAGCTTCGGTAAAGGTACGGTACAAAGCCTGATCCCAACACTTGTCGATGGTAATGCCATCAAGCTGACCATAGCCCGCTATACCACACCCAAGGGCCAGGATATCAACGCCAAAGGGGTTGAACCCGATATAAAAATCGCACCCAATACTGTTTCCGATAACAAAACTGTGCCTATAATCGACCTCATATCTCCCCATGCAGATACCGCCAGCGATAGAGCCATCAACTCGGCGGTGGCATGGATACAATCAAATAAATAAAATTAAATATAAAACGTGCGCTATTGTTTTTACTTACTACTGCTGGTCGTAAGTTGCTCCCCCGCGTGGGGAGCCAGACTGGCAATCGTTATCGATGATATAGGTTACCGCCATACAGATGAGGCCGCCCTGTCCTTGCCTTCAGCTGTGACCTTGTCTGTATTGCCACATACCCCTCTCGGGCAACAACTGGCTCGCCAGGCTCACAGCAAAGGCCACGAAATCATGGTGCACCTCCCCATGCAGGCGCTTAACGGCAAGGCCATGGGGCCTGGTGGGCTCAACAACCAGATGTCAGAAACCGAGTTCAAAGCAACCCTCAAGAGAGCTTTGCAGAGCGTGCCCTTTGCCAGGGGAAGTAACAACCATATGGGGAGTTTGTTGACTCAACTTGAGCAACCTATGGTCTGGTTAATGGAAGTATTGCATCAGGAAGAGCACTTCTTTATCGACAGCGTTACCACACGCTACACCAAGGCGGGAGATAAGGCCGATGCCCTCGGCGTTCCGCTGCTGAGACGTCAGGTGTTCTTGGATAATCAGCTAACCGAGCAGGCTTTCGAAAGACAATTGGACTTGGCAATAGCCAAGGCCCAAAGCGAGGGTGAAGCCTTGATGATAGCTCACCCTTACCCAGAGAGTATGCAGTTCCTCAAGAAGAGACTGCCAGAGCTGGCAAAGATAGGGGTCACTCTGGTGCCGGCTTCCAACTTACTGCCAATCTCGTTGGCCCAGAAGCAGAATACAAGCGGTGAAAAACTCTGACTAGAGTTGCAGTACAGGGATCTCCAGATCCGGCAGCAAGGCTCGCAACTCCTGTTGGTTACTGACAATGTCTGCCAGCGTATAACGGTCGAGCACAGCCAGATAGGCATTCACAGCTTGAGCCAGAACCCCTTTCAGCTGACAAGCAGGAGTCAATCGACAATAAGGCTTGCTGCAATCAATAGGCGCCAGTGAGTTTTCCAGTGCCCTCACCAGTTCGCCGACATTGATCTTCTCCGGAGCCATCCCCAAACGAAAACCACCACTCTTTCCGCGTATAGTTTGCAGATAACCCAGCTTACCCAGGTGATGTACTATTTTGGAGACATGATTAGGTGAAAGATCAAAAACCTCTGTGATCTCTGCGATTCGAAACAAAGTCTCACGCTCCGGTTGAATCGCCAGGTACATAAGAGTTCTTATTCCAAAATCTGTATAACGCGTTAACTGCATCTTTCACCTTCAGGAAGAGGTTTCCACCTCTAAAGAGCCTATCAGCCAGAGCGCCTCTTCGTTGCTGTTACCACATACATCGACCGATGCCGAGAATTCGCTGCACACATCGGGACGTTCAGAGGAACCAAAGAGGCGACATAGATTGTTGTCATCCAGTTGCACACAGCGAACCCCTGCGGGTTTACCTCCCGGCATCCCGGGTATGGCACTACTGATGGAGGGTGCAATACAACAAGCCCCGCAACCGATACGACAATCCACAATCATCACCTGTAATAGAATATGACTATTATAACGACAAAAAATTTTCGGGTAAGTACTCAAGTCACAGACTCAAGCGAATCCTACAGCCAAAGCGAATATAACAATAGCGCTTATGCATTCTCTATAGTCAACCTCAAGGATCTGGGTTCTACAGGTCGCAGGGATGATTCCCAGTAAATTTGCAGAAAAGAATCAAACGAAAAAAGCCTCATCTTTCGATGAGGCTTTCTCTTTAAGTTGGCGGAGCGGACGGGACTCGAACCCGCGACCCCCGGCGTGACAGGCCGGTATTCTAACCAACTGAACTACCGCTCCTTTAGTATCACGCCTTGGCGCACTACTAAAATTGGGCGTCTGGCGATGACCTACTCTCACATGGGGAGACCCCACACTACCATCGGCGCGATTGCGTTTCACTTCTGAGTTCGGGATGGGATCAGGTGGGACCACAATGCTATTGTCACCAGACATATTTGGTAATCTGGAAAGCTGTGCTCTTCTTCAGAGC
>NZ_JBICJO010000061.1:0-84051 GCF_043103185.1 Shewanella sp. YQ_9
TAAGCCTCGCTTGCCTTTGAACAAAAGCATTCTGAGCAAAACGGCTAAGACCCAAGCCGTTATAAACCAAAGTTGTTAAAAGCCTAGAGCTGTTATAAACCAGGGCTGTTAAAAACCGGCTCTCGCTTTCAGCACAACGGAAGACGAGCAACAAACGGTTCTCTAGCTTCACCTTCACCCTTGAGCTCAATCTCAAGCCTGCTTCCCCAAGCAGGCTTTTTAACATCATAGCCACCCATCAGGTTGACCCTGCAAAATAGAGCCAAGACTGCTTATGCTTGCCCAAAGAACTGCCTTAAGCCCTTTTCTGACAACGCCACACTTTCTTAAGGCGCCGCAATCTTTCAACCAACATGCTTTTCTTTCACCGCCACACAGTATACGATTCACATATGTTTTATATATAAAGTGTATTTTTAGCATATGGGAATTATCAAGATCTCCGATGAACTCCATGAGGAGCTGCGCAAGGCCAGCGGCCTGATGGCGCGCTCCATCAACGCTCAGGCGGAGTTTTGGATCAAGATGGGCATGCTGGCCGAGCTTAACCCCGACCGGAGTTTCAATGAGCTGATGGCCGAGCTGTATCAGCGGGAAGCCATCAAGGTACCTGGAGCGCAAAATGCTTGATCAAAAAAGAAAAATTCATTTAAAAACCGCGGCAGAAGCCGAGCTGATGCGCCGCTCAGGCGCCCTGCTTGCCAAGGTATTTGCCATGTTGGATGACTTTGTTGTTCCCGGCATTTCGACCATGGCCATCAACGACAGAGTAGAAGACTTTATCGTCAACGAGCTTAAGGCGCGTCCGGCCAGCAAGGGCCAATACGGCTATGCCTATGTGCTCAACAGCTCGGTCAATGAAGTCGTGTGTCACGGGGTTCCTTCGGAGCAGCAGTTGCTGAAGGCCAGCGATATTGTCAATCTGGATATTACCCTCGAAAAAGACGGTTTTATTGCCGACTCCAGCAAGATGTACCTGATGCCACAGGCATCGCCTTTGGCCAAACGCCTGGTACAGGCCACTTATGAAGCCATGTGGCGAGGGATCAGGATGGTCAGGCCCGGTGCCCGCCTCGGGGATATTGGCCATGCGATTCAGCAGTATGCCGAATCCCAAGGCTACAGTGTGGTCAGGGAATATTGTGGTCATGGCATAGGGCGCGAGATGCACGAAGAGCCCCAGGTGCTGCACTATGGCCGCGCTGCCAGCGGCCTGGAACTGCGAGCCGGTATGTGTTTTACCATAGAGCCGATGATCAATCAGGGCGGCGCCAAAATAAAGACCAAGAAAGATGGCTGGACTGTAGTGACCCGGGATAAAAAACTCTCGGCCCAGTGGGAGCACACCATACTGGTGACAGATACCGGCTATGAAGTGCTGACCCTCAGAGATGAAGAGCGCTGAACCACAGCGCTCATCCCAAACGCTTACGGAACCTCAATGAAGCGAGCAACACGCCTCCCAGGGTGAACGCCCCCAGCCAAAAGGCATCTTTAGCCAACATCAGGATATCGGCCTCACGCAGGACTATGGCGCGCACCATACGCATAAAGTGGGTCGCCGGCAGCGCTTCGGCTATCCACTGCGCCGCAATTGGCATAGCTTCGTAAGGAAACATAAAGCCTGACAACAGAATAGAGGGCAACAGGATAAATACCGTCAGCTGCATCGCCTGCAATTGGGTCTTGGCAATGGTGCTGATCACCAGGCCCAGGCTGAGGCTGGCAAAGATAAACAGCAAAGAGGCCAGCAACAAGCTATCCAGACCGCCGCGCACCGGCACACCGAACAGGAAGTGGCCCACGCTGAGGATAATACTCACCTGGATAAGCCCCACCAGCACATAGGGGATGATTTTCCCCACCATCAGCTCCATGGGTTTGACCGGGGTGGTGATCAGAAACTCCATATTGCCTTGTTCTCTTTCCCTGACAATGGCGGCAGAGGTGAACATGATCATTGTCATGGTCAAAATCACCGCCAGCAAGCCGGGCACTATGTTAACCACTGTGCGCTGCTCCGGGTTGAAGTACTGCACCACCTCAAAACTTGGCACCCGGTTTTGGCTGCTGAAACCGGCCACCTCATCCAGCGGCATGCTTCTCAGGCTACGAATCGCGGCGGCGATAACCGTATCCGAGCCATCCACCAGCCACTGGGCCACGGGCCGGGTAAGCTGGCTGTCGCTTTGACGACGGTCGAAGGCTGGATGATTCACCAGACGGGCATTGAGATCCGCCGGCAAATAGAGCACGGCGCGCACTTCCCCCGAGGTGATGGCCGCCTCGGCCTGCTCGATAGAGGCATATTTTGCCTTGAAGTCCACCACTTGGGTGGCCTTTACCGCCTGCACCAAGGCCCGGCTGTAGCTGCTGGCGGACATATCCACCAAGCCGGCGGGCAGATGCCTGGCATCGGTATTGATGGCGTAGCCAAACAGCAGCAGCTGCACCAGAGGGATCATCACTATCATGCCGAAGGTCATCCTATCCCGCGACAACTGCCTGAGCTCCTTGAGCATGATTGCCAATATCCTAGCCCACATGTCGACCTCCGGTGCAGGATACAAACACATCTTCGAGACTGGGGCGCGCCATGGCGAGCTTGTGCCCATCGCAATAGGGGCTGAGAAAGGCGATGGGATCTGTGTCACCACGCCGCACCAACACCCTGAGCCGGGTGCCTACCTGAGCGGCAGAAACAACCTCAGGTAAGGCCACCAGCTGCTGTTTGAGCGCCCTTAGCTGCTCACCGCTAACTTCCACCACGCTGGCGCCCATCTGCTGCATCAATTCGGCCGGGGAGCCATCGGCCCGCTTGGCGCCGCGCTCAAGGATTGCCAATGCATGGCAGCGCTCCGCCTCGTCCATGTAATGGGTTGACACCAAAATAGTGGTCCCGGCTGCGCAGAGATCGAACAGCCGCTCCCAAAACTCGCGGCGGTTTTCCGGATCGACCGCCGAGGTGGGTTCATCGAGAAACAACAGCTCGGGGGAGTGCAGTGTGGCGCAGGCCAGTGCCAGACGCTGCTTCTGACCACCACTCATGGAACCGGCCAACTGAGACTCCCTGCCCTCCAGGCTATACAGATGCAGCAGCTCTTCGATGCGCGCCTTGCCGCGGCGGCCGAACAAGCCATAAATACTGGCGACAAATCTGAGGTTCTCCAGCACAGACAGATTATCGTAGAGAGAGAACTTCTGGGTCATATAACCTATACGTTGCTTGAGCGCCTCTTCGTTACCGGCAAGCGGCTCTCCCAATACGGTCACCTCACCGGCATCCGGCAACAACAGGCCGGTAAGCAGCCGAATCGCAGTGGACTTGCCGCAACCGTTGGGGCCGAGAAAGCCGTAAATACTGCCACGGGGAATGGCGAGACTGAGATTATCCACCGCGGTCAACTCACCAAAGCGCCGGGTCAGCCCATGAGCTTCAATAGCTAGGGGAGCTTCAATGGCCAGGGAAGAATCAATGGACAAGGTGGCTTGAGTGGCCGAAGAAGCACCGGCATCAGCTGACTGAGTCATGGCAGTCGTACCTCCAGCGCCAGCCCTGAGGGCAGAGACTCGGCGCCCTCGACATCGATATCCGTCAGATACATCAATCTGGCACGATCGCGCTCATTAAGGGCATAAAACGGAGTAAAGGCAGGTTGGGAACGGATATTTCTGACAGTGCCTTTGAGCGGCTGCTCCACCCCATCGACCCAGACCTCCAGCTTGTCGCCGCGGGAAAGCTTACTGATGGCCGTTTGCGGCAGATAGACTCTGGCATAGGGTTTATCCAGTGCCAAAAGCGCGACAAGTTGAGTGCCCTGAGCCACTCGATCGCCCCTCTTCCAGGGCAATATGTCCACCTCTGATGCCAGCGGCGCCCTGAGACTGAGGTCGTCCAAGGCTTTCTCCTCGGCCTTGAGCGCCGCCGCTGCGGCAGCCACTCTGGCTTCGGCCTGGGCCAGTTGTTCGCTGCGGGTACCGTTTTCCAGTTGCAGCCAGTGTTCATTGGCCTGCTCGACCAAGGCCTTGGTGTGATCCCGCTCGGCGATGGCCGCATCCAACTCCGCCTGCCCCACCACTTTGGCGGCAAACAGCTCGCGGGTGCGCTGATATCTGAGTCTGGCTTCGGTCGCGGCTGCCGTTGCCGCCTCTATGGCGGCTCTGGCCGCCCGCCGCTCTTCTACCCTGGCGCCTTGTTGCAGCTCATTGAGCCTGGCGCCGGCCTCAGCCAATTCGGCACGGCGCTGTGCCACTCTGGCTGCCGCGCTGCGGCTGTCCAATTGCAGCAACAACTGCCCCGCCTCGACCTTGTCACCCTCGGCCACATGGATATCGGCTATTTGCTCGGCAACGGGGGCTGAAAGCTGGATACGATCCCGCTCCAGTGTACCCATGGCACGGCTTTCACCGTTGTCGCCACAAGCTTGCAACAGCAATAGTGTCGCTGTCAGTATCAGGGATATCTTGTTCATTGGGGTTCCTCACAGCCTGGGGTGGCGGCAATATCCTGGCGCAATAAGCCTTGATGCAGGACTTTGGCATTGTGCTCTGCCAGCTGTTTGAGCCAGGTTTCATTCAATTCGACACCGAAGTCCCGCATCAGATGGGCCGGGGCGATCAGCGGAAACACCATCAGGCTGACAAAACTCAGCCGCGCCAAGGTAGGGTCCAGGTTGGGATTAAGGCCTTGATCTTGCCCAAGCTGGCGGATCCACAGCCTCGAGCGGCTGAGCATGTCACTGAATACGCTGGCAAGGGCATCGAAGGCTTCACTGCCTTCTCTGTGATTCAACACCTGGATGATAAGCCCGGGCAAGGCCGGGTTGGCAGCCATGGCGCGGTAATAGACCTGCATCAGCTCAAATGGCCCGCCAAAACCTGGCTCGGGTCTTTTCTTGCTCGAATCAAGACTCATCTTGCTGGGCTCAAGGCTGTTATTACCAAGCTCAAGGCGGCTATTGCTGGGCTCAGGGCTGTTTGCAGAGCCCTCACTGGCAGATTGATGACTTTGCGCGGCATTGTAATGTTTGAAGGCTTCCAGCACTGGAGCGATTGTGTCTCTGACCATGGCCTCAAACAGGCCTGCCTTGGAGCCGAAGTAATAACGGATCATCGCCGCATCCACTCCCGCCTTGCGCGCCAACTCTCGGGTGGAAACCCGCTCATACCCCTTCAGGGTAAAGCAACTGCGCGCGGCTTCTATCAAAGCATCCCTGGCCCCTGAATGGCCTTTAGGACGACCGGCTGTGGCTTTCATCCCCTGCTCCTCAAAAATTCCTCTTGTGATGAATATACTCAGTTTAGTGCTTATATGGCAGTGAGTTAATTCTCCATTCGTGCCTATGTTGGGGAATTTAGTCGGCCCAGTTAAGAGGATATTTGAGCAAGCTTGCTCCACCGTCTTCGACTCCCGTCCTTTACCTCTCCGCCGACGGAGCCAATGGGAATTCCGTCACTCTTGAGCAAATCGCTCTCAACTCAGCCACTCTCAAATCAGTCGCTCCCAATGCTGTAAATGCCGTCTTTATCCGACCAATTTATGGTTATCGGTACAGGCTTCTAATCAGACCAGTTACATCTTTACACAAATCAATTGAGAATCATTTGCATTTGTATTTGAGTGCATGCTAATTTGTCGCCGCTGTCGTTGAGAAACGGATGACAGCAAAAAAGGAATGGCCCAGGGAAAGGCCGAAGTAGTTCCTTATCCCTGGGTGACTTGTCATTGATGACTGACCTCATGTCAGTCGCAAAGGAGGCAAAAGTGACACACCCCAGCATGGAGCCTGAACAGGCGAGCAATGACCCGAGCTATGATGCCGCCGGCCACCTGCCGTTCGCTCCCCACACTGAACTCTTTGGTATCGCACCCGAACACCACTACTCCCGCTTGATGCAACTGGGCATGGATACCCTGAAACACCGCCTTGAACGGCTGGATGGCCCCAGCAGTGGCATTCGCCCCGAAGAGCTGCAAAGCGCATTTTCCGATATCAATCTTGACCGCCCCCTCGGGGACATGAAGCAAGTTCTGGCCGAACTGGACAAGCTCTATCTCAGCCACGCCATCTACTTCCAACACCCTGATTATCTGGCCCACCTCAACTGCCCTGTAATGCTCACATCCTTGTTGGCCGAGCAGTTGAGTTCTGCCATCAATACTGCGGTGGAAACCTGGGATCAGAGCGCCGGCGGGACTCTGATTGAACAGAAGGTTATCGACTGGGCCTGCGAGCGCGTGGGATATCAAGGATTTGCCGACGGTGTCTTCACTACCGGCGGCACCCAGTCCAACCTGATGGCGCTGCTGCTTGCCAGAGAGTTGGCCGGCAGCCTTGAGCCGGGTCACAGAGGCAATGTTCTGGCCGGCCTGGCTGCCAATGCCCGCCGCTACCGCATTCTCTGCTCTGAATTCAGCCATTTCAGCATTCAAAAGGCGGCCGCACTTTTAGGGTTGGGACACGAGGCGGTTGTTAGTGTCGGTTGTGATGCCAATCGGCGCATGGATCCCAAGGCGCTGGCAGGCAAACTCAGGCAGCTCAAAGCGGCAGGACTGATCCCCATCGCCGTGGTCGCTACCGCTGGGACCACTGACTTTGGCGCCATAGATCCCATAGCGCCCATCGCCGCCCTTTGCCGCGAGTTCGGCTGTTATCTGCATGTGGATGCGGCCTACGGCGGCGCCTTGTTGCTGTCACGCACTCAGCGCCAACGCCTCGAAGGCATAGAGTTGGCCGACTCTGTCAGCCTGGATTTCCATAAGTCCTTCTTCCAGCCCGTGTGCTGCTCGGCGCTGTTGGTCAAGGACAAAGGCGTGCTCGGTTACCTCACCTACCATGCCGATTACCTCAACCCTGAGTCCCAGGCCCAGGCCGGAGTGCCGGATCTGGTCAACAAGAGCCTGCAGACCACCCGCAGGTTTGATGCCCTTAAGTTGTGGCTGAGCCTGAGAGCCGCCGGGCCGGATGCCATAGGCGAGATGTTCGACACCCTGATTGCCACCACAGCCGAGCTTTATGAAAGCTTTAGCCGTTTCCCCGAGTTGCAGACGGCGCAGCACCCGTCGCTGACTACCCTGGTGTTTCGCTTCAACGACCCGGCACTCGGCAGCGCCGAACTGGATGAATGCAATCGCCATATCCGCGCCCGCCTGGCCCGCGAAGGCCGCGCCATGATTGCAGCGACCAAAGTGGCCGGCAGCCAATATCTCAAGTTTACCCTGCTCAACCCTCACACCCGTCTCGAGGATATCGAAGCCGTATTGACCGACATCTGCAAAATCGGTCGCGAGCAGGCCCGTCACTACAAGACCAGCGCGCTTTGCAGCGCCTGAGGAGGAACTGATGCAAACCAAAGTCTACGATATCCTGGGCATAGGGATAGGCCCCTTTAACCTGAGCCTGGCGGCCCTGGCCGAGCCGCTTGACGGTCTTGAGTGTCTGTTTGTCGATGCCGGCGCCGGTTTCGACTGGCATCCCGGCATGTTGCTGGAATCGTCCAGATTGCAGACCCCTGTCATGTCGGATCTGGTGACCATGGCCGATCCCACCAGCCGCTACAGCTATTTGAACTTCGCCAAACAAACCGGCCGACTCTACAGTTTCTATATTCGCGAAAGCTTCTTCCTGCCGCGGCAGGAATATAATCTATACTGCCAATGGGTCTGCGCCGAGCTGAGTAACCTTAAATTCAATTTCAAGGTCACCCGGGTCAGTTTCGATGCCGAAACCGACACCTATCTGGTCAAGGGGCAGGACAGAGTCAGTGGCCAAGAGCAGAGCCTGCGCGCCCGTCACCTGGTGCTGGGAACCGGTACCCAACCCTGGATGCCTCACTTCTGCCCCGGCGCCGACAAACGGGTACTGCACTCGGCCAACTATCTGCACCGTAAACAGGCGCTGCAGAGCCAAAATGACATCACCATAGTCGGCAGCGGCCAAAGCGCGGCAGAGATCTTCGAAGATCTGCTGCTGGATATCGACAAATACGGTTATCGCCTGCGCTGGCTCACCCGCTCACCAAGATTCTTCCCACTCGAGTACACCAAGCTGACACTGGAGATGACCTCGCCGGAATATATCGACTATTTCCACGCCCTGCCCGAGGCACAGCGCCGCGAACTTATCGGCTCACAGAAGAGCCTCTATAAGGGGATCAACGCCGATCTGATCAACAGCATCTATGATCTGCTTTACCAAAAACGCCTGCACTGTGACTTTGATGTACAGCTGCTGACCAACACGGCACTGCAAAGCGTTCACAGCGACGGACAGCAACTGCTGCTGGGTTGCAGACATACAGAACTTGAACAGGAGTTTGAGCTGACCAGCTCGGCACTGGTGATGGCCACCGGCTACTGCTACCGATTGCCGGACTTTCTCGAGCCGCTCCACTCGCAGCTGCTGTTCGATCAAAAGGGCGAGCCCGATGTCCAGCGTCATTATCACATAGACAAGGCCGGGCGAATTTTTGTTCAGAACCTGGGGCTGCACACCCACGGGCTGTGTTCGCCGGATCTGGGAATGGGCTGCTATCGCAACGCCACCATATTGCGGCAGATCCTGGGCAAAGCACCTTACGAGATAGAGCAGCAAATTGCCTTCCAGAGCTTTGGTATTCCCAAGCAAGACGCCAGTGCGCCCAAACGCCGGCAAAGCAGCAATCAAGCTCTGCAGCGGGAGGCCAGCTGATGGCCTCTCAAACAGCAGTTAATCCGGCTGCCGACACAGCCGGCTTCAGCGCCAGATACGGCTTTGCGCCGGGCAAGCGCCTCAAGGTCAACGACTTTGATTTTTGTGCCTATCGGGAAAGCGAGCACTTTGACACCCTGAGCGACTGGCTCGGCCGCGACTATGCCGCCTTCTGGGGCATGCAATCCTTAACGCCCACCGAGCGCCGCGTTGAGCTCGCCCCCACTGCAGATAAGTTTGGCCTGATGGCCTATCGCGACGCGGAGCCTGTGCTCTATACCGAGCTGTACGATCCCCGCTTTGATGAAGTGGGCCAACACTTTGATTGCCAACACGGCGATTGCGGCATGCATTTGCTGCTGGCTCCTCCCACTAAGCCGCAGCGCGGTTTCAGCCGCCAGGCCATCACTGCTGTGGTGTCTCTGATACTGCAGCATCTGGGCTTTGCCCGCCTGGTGGTAGAGCCGGATATCAACAACCAAAAGATTCACCCGCTGAACCGTGCGGTAGGCATCTGCTACAGCCACGCCATTCAACTCGAAAACAAACAAGCCATGCTGGGTTTTTGCACCCTGCCTGGGTTCAGTGCCGCACTGGCAACAGGAGCCACACAATGACAGCATCCATTATCGAACAGAACCGCCTCAGCCATCTGACGCCTGCCATCTGGAGCCAGGCAAGCCGCCATCTGCTGGCGAAAATTCTCAGTGAATTCAGTCATGAAAAGCTAATAGCGCCAGAGCTGTTGTTGCCAGCAGAAGCAGAGCAAGAGACCTGTTGGCAGCTCAAGCTGGATACCCGGGATGGTCAGCTCAGCTACCGCTTCAGCGGTCGCCGTTATCAGTTGGATCACCTGCAGATAGCGCCGGATTCCATCGAGTGTTTCAAAGATGGCGAGCAGCAACAGCCGGACGCCATGCTGCTTATCATTGCCCTCAAGGAGAGACTCGGCATAAGCGATGCATTGCTGCCCACCTATCTTGAAGAGATCACCAGCACCCTCTACAGCAAGGCCTTCAAACTTCTGTGGCAGGCAAAGCCGGTGCAGGAGCTGGTGGATTGCGACTATCAGCAGATAGAAGCGGCCATGACCGAAGGCCACCCTGTGTTTGTCGCCAACAACGGCCGCATAGGTTTTGATGTCGATGACTGGCTGGCCTTTACGCCGGAGAGCGGCCAACCGTTGCAACTCGAGTGGCTGGCGGTCAGCAGTGAACATACCAGCCTGGCGCTGATAGCCGGGCTCGACTATCGCCAACTGCTGCAAGATGAGTTGGGCGATGCTTTGCTGCTCAGATTTGAGCAGAAGATCCGGCAACAGGGCAAAAACCCGGACGATTATTTTCTGATGCCCGTTCATCCATGGCAGTGGCGCGAAAAGATCAGCCGCATATTCGCCGCCGATCTGGCCCGCGATCGCCTCATTCACCTGGGACAAGGCCGTGATGAATATCAGGTGCAGCAATCCATCCGCACCTTCTTCAACCTGAGCCAACCCAAGCGCTGTTACGTGAAGACGGCGCTGTCGATTCTTAATATGGGCTTTATGCGGGGTTTATCGCCCTACTACATGAGCCGTACCCCGGAGATCAATGCCTTTGTCGCCGAGCTTATCGACAGCGACCCTTTCTTTGCCAAGCAAAGATTTGTGCTGCTCAGGGAGATCGCCGCCATAGGCTATCACCACAGGTATTATGAGCAGGCGCTGGAAAAAGACACCCCCTACAAGAAGATGCTCTCGGCACTGTGGCGTGAAAGCCCTTATGCTCTCAGCTTCCAGGGCGAGCCTTTGGTAAAACCCGGACAGCAACTGATGACACTGGCGGCCCTGCTGCACCAGGACAATCAGCAGCAGAGCCTGCTGGCGGCGCTTATCGAGGCTTCCCCCCTGAGTGCCCACGACTGGATGAGCCGGCTGCTGGATCTTTACCTTACCCCCTTGCTGCACGCCTTCTTTGCCTACGATCTGGTGTTTATGCCCCATGGCGAGAACCTTATTCTGGTGCTGGATGATAAGGTGCCTGTCACCATATTGATGAAGGACATAGGCGAAGAAGTCGCAATTCTCAACGGCAGTGCGCCGCTGCCGGGACGGGTGGCGCAACTGGCGGTCTCACTCGAAGAGGAGATGAAGCTCAACTACATACTGCTGGATATTTTCGACTGCATCTTCCGCTTTATGGCGCCGCTGCTCGATAGCCACACCAGCCTGAGTGAACAGGGATTCTGGAGCCTGGTGGCCGCAAAGGTCCGTGATTATCAGGCTTCCCACCCCCAGTTTGCCGATAAGTATCGCCGCTACGACCTGTTCCAGCCGACCTTTGTCCGCACCTGTCTGAACCGGATCCAGCTCAACAACAACCAGCAGATGATAGATCTCGAAGACAGGGAGAAGAACCTGCGCTTTGCCGGCGATATCGACAATCCGCTGCACCCCTTTGCCGCCAGCCACAGCTTTGGCGTGACACCCACCCAGGCCGAGCGTCTTGCAGACCCGGCCTTGTAAACCTTCCAGGAAGTAACAGGAAAATGGACACAAACATGCAAACCCTTAATGGCTTCAGGCCGACCCCCATCGCCCTTCTCTGTTCTGTGCTATTGAGCGCCCCGGCATTCGCCGCCGACAAGAGCGAAACACAGGAGAAAGAGATGGAGGTACTGACAGTGGTCGGTGCCAAGAGCCAGCCCATGAGCTACAAGGCAAGTGACATGAGCACGGCCACAGGCATGAAGCTCTCGTTTCTCGAGACGCCGCAGTCTGTCACAGCCGTCACCGCCAAGGCCATTGAAGATCAGCAGCTCAACTCTATCATAGATGTTATGACCAGTGTCGCCGGGATCAACGCCCGCCCCTCGGACAACGACAGATACTCCATCAGCGCCCGCGGGATCTCGGTCAGCAGCATTCTCTATGATGGCGTGGCAACCACCTATGACACCCGCTTCAACTATGGCGATAACCTGATGGACAGCGCCCTATACGAGCGCATTGAAGTGGTGCGCGGCGCCACCGGCTTGATGCTGGGTGCCGGTAGCCCTTCTGCCGCCATCAATTTGGTGCGAAAACGGCCCACTGCCGAGTTTCAGGGCAGCGTCAGCCTGAGCAGCGGCTCCTGGGACATGCTGCGCGGCGTGGTCGATCTCTCCGGCGGCCTCAATCAGGATGCCAGCATCCGTGGCCGGGTGGTGCTGGCCTATCAAGACAGGGAAAACTGGCAACACAGATATGAGCAGCAGCGGCAAACCCTGTATGGCATCCTGGAAGCGGATCTGGGGACCAATACTCTGCTGACTCTGGGCAGTGATTTCCAGCATACCAGGCCGGAAGGCACCATGTCCGGCGGCTTGCCGCTGTTTGACAGTGACGGCAACCGCACCAATTACGACCGTCATGTATCCACCGCCCCCAGTTGGGCCTCCGCCAAGACAGATGCGCTCAACGGCTTCGTGACTCTGGAGCACCACTTCAACCCAGATTGGAGCCTAAAAGGCAGCTATATCTATGGTGACAACAGCCTGGAGTTTGATGTGCTCTGGCCAACAGGTAACCCGGATCCCGTCACCAATGAGGGCATGGTCCCCGGCTCTTTGGCCTTTATCGACGGCAGTCGCACCCAGCACACCTTTGATCTCAAGCTGTCCGGCAGCTTCAACGCCTTTGGCCGCAACCACCAACTGGTGGCCGGTGCCAATCAACAAAAACAGGATTTTGCCAACCCCTACTATGGCGCTCTCGGTGCCAAACCGCCTCTGGGAGACTTCGGGCAGCCCGGCTTTGATTACCCAAAGCCGCAATGGAGCGATCAGGTGCTTTACGGCTCCTGGGGCGAAACCAAGCAACAGGCTGTCTATGTCGCTTCCCAGCTTGAGCTGACCGATGCCCTGTCCATGGTACTCGGTGGCCGCCTGGATAACTGGGAAACAGATCAGGATAACTTTGGTGCCAAACATGACTATAAGGTCGATGGTGAGTTCACCGGTTATCTGGGGCTGACCTATGCCCTGAGCGACGAATATGCCCTGTATGCCAACTACACGGATATTTTTACCCCGCAAAGCAAAGTTCAGGCCGATGGCCGTTACCTGGACCCTATCAAGGGCAGCAACTATGAGGCCGGGATCAAAGCCAGCCTGTTCGATGAGGCGCTGGACTTGTCGTTGGCCGCCTTTGAGATCCGTCAGGACAATGTCGGTGAGCAAACCGGCGAAAACCTGCCCAACAGCACGATTCCCATCTACCGCAGTGTCGACGGTACCAAGACTCGCGGCTTTGAGTTTGAGGTCAACGGTTCCATCAATGACAACTGGGATCTTTACCTGGGCTACACCCAGTTTGATACCGAAGATCCCAAAGGGCAAAAGATCAACACCACCAACCCGGAACGGCAACTCAAGCTCTTTACCACTTATGAATTCGATGGCTGGCTTCACGGATTGCAGCTGGGCGCCGGGGTCAACTGGCAGAGCCGCATTTATAGCCAAGTCTCAAAACCGGACAAGAGTAAAGTCGAAGTGGAACAAGGCAGCTACGCCCTGGTGAAGCTGATGGCGAGATACAAGTTCAATGAACAGCTGAGTCTGAGAGCCAATCTGGATAACGCCCTCGACAAGAGCTATTACAGCCAGCTCGGCTTCTATAACCAATTCCAGTATGGCGCGCCGCGTAACTTCAGCGTCACCCTGGACTACCGTTTCTGAGCCGCGTTATGCCGTGAAACTATCCATAATAAGGAGCGCCCCGCACTGCGGGGCGAATAACAAATATGTTGTGTGAAGCAAGGCGCCTGTTGGCGCTTGTCGTGTTTTTGAGCCTGGGGCTGACGGGCTGTTATGACCCTCCGCAAACCAAAGCCCAAACACCGCCGCAAGACGGTTATCCGGTTTGCATTACCACAGCCCACGGGACCAGCTGTATCGAGTCGCCGCCCAAGCGAGTGGTAACCCTGGGAGCCGGGGCCGAAGACTGGACCCTATCCTTAGGTGTTGTACCCATCGCCATTGAACCCCATTACTGGGGCGGAGATGCAGAGGGTTATCTACCCTGGTTTCGCCAGGCATTAGAAGCGCAGGAGCTGCCGCTGCCCGCCATCATCAGCAGTTACCCCGAGCTGGATGTGGAGCGATTATTAGCGTTGAAACCGGATCTTATTCTGGCGCCCCAGTCCGGTATCACCCGCGAGAGCTTTTTACAGCTGAGCGCTCTGGCCCCCGTCATCGCCTATCCGGACAAACCTTGGCTGACTCCGGTTAAGCAGCAGGTGGAACTGATAGCCAAGGCGCTCGGCAAAGAAGTGCAGGCCGAAGCGCTTTTGAAACAGCAACGGGCTTATATCGCCCGAGTCGCCGCCGAAAACCCTGAGTTCAATGGCGTTCGCCTGGCCTATATCAATGCCGCCAGTCGAGTTGGCAATCTCTCGGTTTATGTCACAGGCGATCCCAGAGTGGATCTGCTGTTGGCGCTGGGGTTTGTATTGCCGCCACAACTTTTTGGGCTCAATGCCAGCCGAGGCCACTTCGCCGCCCACATAGGACTGGAGCGCGCCGACATGCTGGACGATGCCGAGCTGCTGCTCAGCTGGTACAGCTCGGACAAGGCCAGAGCCGAGGTAGAAGCCATGGCGGTTATCCGTCGTCTGCCCGCCATGCGCCGCGGTCGGTATCTGGCAATAACCGACCCGGCGCTGGTGATGGCCAGCTCCTACGGCTCGCTGCTAAGCGTTAAATGGGCTATTCCCAAGCTGGTGCCGCAACTGCAACAAACCCTGGCAGAGCAAAAAGAAAACCCTCGCCAATACCGGCATCAAGACACACAGACAGACGCAGATACAGGCGCGCCATCGAATAAAAATGGGAGGCCGGGATGACACACCCAAAAATCTTTCTGCAACATGGAGCTACCCTGTCCCAGAACCGTCTTGGACGTAACGCGGTAACCCTGCTTGGGCTGCTGACGATACTGGCGCTGCTGGTATTGGCCAACCTGCTCTTTGGCGCCCGCACACTACCGCTGACTATGCTGGGCAAGCTCTGGCAACCGGCCGCAGACGATCATCTGTCGCTGGTGTTACAGGCAAGGCTGCCAAGATTGCTGTGCGGCATGTTGGCCGGCATGGCATTGGCAATGGCCGGTTGCGTTATCCAGGCGCTGTGCCGCAACCCCTTGGCGGATCCCGGCCTGCTCGGCGTCAATGCCGGCGCCAGCGCCTCTCTGGTCACTCTGGGGCTATGGAGCGCAACAGCGGGTTTGAGTCTCTTCTGGCAGGCCTTGCCCGGAGCGCTGCTGGCCAGCGCCTTGGTGTATATGATGTCCAGGGCGCAGCAATCCCAGGGGCAATCCGCGGCGGTCAGGCTGATCCTGGCCGGCGCCGCCATCAGCGCCGTGCTCGGGGCCTATGTCCAGGCCAGAGTGTTGCTGAACCCGCAGCTATTTGATGGTTTCAGGTATTGGATGGCGGGCTCCCTGTCCGGGCTGGGCTGGCCGGAGTTTCATGCGCTCTGGCCCTATCTGCTGCCCGCCGCGGTACTCTTGTGGCTGCTGGCGCCGGCGCTGAATCTGATGCTGCTGGATAATCATACCGCCAAAGCGCTCGGTGCCTCCCAGGGCTGGCAGGGGCTGCTCGCCTGGCTGGGTGCCACCTTGCTGTGCGCCGCAGCCACCGCCATTGTCGGCCCGCTGGCCTTTGTCGGCCTGGCCAGTGCCCATCTGGCCAGGCGTTATCTGACACTCAATTTCCGCCTGCTATTACCGGGAGCCGCTTTGATAGGCGGCGCCATGGTGTTATTGGCAGATCTGTTGGCGCGGGTATTGATGCCGCCGGCCGAGCTGCTGACCGGTATCATGGTCGCCCTGCTGGGAGCGCCGTTTCTGTACCTGATGGCCCGAGGGCAAAACCTGAAGGAGGCGTCATGAAACAAACCCGTTTTCCCATCTGGCAATGGGGCCCGATAGCCTTAAGAGCCCCCTCATCCGGCGCCATTAAAGGTGCCTTGCTGGCCGTAGTCCTGCTTGGCGCTGCACTGCTACTTAGCCTGATGCTGGGACATCAGGGCCTGGCTCCGGTGAGCCTTGCCAAGGCCTTGTTTGCCGAAGCCTCCGACTATGAAAACTGGCTTTTGTGGCAATCACGCCTGCCAAGGGCCCTGTGTGCCCTCGGCGCCGGCATGGCGCTGGGGCTCTCCGGCGCCGTGTTTCAAAGCCTGAGCCGTAACCCGCTGGGAAGCCCGGATATTCTCGGGGTCAATGCCGGAGCCAGTGCCGGCGCCGTCCTCTGGTTATTATGGCTGCCGGAACTGCCATTGCTGCCCGGCGCCCTCTTGGGCACTGGGGTTGTGCTCCTGCTGTTTTTCGCAGGGCTCGGACGCCAATGGCAGTTTTCCCGCAATCTGGTGTTGATGGGCATCGCCATCAACGCCTTTGCCATCGCCCTGGTGCAGTTTGTGCTGACACTGGTGCAAAGAGAGCAGGCGCAGCAGATGCTGGGGTATCTGTCCGGCAGTCTGGCACACCGCACCTGGGGTGATGTGCTGCTGATAACCTCAGTGTTACTGCTGGCGCTGCCCGCTCTGTTGCTGCTCTCCCGCCGTCTGTCACTGCTGGCTTTGGGCCAGGAACTGGCTCAGGCGCTTGGCAACCCGGTGCGCCAAAGCCAAACACTGGCGCTGCTGTTTGCCACCTTACTGGCGCTGGGCGCCGTACTCTGCGCCGGCCCGGTAGCCTTCGTCGCCTTGGTGGCGCCGCATCTGGCCCGCTTTGGCAATCGTCAATTGGCACTGCTGCGCTCGGCGCTGATAGGCGCACTGTTGCTGCTCGGGGCCGACACTCTTACCTTATTGCTGCCGGGCAACCAAAGGCTGCCGGTGGGCGTATTGACCGCCCTCATCGGCGGCGCCTATCTGGCGCTGCTGTTGAGCCGCGAAATCCGGGGACAACCGCAACTGGCCAAGGGACTGAAAGGAGAAAGATCATGACCCAATACCCTGACTATGACATAGCCCTCAGTGGGCATGAGCTTTATCTCGAGTACGGCCAGCGGCCCATAATAAGCGCCATGAACCTGGCCATCCCCAAGGGTAAGCTGACGGTGATCCTTGGCCCCAATGGTTGTGGCAAGTCGACCCTGCTCAAGTGTTTAAGCCAAGTACTGCCGCCCACACGCGGCCAGGTCATCTTGGGTCACACCCCCTTGGCGCAGTTGAGCAACAAGGCCAGAGCCAGGGAGCTGGCACTACTGGTGCAAAAGCCTGAATTACCGGAAGGAATAGATGTGCAGGAGCTGGTCAGTCGCGGCCGCTACCCTCATCAGAGCCTGTGGCACCAATGGTCAGAGCAAGATGAACTGGCTGTTTCCCAAGCCCTGGCTGCCACAGGGTTAACCACACTGGCACAAAGGCCGGTGGCCGAGCTCTCAGGCGGCCAGCAACAGCGAGTCTGGCTGGCGATGGTATTGGCGCAGCAAACCGACTTGCTGCTGCTCGATGAACCCACCTCGTTTCTCGATATCCGCGCCCAGCTGGCAGTACTCGACTTTTGCCGGGCGTTGGTGGATCAGGGCCGCACCTTGGTATTGGTGCTGCACGACATCAACCAGGCTCTGCGCTACGGCGATCACTTGCTGTTGATGCGTGATGGCAAGTTGATTGCCGGCGGCGCGCCTGAGTCACTGTTGACCGAGGCCCTGCTGGAACAGGTGTTCGATATCAATGCCAGCATAATCACAGATCCCGAGGCCAACTGCCCGATGATTATCCCCAGACCCAGACCCAGAGTAAAGCCCAGAGCCGCCGGGCACCATGGCGGGGAAGATTCGAGCAACAATGCCACCGGAGGACTGCCGTCATGGGAATGAGTATTGCCAGCGAGCTCAACCAACTATTGGCACAAAAAGCCGCCTTCTATGGCGAGCACTTCAAAGCCATAGAGAGTCTGGAGCAGTTACCCCAAGAAGCCATCAGCTTGAACTCAGTCTTGAGCCAGGCACATTACCCGGCGCTGCTGCAACAATTTGCCCTGAGTTATCAAGCCAAGGTGTCCACAACTTGTGCCACAAAGCCCGAGATAGACGCCCGGGCACTGCACTCCATGTGGAGCCAGTGGTTTTTCGGCCTGCAACTGCCCCCCCTGCTGCTGTGGTTGTTTGCCAGTCAGCCCGGCAGCGCACTTAACCGCGCCATTGCGGCTGCAGCTTGCAGTGGCAACTGGTACCTTGAACCTTTTGATAACGGCCGGGCGGAAACCTTCTATCTGCTGCTTGATGCAGATGTCAGCCATCCGGCTCCCGCCGGGCAACTTGCCAGTTGGGAAAGCTTACTCGAGCAGTTGCTCATTCCCATTGTCGAGCGCCTGGCAGAACTGGGGCCAGTGCCATCAAAGCTGCATTTCAGCCATCAAGCCTATATTGTGCATTGGTATCTGGGTGAGTTGTCACTGCCCGTCAGTTGGCGACAACAATTGATAAGAGAGATGTTCGAGCAAGCTGAGCTGCAGCCACGTACCTATGTTGCGCCGATTGCTCATCCGTTTTGGCGAAAGCTAAGGCTCAAGCAGCAGCAAAGCCCGCGTATCGCCTGTTGCCTGCGGCACAAGCTTCCCTGCACCCAAATGTGCGCCGATTGCCCGCTGGATAAAGATGGTCGCAAAGGCAAAGGGCAAAAGGCCTGCGGTTAGGTTACGGCTCAATGCCTTTTGGTGGTTATCACCTGAGCCTTTCGATGGAGAAATAAAATGTTGTCCAAAAGAAAAGCAGCGACAAGTCGCTGCTTTTCTTATTGCAATCCTGGCTATTTAAAGGATTCAGGCCGGGAGTAGGCCCAGACGCTTAGAGGCTCAGGCTGACACCGACAAAGAAGGCACGGCCTTGCAGTATCATATCGCTGTTGGTGTCTTCCTCGGCCGGTTGCTCATCGGTAAAGTTGGTTACCCCGGCGCGTAGTTTCAGGTGATCGTTCACCCGATAACTGCTGCCGATATCGAAGCGACTGTAGCCATCCTGACGCACGGCACTGCTATCCAGATATGAACCGAAATAGTTACCGGCAACATACAGCTGCCAATCGTCGGTGAGATACCAATCCAGTTGCACATTGGCACTCTGGCGAGGACGACCAGTGAGTTCATCACCGTCACCTGTCTCGGTATCGAGATAACTGTAGTTTGCCTTGAGGCCGAGATCCGCCGTGATATCCACGCTGGCGGTCAGCTCTACCCCTTGCAAAGTCACCTTGGATTCGTTGTAGTAAGTACGGGTTGGGCTGGAACCATCCCAAGCCGAAACCGTGATCAGATCTTCCACCTTGTTATGGAACAAGGTTGCAGACAGCTCATAGGAAGGCTGACTCCACAAGGCTGCCAGCTCATAGTTGACACTGGTTTCGGGCTCAAGATCTGCATTGCCCACTACAGTACAAGCGCCGCGGCAACTGACTGAAGAGAAAGTCGGAGATGATTCAAACAGTGCCGGAGCCCTGAATGCCGTGCCGACACCACCTTTGAGCACCAGTGCATCCGAAGCACGGTAAACCAGATACGCCCTGGGGCTGAAATGGCTGCCGTACTTTTCGTTGTCTTCGTAGCGGCCGCCGAGGGTCAGGGTGAAATCATCCAGGAAATCGAACTGATCCTGAATAAACAGCGAGTATTGTTCAACACTGTCACCACCGGTAAGCGGATATTGCACAGGATCGTCGACTTCAGTTTCAAAGTACTCGGCGCCGACTGTCCAGTCCTGCTGCCACAGGTTAAAGAAGGCCGAGCCTCTGAAGGTAGTGTTTTTCTCTTCGATGTCGCGTCCCAAAGGGGGCTGCAGCGAATAGCGGCTGTTGTAGTCGTAGATATCCGACTTTTCCAGGTTGGCCAAAAGCTCGGTGCCACCCCAGCTCCACTCGCCTCTGTGAGTCAAAGCAAAGGTGTTGCGCTCTATCTTCTGCTCACGTTTTGAATTGGCAGCAAAAGTGGTCAAGGGCACCTTGTCATTATCGTATTGATAATCCAAGTCCAGCGATTGATTGTCTGCCAACTGCCAGGTGAGCGAGCCATAGAGCTTGCGGGTCTTGCGCTCTTCTATGGTGTCCTGATTCGGGGTCAGTTCGGGCATCAACCAGGCGTCCTGCTCGGCCACCTCTGCGGTGAACATCAGCCCCAGATTATCTGTGAGTTTGCCCGAGCCAAACAGGTTGGTACGACTGCGATCACCGCCCTCGCCGTCCTGCATCCAACTGTACTCGCTGTCGAGTACCAGTTGCCAGTCATCATCTGGCGCCTTGGTGATCACGTTGATGACCCCGCCAACCGCATCTGAACCATAGAGAGCCGACATGGGGCCGCGGACAATCTCCACCCGGGAGATGGCGTCGATGGGGATAGCGGTCAAGTCAAAGTTACCGCCGCGCCACAGACCATTGGAAGAAGAAACCCGCTTGCCGTTGATCAACATCAGTACATAGTCTTCATCCATACCACGGATATAGATGCTGTTTCGGCCCGAGTCGTTGGTCACTACATTCACGCCGACACTGTTTCTCAGCACATCCCCCAGATCTTTGACCGGCATCAGCTTAATCGCTTCGGCATCGATCACCGAGATTGAGGCAGGTGCAGTGCTGAGTTGCTGATCCTTGGCACTGGCAGTAACGACCATATGCTCCATTTCACCTTCATCTGCCTTGGTATAACCACTGACAGCCATGGCGACCAGGCTCAAGGTAAGCAGTTTGCGGCACTTATCCAGTTTCATTCTATTCCCCCGATTATCGCGGCGACGATTGCGCCTTGTAAGTTGTTGCTTTTGGGTAAATCCAGGTAAAGCCCCTGGTTCCATGGCGCGAAAAAGTAGCATAATCTTTACAACATATAAATGATATTGGTTATCATTTACAATATAATGACGCGAATGTGAGCCAGGCCACTCAAAAGCCCATCAGGGCTGAATTTCAAGCTGAAAATGTCACCTTTACCGAGTAAAAATTTCCATGAAAAAATCACTGTTTATCCCTCTGACGCTATTGTTCGGTCTGCTGGTAGGCTGCAGCGCCCAAAGCCTGGATAAAGAAGCCGCCGGGAAACAACAGCGACTGACGCTGAACTCCAATATATTGGGAGAATCGCGGGAAGTATTGCTGCGTCTTCCCAAACACTGGGACGCCAGGCACAGCAAGAGCTTTGCCCGTTATGTGATCCTGGATGCCGAGCAGCAGTTTGAGCATCTTACACCCATGCTGGACTATCTGGCTTCCGGGGTTAATCCTGCGATACCTGAAGGCGTCATAGTCGGCATCATCAACCGTAACCGTATTCGTGACTTCACGCCGGTGAAACTGGAAACACTACCCGGTGGTAGACCCGCAGGGCCGCTTTATCAGCAATCGGGCAATGCCGGCGCTTTTCTCGACTTTCTCAATCAGGAACTTCACCCCTGGCTGAATGCCAGGCTTGGGCAGCCCGGCCCTACTGTGCTTATCGGTCACTCTTTTGGGGGCTTGTTGGCACTGGAGGCGCTGCGCCGGCAACAGCCTATGTTCAATGCTTACCTGGTGCTGGATGCCAGTCTCTGGTACGACAGCCCGACTTATGCCGATGAGCTCGAGCAGGCACTCACTCAGGGCAAGCTAACAGGCAAGCCCCTGTACATGGCGATCAGTAACCAGGCCACCACCCCAGGACTTGGCCGCAATGACTACCACAAACAGCGAAATCTGGCGCTGGCCAAACATCTGTCGGCGCTGCCGTCTCAGCAACTTATATTTCACAGCGAGTTCTTCAGTGACGAAGATCATCACTCCCTGCCTCACATAGGTGTCTATCAAGGTATTCGCTGGCTGATGCACTCGCAACAGTTGGATATATTCGCCGAGGATTTCAGCGTGACTGAAGTGGTCAGTCGCTTCACGCGCTTGAGCGAGAGCCAGGGTATTGAAATCAAGCCTCAGCATCATGCACTCAAAGGCTTGCAGCGCCAGGCACAAAGACAAAAGCTTGCTCAACAGCAGCGGATATTGACCCAGCTTATCGAGCATTATTACCCCGGCTCCGCCCTCGAATGACTCATCCGTAATTCAATGGCAACAAAAAAAGCGGCAACCCTGAGGTTGCCGCTTTTTCAAGATTTGAGCTGCCTGGCTGAGGCTTAATCCAAAAACGCTTCTTCGTCTTTCTCTACCGGAAGTGATTCAATCACTTCATCCTGCAGTTGGTAGTAAGCATCTTGGTACTCATGAATTTCCATAACAACTCCAGTCTATTCTGTAGGGTACAGGGCGTATCTTTTTCTTGGATTCCTGTTAAGTTCAGGTCCCGACGACACTTTATGCCCGATTCCGGCTTTTCGGAGCCCTGGGTGTTTCCCCTAAGGCGGCGCCAGTATAACAGGGCCCGAGAAAGAATTACAGAAAACTTTCACTTTCGTTACCATAAACTGGTGAAACCACCTTAAAAAGCTCAAATACCCACCAGTTGTGTAGGAAGCACTGAAAGACTTTCAGTTTGATATACCCCCGGGTTCTGAGGCGAAATTTTTTAAACACATTGGGTCTAGCGGCGGGCGCTGCAACTGCTATTGCTTAAAGGAGGCCTCCCCGGCCCGTAAATCAGCAAGAGGACGACGCCATGAATCATATTGTCGACTTTGAAGCACGAACCCTCGCCACCCTGCTGGCCAGTGGCGATATATTGGGAATGCGCATGTTTATGGAAAGGATGCAGATGCCCTTGGATGTCCAGGACAGGCTACTGCATCAGGCATCCGGCTTGAGCAGTTTTGATGTTGAAGGCATAGCCGCCCTGTTGGAAGAAGGCGGCCAATCCCTGATCTCTGAACGCCTCAGTTATTGAGTATCCGAGCCCGGTTCTCCCTCATAGCGATACAGCAACACTTTCAATGCCCTGTCAGGAGCCCGGTCTGCAAAGGCCGGTGGGTTATCCAGCTGCTTAACAAACTCAAGTTCTGGTGCAGCGTCACTGACCTGGCTCTGCAAAAAGGCTCTGTCCAGCTCAGGCGCATTGAGACAGAGCAACAGCTCGGCGCCTGGGTTCAAGAGTTGCGGCAGATGACGCAGCAATCGCAGATAATCTTTGGTTGCCACAAAGCTGCCCTTTTGGTTGCTGGGCGGATCGACAATCAGCAAGTCATAGGGCCCGAGTTTTTTAAGTTTGCCCCAGGACTTGAAGATATCATGCCCCAGAAAGCGGGCGCCGGCAGTAAGCCCATTGAGCAAATGGTTTTGCTTGCCGATGGCGAGCGCCCCTTTACTCATATCCATATTGACCACTTCATCGGCGCCGCCCTTGAGGGCCGCCACCGAAAACGCACAGGTATAGGCAAACAGATTCAGTACTTTCCGCTGAGCACTGTTGGCCATCACCCACTCGCGGCCGTTTCGCATGTCCAGGAACAAACCATGATTCTGGCCCCGTAACAGATGCAATTGATAACGGCAGCCAAGCTCGCTGGCCAGATGTGGCTCGGGTATCTCGCCGGCAATGAGCTCGGTGCGGGTCTGCCCGGCGGCGCGGTATTGATAGACAAGATTCAGGGCCAGCCCCAAGGCTTGCCAGCGTAATTGCAGACGCTCGGTAACCAGCGCCAGCTCTTCCGGCGTCAGTGGTTTAAAGGCGGTCAGCAACACCACAGGTGCAAACCAATCCAAGCATAAGTGCTCGCTGCCTGGATAACGGCCACCGCGACCATGAAACAAACGGCCACACTCATCGCCTGGTATCAGGTCTGTGATGGCTTCCAAAAATAACTGCATGAAATCCTCAACCTCTTATTTCTGCCTTTATTCGGCATCGGATGCCGCTTCTTTATCGGCATTTTCCCGCACGGCAATACTGGCATCGTCCGAGAGCAAGATTGCCAGCCAACTGCCACTCTGGCTCGATTCCAGAGCTATCTTGACTATCATGGTGAGCGGCACGGACAGCAACATGCCGACCGAGCCCAAGAGCCAGCCCCAGAAGATCAACGACAGGAATACCACCAGGGTGGACAGCCCGAGGCCGCGCCCCATGAATCTGGGTTCTACCAGATTGCCCATTACCATATTGGTTGCCAGATACAGGGCGGCAACGGCGCCGGCACCCGCTGTGCCCAACTGCACAAAGGCCAGCAGCACAGCCGGGATGGCGGCGATGATAGAACCGATATTGGGAATATAGTTAAACAAAAAAGCCACTACGCCCCAGAGCAACGCATAATCCACCCCCATCAGCGCCAGACCGACACCAACAATAACACCGGTTGCCAGGCTGACCAGGGTCTTGATCACCATGTATTGGTTCACTGATTGCAAGAAGCGCTCAATCTGGGATAAACGCATCTCGGGGTCATCCAGCGCCAGATGCACCTTGCGCGGCAAAGATTGTGCCTCAAACAGCATAAAGACTATGGTCAGCACTATCAGAAACAGGTTGGCCATGACATTACCCACGCCGGAAAGCGTATTGGTGGTCAAAGACAAGGCCATGCCGGGGTCCAGATAGGCCAGCACCTTCTCTTTGGAGATGTGAATATTCAGCTCCTTGAGCTTATCCAATATCCAGGCAAATTGCTCCACCAACTGCGCCCGGTATTGAGGCAATTGCTGGGAAAACTCATTGATGGAACTGCCCACCACAGAGGCCAGCCAAAGCCCAAGTAACAAAATGATCGCCACCAACACAAATACAGCCAGGGCTCGGGGCACGCGGTAACGACTCAAGGCATTGATGGCCGGGCTGCAGATAACCGCAATAAAGGCTGACAACACAAAAGGCACCACTATGGCGCTGGCGGCCTTAATTCCCGCCAGCACTATGACCAGGCAGGCCATGACAGCAAATCCTTTCAGCGCCATGGACGGACGATAGGCTGATGACATAATTGAAATTCCTTGTTGATCTCTGTCACAATCAGCCGTTGCATCAACAACAAAAAGTAGTGACATGATGAAACCCGAATTAGCTATTATACGCATTAAAAACCTGCGCTTGCGCACTTTTATCGGTATCAAGGAAGAGGAAATCAACAATCGCCAGGATGTGATCATCAATGTCTGCATCCATTACTGTGCCGACAAGGCGCGTAGAAGTGATGACATGGAGCACGCACTCAATTATCGCACCATCACCAAGGCGATCATTAACCTGGTGGAAGACAACCGCTTCTCCTTGCTTGAGCACCTCACAGGGAAAGTACTGGAAATTGCCAGCGAGCATGAATGGGTAGAGTACGCCAGCGTGGAAATCGACAAGCCCCATGCCTTGAGGTATGCCGACTCGGTTTCACTGCAACTGAGCTACCGTAAGCCGGTGTAAGTCAGTCTATACTCTGGAGAAACCTTCAGTGATTCAGGGAGAAAGCATGAATATTTTGCTCACAGGTGCAACCGGGTTTGTCGGTTCAGAACTGGCGCAGCGGCTGGCAAAACGCCATAGGCTGACTATTTTGAGCCGCAACCCCGCGGCGGCCGAGCAAAAGCTGGCGCTGGCACAAACCCGTTACATAGATTCGCTGCAAACACCCGGACTGCTTGAGGAGATAGATGCCATCATCAACCTCGCCGGTGAACCCATAGTTGCCAAACGCTGGAGCGATGAGCAGAAACAGCGGATCTGCCACAGCCGCTGGGATATCACAGAGCAGTTGGCCACGCTTGTCCGCAACAGCCAAAAGAAACCCCAAGTCTTTCTCAGCGCCTCGGCGGTGGGTTTTTACGGGCGTCAGGGGCCGGAACCCATAGACGAAAACGCCACGCCCCATGATGAGTTCAGCCACAGGGTCTGTGCCCAATGGGAGCAAAAAGCCCTGGCGGTTGCCGATCTCACTCGGGTTTGTATCTTTCGTATCGGCATAGTGCTTGGCAAAGATGGCGGCGCCTTGGCCAAAATGCTGCCAGCCTTCAAACTGGGCCTTGGCGGCCCGATTGGCCATGGTCGTCAGGGAATGAGCTGGATAATGCGCGAAGACTTGCTGCGCCTTATTGAATTTCTGCTGGAAACTGAAGCCTGCCGCGGCATATACAATGCCACTGCGCCTCAGCCTGTCAGCAATCGTGACTTCAGCAAGGCCCTCGGCAAAGCGCTGCACCGCCCCGCTTGTCTGCCGGCACCGGCATTGGCCCTGCAACTGGCCATGGGTGAGATGTCGACCCTGCTGACCGAGGGTCAGTTTGTATTACCGGTTCATGCCCAGGCCGACGGCTTTGAATTCAACTATCCGGAAATCAACCACGCCATGAGGACCTTATTCGATAACGACTAAAAGGTGTGAATAAGTCCCCGTGGTACTCTGACTGCGAGCAATGGCGCTGACCAGGTTTATTGCCGGCATAAGCCTGCCATCCGGGGACCAGCGTCCTGTATCGACTTTCGGCGTGACATTGGCGTCATTTCAATCTCCTCTGACGCTCAAATTTGTTATCGAAGCATCCCAACTTAATGGCAATTCGGTTTATACTCTTGATCCTGCTAATCGTTCTTTCGGGAGAAAACCAATGAAAATCAGTGCACGTAATTGTCTTGGCGGCACCATCAAAGCCATCGAAGAAGGCTCTGTAAACAACGAAGTCACCATTGAACTGGCTCCGGGTGTCGAATTGACTTCCGTAGTCACCAAGGCCTCCTGTGAGCGTTTGGGGCTTAAAGTGGGTGACAGTGCATATGCACTGATCAAAGCCAGCAGCGTGATGCTGGGTGTGGACGAGTAATAGATGAGCAGCGCCGCAAGGCGCTGCTTTTTTAGTTATGCATAAGGACATCAGTTGGGCCGAAGTGCTGGGCCCGGAAAAACAACAAGCCTACTTTCGGGATACTCTGGCCTATATCGACGCCGAGCGCGCCCGGGGAAAGACTATCTATCCTCCCAAAAACGATACCTTCAACGCCTTGCGTTATACACCACTATCGGCAGTCAAAGTGGTGATCCTGGGGCAAGACCCTTATCATGGTCCAGGGCAGGCCCACGGCCTGTGCTTCTCAGTGCCCAAAGGGGTGATGCCACCGCCATCATTGCAGAACATGTTTCAGGAGCTGGCCAATACAGTCCCAGGCTTCAGCTATCCAAGCCATGGCAATCTTTGCAGCTGGGCCAGTCAGGGCGTGTTGCTGCTCAATACTGTGCTCAGTGTCGAACGTGGTCAGGCACATTCCCACGCCCATCTCGGCTGGGAGCAGTTTACCGATAGAGTGATAGAGGCCATAGATAAATACACGGAAGGCGTGGTGTTTCTGCTTTGGGGTAAGCATGCCGGGCTCAAGGCCCAGCGGGTTGACGGCAACAAACACCTTATCTTAAAGGCCCCTCACCCATCACCGCTCTCGGCTCATAGAGGATTCTTTGGCTGCAATCATTTCAATCAGGCCAACGATTACCTCATAGCCAAAGGCAAGCCTCCCATAGACTGGCGCTTGCCGGATTAACCCGTTTTATCCGCAAGTTCCAGCAGCCAAGTTAACCGCTGGACATAAACGCTGGAGATAAAAAACCGGTCGCTTGGACCGGTTTTTTAACTTTAAATCAATGAGTCAAGTTACTCATCACCTTCTGGATAAATGATCTCGGCCTTGGCCTTCAGCATATCGATAACGGCGCGATAGTCATTCTCACCAAACTGGCTGTTGAGACGTTGCTTGATGGCCGCGACCTGATCGGCAGGTGCGCTTTCAGTGTCATGGATTGCATCCAGTACCACTACCGCATAACCGGTTGCCAGAGACACGGTATCAACACTCAAGCCTTCTTTAGCCTTGGCCATCTGGAATGCCTTACTCACCAAAGCGGAATCTACATCCTGGGTGAAACGTCCCAGGTTGGCGCGGCTTTGCAGCGCAATGTCGGCATTGCCTTCTTTGAGCTTGACCATGTATTCCTGTGCCTTGTCACGGGCAATCTCATTGGCTTTTTGCTGTTTGAGACGTGCTTCAATGGCAGGCTTAACCTCGGCGAATTCTAGCGTACCGGCTTGCTGATGCTCTTTAACGCGAACAACTACGACATGGTTGCGATCCACTTCAAGCAGCTCACTGTTCATGCCCCCCAGTACATCACTTGAGAAGGCAGCCTTGGACAGCTCAGGCTTATCGAAAGGTGCGGGCGCGTTGTCACGGCCAAACAGTCGGGTAGTCTTGATCTCTGCACCAACGGCCTTGGCCGCTTCCTGCAAGTTATCAGGAATTTCATAGCTGGTATCGGCCAGTTTCTGCTGCAGGCCATAGAACTGTTTTACAGCTTCTTCCTGCTTGATCTGCTCGACTATCTTGTCTTTCACTTCAGCGAAAGGCGCAGTTTGACCGCTCTGAATATCCAGCAGTTTGATGATATGGAAACCGAAAGGTGTCTTGACCACTTTAGAGATATCACCCTTGTTCAGTGCAAACAGGGCTTCATCGAAAGCGGGATCCATCACACCAGGCTCAAACCAACCCAATTCGCCCCCCTTCTCACCGCTCAGGGTATCCTGGGAATCAGACTTGGCCAGCGCAGCAAAATCGGCGCCGTTTTCCAGTTGCTTATGGATATCCTCGGCCTTGGCTTCGGCATTGTCGGTCGAGGCGTCAATCAGAATATGGGCTGCCAAACGCTTTTCTGCGGTCTGGTATTGATTCTGATGCTCATCATAGTAAGTCTTGGCTAGCTCGTCACTGACCTCGATACCATCGACCAGATCTTTGGCGTTAAGCTCGATATATTCCAAGCTGACCATCTCCGGACGTTCAAATTGAGCCGGATTGGTGTCGTAGAATGACTTGGCTTCCTCTTCGGTCACTGTCGCTTGGCCCAGGAAAGGCTCGGCATCAACCAAGAGATAGCGAATATCACGGGTTTGTCCCTGCAGCTTGGCCAAAGATTCTGCCTCACCATTGAGAACAAACTCACTGCCAATCAAGGCGCTGATCAGCTGACGACGAGTCATGTCCACCCGCATGCTTTCACGGAAAGCAGCTTGCTGATAGCCCAATTGGCGCAGAATGGCCTCGAAGCGATCATTGTCGAACTTGCCTTCAGTCTGGAAAGCAGGCTCTTGTCTAATTGCTTCTATGATTTGGGCATTGGACACTCTCAAGCCCATTTCAGCGGCAGCTTGATCCAGCAACTTTTGCGCTACCAGACGTTCAAGCACGCCTTTTTTGATACTGGCCAGGTAAGCATCATTAGCCGCCAGGGCGTCAAACATCTCACCCAGCTGTTGTTCCAGACGGGCTCGCTCGCTTTGATAGGCCTGGTCCAGTTCGGTTGTGGAAATCTCTTCACCATTGACTGTGGCGGCCGGAGCCACTGAGGAGGAACCCAGGTAACTGCTTACACCAGCAAATGCAAAGGAAAGTATCACCAGTACCAAAATACCTTTGGCAATTACGCCCTGTGACCCTTCGCGAATCTTCTCTAACATCAGACGTCTCGCTTATGCGATTAATAGTAAAAAAAAGGCGCATCTCTTGTGGGATGCGCCTATCTGTAACATGAATGGAGTCTGCAGACGCTACTTCAGCTTATCCTCACACTCCGAAACGTCGGTTAACCCGGCGCTTCCCAATCCGTAAAAAGCACTGCCAGGCAGTGCTTAGTCTTTACGAAAGCCCTACAAAGGCTGCGATGTTAATTAGTTAACAGCGTCTTTCAGAGCTTTACCTGCTTTGAATGCAGGGATCTTAGCTGCAGCGATTTTGATCTCTTTCCCGGTCTGTGGGTTACGACCAGTACGCTCAGCGCGCTCACGCACTTCAAAAGTACCGAAACCAACAAGAGAAATTTTGTCGCCTTCTTTCAGACCATCAGTCACAGCTGCGATGAAAGAATCCAGTGCACGGCCGGCAGCGGCTTTAGAAATGTCAGCACCAGAAGCGATTTTCTCGATTAGTTCAGATTTGTTCATGTCATCCCCTTGAATGTAGTTTTCGCGCCGCAACCAAATCCTTCTCTAGAGCGGTCTGCGGAGGCTTTTATAACAAGCTTGATACCAAAGTTCAAGCTCAGTTGGAAAACCAAAGAATTTAAATTGGATACAGCTCAAAGCCAGTTGCCCCAAGGGCTTGGCACAACTGGCTCTCCACAGACCTAGGCTACCACAGGTCTGGGTTTTGTTAAGCCCCTTTTTTCACTTTTTTTAGTGGCATAGGACATTTTCTTGCGTTAGCCCAAATTTTTAACCACTTCAAAGCCCTCGACTGGTCGCTCAAGCGCCAGTTGCAGTACTTCATCTATCCAGCGCACCGGACGAATATCCAAGTCTGCCACTACGTTAGCCGGAATTTCTTCCAGATCCCGTTCGTTCTCCTTGGGTATCAACACCAGTTTGATACCACCGCGGTGGGCCGCCAGCAGTTTTTCTTTCAGGCCACCGATTGGCAGCACCTCGCCTCTGAGGGTAATTTCGCCTGTCATGGCAACTTCACCCTTGACCGGGTTACCCGTCAGGCTGGAAACCAACGCGGTACACATGGCGGCACCGGCTGATGGACCATCTTTCGGAGTTGCCCCTTCGGGTACGTGCACATGGATATCACGCTTCTCGTAGAAGTCAGGGTTGATCCCCAACTGCTCGGCGCGCGCCCGAACCACTGTCATTGCGGCCTGGATAGACTCCTGCATCACATCACCCAAAGAACCTGTATAGGTGAGCTTGCCCTTACCGGCCACTGAGGTGGCTTCAATGGTCAGCAAGTCACCGCCCACTTCGGTCCAGGCCAAACCTGTCACCTGACCAATCTGATTCTTGGACTCTGCCTTGCCATAGTCAAAGCGCTGTACCCCCAGGAACGACTTGAGGTTGTCCTGATTGACATCCACGTGCTTGGTGTCTTTCTCCAGCATGATCTGCTTGACCACTTTACGGCAAATCTTCGACAGCTCACGCTCCAGCGCCCGCACCCCGGCTTCGCGGGTGTAATAACGGATCACCCCGAGAATGGCACTGTCATCGACGGTGATTTCATTCTTCTTCAGGCCGTTACGCTCAATCTGTTTCGGCAGCAAGTGCTGCTTGGCAATATTGAGTTTCTCATCTTCGGTGTAACCGCTAAGACGGATGACTTCCATCCGATCCAACAAGGGGCCCGGAATATTCATCGAGTTGGAGGTGGCCACAAACATCACATCGGACAGATCGTAATCCACTTCCAGGTAGTGATCGTTAAAGGTCGCGTTTTGCTCTGGATCCAACACCTCCAGCAGAGCTGAGGCCGGATCGCCGCGCATGTCCGAACTCATTTTGTCGATTTCATCGAGCAGGAACAGCGGATTCTTCACCCCGACTTTGGCCATCTTCTGGATAATCTTGCCCGGCATAGAACCTATATAGGTCCGACGGTGACCACGGATTTCCGCTTCATCACGCACACCGCCCAACGCTACCCGCACATATTTACGGCCGGTCGCCTTGGCAATAGATTGCCCCAGGGATGTCTTACCTACCCCAGGCGGGCCAACCAGACACAGGATAGGCCCCTTGAGCTGTTTCACCCGGCTCTGTACCGCCAGATACTCAAGGATACGTTCCTTAACCTTCTCCAGGCCATAGTGATCTGTATCCAGCACCTGTTCCGCCTTGGAGAGATCACGCTTAATCTTGGAGCGCTGTTTCCAGGGCACAGAGGTCATCCAGTCAACATAACTGCGCACCACAGTGGCTTCGGCCGACATGGGTGACATCATTCTCAGCTTGTTGAGTTCGGCAGACGCCTTGTCTTTGGCCTCTTCCGGCATGCCAGCTTCTTCAATCTTACGGCTCAGACTTTCAAATTCGTCGTGGCCTTCATCGAGATCGCCAAGCTCCTTCTGGATAGCCTTCATCTGCTCGTTGAGATAGTACTCACGCTGGCTCTTTTCCATCTGCTTTTTGACCCGGGAGCGGATACGCTTTTCAACCTGCAGCAGGTCGATTTCCGCTTCCATCATAGCCATCAGATACTCGAGCCGCTCACCGACCTTGACCATCTCCAGCACAGACTGTTTGTCTGCCAGCTTGAGAGGCATATGGGCTGCCATGGTGTCGGCCAGCCTGTCGGCTTCTTCGATACCTGTGAGCGAAGTGAGCACCTCGGGAGGAATTTTCTTGTTCAGCTTGATATAGCCTTCAAACTGACTGATAGCGCTACGAACCAGCACCTCTTCTTCCCTGTCGTCCAAGGCTTCGGACTCCAGGTAGTGTGCGGTAGCAACAAAGAACTCTTCTTCCTGGGTATAGCGTTCGATGCGGGCGCGCTTGCCGCCTTCGACCAATACCTTGACTGTGCCATCGGGCAGCTTCAGCAGCTGCAAAATAGAAGCGACTGTACCTACGTCGAAAATATCGTCTATGCCAGGCTCGTCCAGATCCGCATCCCGCTGCGCCACAAGAATGATCTGTTTATCCTGCGCCATGGCAGTTTCCAAACAACGGATGGACTTTTCACGTCCTACGAATAACGGAATTACCATATGGGGATAGACCACCACGTCTCTCAGTGGCAGCACGGGCAATTCGATTCGCGCTTCACGCTCTAGGGTCATAGTTCGATTCCGTTTCAGTTAAAGATTACAGAGAGTATATTGGGACGCTTTCCCGGCTTTCAATGGTAAAGACAAAAAAAGGAGCCCTAGTGGACTCCTTAATTTTCAACTTGATAGCTTGTTGCTCAGTTATTGGTCACCGGCAGCAGCCTGGGAGTCATTATTCTCGTAAATAAGAATAGGCGCTGACTCACCTTTCACCACAGATTCATCAATAACCACCTTGACCACATTATCCATGGACGGCAGGTCATACATGGTATCCAGCAGTATCGCTTCAACGATGGAGCGCAGACCTCGGGCCCCTGTCTTACGGGACATGGCTTTTTGTGCTATCGCCTTAAGGGCGTCATCGCGAAACTCGAGTTCGACATTTTCCATCTCGAACAAAGTGGCAAACTGCTTGGTGATGGCGTTCTTGGGCTGAGACAGAATCTGCACCAGAGCTGCTTCGTCCAGTTCACCCAAGGTCGCAACCACAGGCAAACGCCCGATAAACTCAGGAATAAGGCCATATTTGACCAAGTCTTCCGGCTCAACCTGCAGCAGAGTATCGGTAATGGTGGCCTTTTCGGCCTGGCCTTTAACCTGGGCGCCGAAGCCTATACCGCTACCCACATGGGAGCGCTGCTCAATCACCTTCTCAAGGCCTGCAAAGGCACCGCCACAGATGAAGAGTATCTTGGAGGTATCAACCTGCAGGAACTCCTGCTGTGGGTGTTTACGGCCACCCTGAGGAGGTACGGCGGCAACAGTACCTTCAATCAGTTTCAGCAGTGCCTGCTGCACCCCTTCACCGGACACATCCCGGGTGATGGAAGGGTTATCTGACTTACGGCTGATTTTGTCAATCTCATCGATATAGACAATACCACGCTGCGCCTTGTCGACATCATAGTCGCACTTCTGCAGCAGCTTCTGAATGATGTTTTCAACGTCTTCCCCCACATAACCGGCTTCGGTCAATGTGGTGGCATCTGCCATGGTGAAAGGCACATTCAGGAACCGCGCCAGGGTCTCTGCCAGCAAGGTTTTACCACTACCGGTTGGACCGATAAGCAGAATATTACTCTTGCCCAGCTCCACACCATCTTTGGGAGTACTGTTTTTCAGGCGTTTGTAGTGGTTATAAACCGCTACAGACAACACCTTCTTGGCCTGCTCCTGGCCGATAACATAATCATCCAGATGAGCACGCAGTTCGTGGGGAGTTGGCAGCTTGTCCTGATCCCGGTTGGGCGAAATCTCTTTTATCTCTTCGCGAATGATGTCATTACACAACTCGACACATTCATCACATACATACACAGATGGCCCGGCGATCAGCTTGCGAACTTCATGCTGGCTTTTTCCGCAGAAAGAGCAATACAGCAATTTGCCGCTATCACCGTTGCCTTTGTTGTCACCCATTACTCTACCTCTTTTGCAGTCTGCTCTACTGCCATACACTTAAGCGTCTTCAATCTGAGCATAGCCCAGCCAAAAGCAAAAATCAGCCTTAACGTTTGGTCAGAACCGAATCCACCAAACCGTATTCCATGGCCTGAGAAGCGCTCATAAAGTTATCTCGGTCGGTATCCCGCTCGATGATTTCCAGCGGTTGACCAGTATGATCGGCCAACATCTGGTTCAGCTTCTGTTTGATCCCCAGTATCTCTTGGGCGTGGATAGCGATATCCGATGCCTGTCCCTGGAAGCCCCCCAAAGGCTGATGGATCATCACCCGCGAGTTAGGCAGACAGTGACGCTTACCCTTGGCACCACCGGCCAACAGGAAGGCGCCCATACTGGCCGCTTGCCCGATACATACAGTGCTGACATCCGGCTTGATAAACTGCATGGTGTCATAAATAGCCATACCAGCAGTGACAGAGCCGCCTGGTGAGTTGATATAAAGAGAGATCTCTTTATCCGGGTTTTCTGATTCCAAAAACAGCAACTGTGCCACGATCAAATTGGCCATGTGTTCTTCAACCTGACCAACCAGGAAGATCACCCGCTCTTTCAACAGACGTGAATAGATATCGTAAGAGCGTTCTCCCTTGGCAGTTTGCTCAACCACCATAGGAACGAGTGCATTAAGTACTGATTCTGGCGCGTTATGCATCATTAACTTTCCCTAAATAAAAAAACGGCCCGCATGAGGGACCTCATACGAGCCATTATAAATGGCGAACAACCAAGCAAGTCAAGCTTAGGTTATGCGCGGCCGGTAGCCTTGTTCATAAATTCTTCAAAAGCGACATCTTTCTTAGTCACTTTGGCTGATTTCAGAACCGCTTCAACGGCTTGCTCTTCCAGAGCCAGGTTGCGCATGTTCTGCATCAACTCTTCGTTGCCGTTGTAGTATTCGATCACTTCTTTTGGATCTTCGTAGGCAGAAGCCATAGAAGCGATCAACGCCTGTACGCGCTCTTCTTCAGCTTTCAGCTCGTTGGACTTGATCACTTCGCCCAGCAGCAGGCCGACTTTAACGCGGCGCTCGGCTTGTTCAGTGAACAGCTCGGCTGGCAGCTCAGGCATGTTGGCACCTTGGCCACCGAAACGCTGCATGGCCTGGCGACGCAGAACGTTAACTTCACCGTCGATCAGCGCTTTTGGCAGTTCGATTTCGTTGGCAGCCAGCAGGCCGTTCAGCACTTGTTCTTTCACATTGGCTTTCAGAGCTTGTTCCAGCTCACGGCTCATGTTCTTACTGATCTCAGCTTTCAGAGCATCGATGCCACCGTCAGTGATACCGAACAACTTGGCGAACTCGTCGTTAACTTCAGGCAGGTTGGCACCCTTGACTTCTTTCACTGTGATAGCGAACTTGGCGGCTTTGCCTTTCAGGTTTTCGGCGTGGTATTCCTCAGGGAAAGTCACGTCGATGTCGAACTCTTCACCGGCTTTGTGGCCTTTAACGCCTTCTTCAAAACCAGGGATCATACGACCGCTGCCCAGTTGCAGTTCGAAGTCTTCGGCCTTGCCGCCTTCAAACTCTTCACCGTCAACACTACCCACAAAGTTGATAACGACTTTGTCACCGTCTTCGGCAGCGCGCTCAACTGCTTCGTAAGTCGCGTGTTGCTTGCGCAGGGTTTCGATCATGTTGTCAACGTCGGCTTGTTGTACTTCGGCAACAGGCTGCTCAACTTCGATACCGTCCAGGCCTTTGATTTCAACTTCTGGATAAATTTCAAAGGTCGCGGTGAACTCAAACTTTTCGGCGTCAGTGGCACCTGGGGTAAAGGTAGGAGCACCGGCAGGGTTCAACTTCTCGGCAATGATGGCCTCAATGAAGTTGCGCTGCATTACTTCACCGGTAATGTCTTGGCGAATCGCTTTGCCATAACGCTTTTCAATCACGCTTGCTGGGACTTTACCTGGACGGAAACCTGGAATACGGGCACGCTTGGCTTCGCGTTGCAGGCTGTCTTTAACCAGTTGTTCGATCTGCTCTGCAGGAACAGAGATGGTCAGGCGACGCTCCAGGCCTTGGGTTGTTTCAACAGAAACTTGCATTGTTTTACCTCGAAATGTGTCTAACGTCCTTTGCAATAGCCGATTGTTTCAACTATTCAGGTATTCGTTTCTTGATCTTTAACTTGACTGAAATGCCCATCAGAAGTGAATTCCGGCACCGGTCGCACATTGTTGATTGTTATCAAGACGCAGCATTATATCGACCGTTCTTAGTGGAGTCGAGCCTCAATGCCACAGAAAAAGGCATAAAAAAAGCGACCTAAGGTCGCTTTTTTTATAAAAGAGTGGGGTGACTGATGGGGCTCGAACCCACGACAACTGGAATCACAATCCAGGGCTCTACCAACTGAGCTACAATCACCACCGAAAATGGTACGCCCGGCAGGATTCGAACCTGCGACCATCCGCTTAGAAGGCGGATGCTCTATCCAACTGAGCTACGGGCGCAGGATCTGCAAATTCAATTTGCATCCTAAGCGGTACTGACAATGCTATCCACACTGCCCTTGAAATCTGGTCGGTGATAGAGGATTCGAACCTCTGACCCTCTGCTCCCAAAGCAGATGCGCTACCAGGCTGCGCTAATCACCGAAAATTTTCTCCAAGCGCGGTTACAACCGGCTTGCCTCGAGAACGGAGCGCATCTTAGCCCCTCACCCAACAAGCGTCAACGATTTTTTTAAGCGCTTTATCTGCTTGGCGAAATTACGTGCTGCTTTGACGAAATTCTGTGTTCTGGAGCAGGTTTGTCCATGACACTCCCAAGCCTCACTGGTAAAATAGCGCCGTTTTCAACATCGCGCCATACAAAGGATATCCTACACCCATGACAGCCCAACTAATAGATGGCAAAGCGATTGCGCAATCCATAAGACAACAGCTAAAGCAAAAAGTCGCTGCACGTCAAGCAGCGGGACAACGTATCCCAGGCTTGGCTGTTATTCTGGTGGGTGCTGATCCTGCCTCTCAGGTTTATGTCGGCAGTAAGCGTAAAGCCTGTGAAGAAGTGGGGTTCATCTCCCGCTCCTATGATCTGCCGGATTCCACCAGTGAAGAAGAACTGCTGGCCCTGATAGATTCACTCAATGAAGATGCCGCCATTGATGGCATTCTGGTGCAGCTGCCGCTGCCGGAACATATTAAAGAATCCAAGGTGATCGAGCGGATCCGTCCCGACAAAGATGTCGACGGTTTCCACCCTTATAATGTCGGCCGTCTGGCTCAACGGATCCCGGTACTGCGCTCCTGCACTCCCATGGGGATCATGACCCTTATCAAGTCTACCGGTATCGATACCTATGGTCTGGATGCGGTTGTGGTTGGCGCCTCCAACATCGTGGGTCGTCCCATGACTCTGGAGCTGCTGCTGGCCGGCTGCACCACCACTACTTGTCACAGATTCACCAAAGATCTCAAGGATAAGGTCAGCCGCGCCGATCTTCTGGTGGTTGCCGTCGGCAAACCCGACTTTATCCCCGGTAGCTGGATCAAACCAGGTGCCATAGTCATAGATGTGGGCATTAACCGTCTCGACAGCGGCCGTTTGGTGGGCGATGTTGACTTTGATCTTGCCTGTGAGCGCGCCAGCCATATCACCCCGGTTCCCGGTGGCGTGGGCCCTATGACCATAGCCAGCTTGCTGGAAAATACCCTGTTTGCCGCGGAGCAATATCACGACTAAGGGTAGATTGAAACCAACCTCAGTTTGGTTTGCAATTTCAAGCGATAAAAAACGCCGGCTTCAACAGCCGGCGTTTTTGTTTCGATTCGATTATTGGCAAAGAAGGATTACTTCTTGCGCCAGCTGGTCCCCTGTGGGCCATCTTCCAGCACCACACCCAGCTCATTCAGCCTGTCACGGGCAACATCAGCTGCCGGCCAATCCTTCTCGGCGCGGGCGCGGTTGCGCTCGGCAATAAGTGCTTCGATTTCAGCTACTTCATCGTCGCTGCCCTCGCCTTTGAAGAAGGCTTCAGGTGTAGAGCTGACAATCCCAAGCACTGCGGCCAGTTGTTTCAGTGACACGCCAAGGGCCGAGGCCGCCGCCATATCCACGCCCTTGAGGCGGTTGATTTCACGCACCATCTCAAACAGCACTGAGTAGGCTTCTGGGGTGTTGAAGTCATCATCCATCGCCGCCTTGAAGCGCTCAACATACTCTTCGGCAGGCGAGGCTGTAACACTCAGGTCAAGGTCTTTGAGCGCAGTGTAAATTCGCTCAAGCGCGGCTCTGGCCTGCTTGAGGTTGTCTTCCGAATAGTTCAGTTGGCTGCGGTAGTGGCCGGACAACAGGAAGTAACGCACGGTTTCGGCATCATAATGCGCCAACACATCGCGAATGGTGAAGAAGTTACCCAGCGACTTGGACATCTTCTCTTTGTCGACCATCACCATGCCGGTATGCATCCAGTAGTTCACATAAGGCGTGTCGTGGGCGCAGCAAGACTGGGCGATTTCATTTTCATGATGCGGGAACTGCAGATCACTGCCGCCGCCATGGATATCGAAATGCAATCCCAGGTGTTTGCTATTCATGGCAGAGCACTCAATGTGCCAACCGGGACGCCCCGGGCCCCAAGGTGAATCCCAGGTAGGTTCGCCAGGCTTGGACATCTTCCACAGCACAAAGTCCATGGGATCGCGCTTGTGCTCGTCCACTTCGACCCGGGCTCCGGCCTGCAACTGCTCCAGGTTCTGCCCGGAAAGCTTGCCGTATTCAGGGAAAGAGGCGACGCTGAATAGCACATCGCCATCATCGGCCACATAGGCATGACCACGGGCGATCAGCGCCTCGACCATTTCGATAATCTCGCCAATATGCAGAGTCGCCCTTGGCTCCATATCGGGGCGCAGCATGTTCAGGGCATCAAAGTCTTGGTGCATCTGGCCGATGAGACGCTCAGTGAGACTATCGCAGCTCTCGCCATTTTCATTGGCGCGCTTGATGATTTTGTCATCCACGTCTGTGATGTTGCGCAGGAAGTTAACCTGGTAACCCGCGTAACGCAGGTAGCGCACTATCATGTCAAAGGAAACAAAGGTCCGGCCATGACCGATATGACACAAGTCGTATATGGTGACACCACACACATACATACCCACTTTACCTGGGTTAATCGGTTTAAATTCCTCTTTTTGGCGGCTCAGACTGTTGTATATCTTCAACATCGACTTTCTCTTCAACAATATAGGATTAGTGGGTAAAACGAATCTGGCAGTTTAGCATTGCCAAAAGCTCTTGAATACTGCCCTTTATAGCCGGAGTCGGATAAGTTAGAATCCGCCAACAAAATTTATCCTGAGGATCCGATCATGATTACACTGCACACCAACCACGGCGACATCAAACTGGCGCTGGATAGTGAAAAAGCCCCTCTGACTGCGGCCAACTTTATTAAGTACGCCCAGGAAGGCTTCTATGACGGTACTATCTTCCACCGCGTTATCGATGGCTTTATGGTTCAGGGTGGCGGCTTTACCGAGCAGATGTCACAGAAACCTACCAATGCCCCAGTGCGTAACGAAGCCAACAACGGCCTGTCAAACAAGACAGGTACCATAGCCATGGCCCGCACTTCCGATCCTCATTCCGCTACAGCGCAGTTCTTTATCAACGTCAACGACAACACCTTCCTGGATTTCAAAAACGAATCCATCCAAGGCTGGGGTTACTGTGTATTCGGTGAAGTGGTTGAAGGTATGGACGTGGTCAATGCCATCAAAGGCGTGAGCACGGGCAACCACGGCATGCATCAGGATGTGCCCTTGGAAGCCGTGATCATCGAGAAAGTGACCATAGCAGACTGATAACTTCTGAATGCGCACTCTCTTTATCGGCGATCTGCACCTCAGTGCCGATCGCCAAGATATCCTCAACGCCTTCTATCAATTTCTCGATACCGGTCTTGAACAGGTTGATGCTCTCTATATCTTGGGGGATCTGTTTGAGGTTTGGGTCAGTGATGATTTGGCCGAGCCCTTTGCTCTGGCGCTGGCCGAGCGTCTCTATGAAGTCAGCCGCACCCTGCCGGTGTACTTTATCCACGGCAACCGCGACTTTATGCTGGGGAAAGAATACGCCGCCAAAGCGGGGATAACCTTACTGCCCGAGGTGTATCGACTCGATCTCTATGGCCACAAGACAGTGCTGCTGCATGGCGACAGCCTCTGCACTCTGGACAAGGCCTACCAGCGTTTTCGGCGTTTTCGCAATATGGCTTTGCCCCGCTGGATATACCGCCATCTGCCGAAAAAGACCCGCAGCAATATTGCCGCCAAACTCAGGCAAAACAGCCAGATGCAGAATCAGCTGAAAAGCATTGAGATAATGGATGTTGAGCCGAGCGCGGTGGATGAACTGTTTGCCGGTACTGGCGCCGAGTTGATGATCCACGGTCACACCCATAGACCGGATATCCATCAATTAGCGGGTAATAAGCAGCGCTTGGTGGTAGGAGACTGGTATGAACAGGGAAGTGTCTTGAGCATCAGTGCCGACAACATAGAACTGACCAGCCTGCCTTTCATAGAATAAAGCCAGTAGACTCGGTTTTTATCTGTTTGGCTTGAGTCGGCTCGCATTGAACCTAGCCAGCCCTGATAACCTATAAAACCCTTCCAATCCAGCAGTTGCCGACCCTGTCGGCATCTTTATCTATGTAGGCGCAATATCGAGTAGTTTAAAGCGGCGCCCCGCTGTGAAACCTGAATTCATCATCCGGCGCTAGAATAAGCTCGGCTTCCACCTCGGCAAAATAAGCCACTCTGGCGCTGATATCCTCGCCGGCAATCGCCTCGGCCAATGAAAGATAATCCTGATAGTGGCGCGCTTCAGAACGCAGCAGTGAAATATAGAAACGTTTAAGCTCATCATCGAGCCAAGGCGCCAGCTTGGCGAAACGTTCACAGGAGCGGGCCTCGATAAAGGCGCCCACTATGAGTTTATCTATCAGAGTCGCAGGTTCATGGGTGCGAACGTGTTTCATCATCCCCTTGGCATAACGGCCGGCGCGGATGTTGCTGTATGGGATATTGCGCGCCAACATCAGTTCCAGCACCTGTTCAAAGTGGTGGAACTCCTCTTTGATAAGGCGGATCATCTTGGCGATAAGTTCAGGGCCATGGGGGAACCCCGCCCTGGGCGTCAACTCACCAATCAACTCGTTCTTCTTCACCTCTCTGGCCAGAAATGCCGCCATATCCCTGTCGTTGTGATAAACAAACTCTTCGTAAGGCTTGGCCCAGGTTAGCAACTGCTCGCCACTTTGCTTGTCCACCGCATACTTGCGGACCAAATACATCGCCGTCTGCGCCGCCTTAAGCTCACAATTACAGTGATCTATCAGCAATTCGGCCAGTCTATGCTCCTCTTTGGCAGCTGCTATCCAGCTGTCAGGGGTTTCACATTTGAGAAAACATTTAATCGGCTGTAATAATTCGTCCAACGTTACCAATCTCTACAACACGTTTATCCAAGCTCAAAATTCTACCATAGTGAATTTCTGGATACCCCTACTCTGTTTCCAATAACTTTGCACTTCATGAAGACCGCAAACTATGAAATAACTATGCTCAAGAACTAAGAACTCCTGACCATTTCCCGAGATTAGTACCAATCTCTTGGCTAAAGTGATGCTCAAACCTAGTTACTGAATTGTAGAAAACTTGTGAACAACCTGATTCGCCTTCAAGCCAACAAAAGTCACAAATACTAAGAAGAGCTTTGCTCCAACTCAAAATTTTGTGGAAAATAAGGGGTTATCTATGACCTTTACTCCGAACCTATTGTTTTAAGAAAAACTGTTACCAAAGAAAACCAAACTACAGTTCCTAAAACGATGCGGAGTATATGTACCTTCTTTAACTGAAACAAGAAACGTCAAAATGGAAATATTAGAGAATTTACTGCGAAGTTTTAACACGGATGTTGTCAACAACTGTATTTTGGTCGCTATGGGAGCGATATTTGGACTTGGACTTTGGCACACCAAGCAAGCCAGGCAAGTTAAGTTCGTAAACTATGTGCCAACATTGCTCACCACTTTGGGTATTTTTGGTACCTTTCTAGGTATTGTGCTGGGCCTGCTAGATTTTAACCAGAACAACATTGAAGCCAGTATTCCACCACTGCTGGAAGGTTTGAAAACCGCTTTTATTACCAGTCTGGCGGGTATTTTCTCATCCCTGATTTTCAAAACCTTATCAACCTTCGACCTCCTCAAGCCCAAAAAGATTGAAGAAAGCAGCTCTCATGCCACGCCAGAGGCGATTCTCGGTACGATGCAAGCTCAGGTTGCTGAAATTAAAACACTCAGACAATCTATGGTAGGCAACGAAGAGTCGACTTTATTTGGTCAACTGAAAATCTTGCGAGGTGATATTAATGACAACGCCAAGCTGTCGTTGAATAACGCCAAAGAGCAAGCAGACAAGCAACAACAGCACTTTGATGAGTTTTCTGAAAAGCTGTGGCTGAAGCTTCAGGATTTCGCCGACACCTTGTCGAAATCCGCGACAGAACAGGTTATCGAAGCGCTGAAGCAGGTCATTGTTGATTTCAATAATAATCTGACCGAACAGTTTGGTGAAAATTTCAAGCAGCTCAATGAAGCCGTCCACAAACTGGTTGAATGGCAGGAGAACTACAAGCTTCAGCTAGAGCAAATGCAGCAGCAATATGCTCATGGTGTCGAGTCTATTTCAGCCACTGAAGCATCTGTTGCCCATATCAGTGAGCAAAGCAAAATCATCCCTGAATCCATGAATGACTTAAAAACCGTCATGGAGGTCAATCAACACCAATTAGCTGAGCTTGAACGTCATCTGGAAGCCTTTAAAGATATGCGTGATAAAGCCGTAGAAGCAGTACCGCAAATCCAGCAACAGGTGCAAGATACAGTTAATGATATTTCTGCCGCTGTCTCTACTGCCAGTGAGCACTATAAGCAGTTGCTCACTGAGTCCGATGCATATATCAAGGCCCATGTAAATACATCCAATGAACTATTGGAGAAGTTTGCCAATGAGACAGAAACAGGTATCACCAAGGTAAGAGACCGTCTGGTAGAGAGCTCCGAGCGGATTAACAATGAAATTGAAATAGCAGCAAACATTTTCTCTGACAACTCAAACAGGACAAATGAGCAACTATTGAATAATTCTGAAAGTATGCAAGAACATTCGGAAGTGATAAAACAGCACTTGAAAGATGCGGTAAGCGATCTCAACAGTGTGATGCGCGACATGATTGAGAAGATGGTCAGTGACGCTAAAGAAATGACTTCAACCATTAAAGAAGCTAATCACAACCTGGCAAGCGATACCGAGCAGGTACGTGATACCGTGATTAAATCCACCGAAAAGCTTCAGCAGCGCCTCAATGAGGTGATTGATGAAGCAGCAACCCAGCAAATCAATCAGGCAAAACGTACCTTTGATGCAATAGAAGACCAGGTTAAGCAACAAGTAGGCTTTACCGCTGAAGCTGTTGATTCTCAGCTTAAACTGATTGATTCCGCCATGCAGCAGGAAATCAATCGGGTGATGAATGAAATGGGACAGGCACTTGCCCAAGTCAGCGGCAAGTTTGTCGAGGATTACATCAAACTAACTCAGGCCATGAATGAGATTGTGAGCAAACGGGTTGCATAATGGAAAAGCTATTTGGAACCAGTAAGGACTCTCAGGAAAGCGGCGAGCACTGGTTAACAGTCTCAGATCTGATGGCTGGACTGATGATGGTGTTTCTGTTTATTGCTATTGTCTTTATGATGATTACTCAGCAAGAAAACAACAAAATCAAGGATGTTGCAGTCGCATATCAACAAAATCAGGTCGCCATCTATGAAGCTCTACAGCAAGAGTTCAAAGATGACCTTGATAAGTGGGGTGCAACTATTGATCAAGAAACACTGGCATTCAATTTTCAATCACCTGATGTGCTGTTTGCTAACAACGAAACACGCCTAAGCACCGCGTACAAAGATATTTTGGATGATTTTTTTCCACGTTATATCAATGTATTAAAACCATACCGTGATTCTTTGGATGAAATCCGCATCGAGGGACACACATCCAGTGTAGGTTTGCGTGGTTCTACAGAAGCAGAAGCCTATTTCTACAATATGCGCCTGTCTCAGGGACGTACACGTGCTGTGCTCGAATACGGTTATGCACTCATGCCTGAAGAAACTGATTGGATTAAGGCCAACATTGCGGCTGTAGGGTTTTCATCATCTAGGCTGGTAATGAAAGATGGTGTTGAAGATGCAGCTAAATCCCGCCGAGTATCTTTTAGAGCTATCACCAATGCTGATATTCAAATCAAGCGTATTCTGGAGAACAACTAAGTGAAACTAACAGTCGATCTCAGTGCGCTTCACAGAGCAGTCGCACCTCTTGGAAAAGTTATCACCAACTTTTCCATCCAGAGTAACTCCAGTGGATGGGTTGATATTGGTGATCACTTAAAAAGCGGGATGATCCTGGGTAAAGACATTCAGCTCGCTGATATCGACGGAACCAGTGGTATTCTCAATTACAATGGTCATCAGGTAATGCTCTACATCCCTGATCAGGGAACCTACATAACGCAGGTCTTGGCGGACGGGAAGCAAAAAGGTGCCAAACGAGTACATGTAGCTGAGTGTAAGACCATCATAAGTATGCGAGAACGTGGAAGGTTTAACGACAGATATGATGTTATCAACAGGATTGATGGACTATTCCCCGTGTTTGGTATCGACTTCCACTCTCAGCGGGAAATAAAGGGAGATGCCGATCTAGCCGTTTGTCAAAACTGTTTAAGTCTCCTTAACCATAAGGACTTCCCCAATCTTAGTTGGGGTGATAAAACCAAGTTTGTGAATGAGTTTTCGTATGCAAAATTCTTCGAAACCTACAGTTCATATTTTAAGTTCTTACCCAAATCGACTGTTGGTTTCCAATCAGGTGGCTATACATCCGACTGGCCCGGTATTTCAGCAAAACTGAGAAGTGAACTAGACTATACTTGTGAACAATGTGGGGTAAATCTGACTGGTAACACCAAGCTCTTACATGTACACCACATTAATGGCAATAAAACAGACAACTGCCGGGAAAACCTAAGGGCGCTCTGTGCAGACTGTCATAAAAAACAACCTCACCATGGTCACCTCTACGTCAGCAACGAAGACACCCTGAAAATAAACGAATACCGTCGTGAGCAGCAGAAGTTCGACGTATTCAACTACGACAATGTACTTGAATGTGCAGATACAGCCTTGGAAGGCTTGGTCAGCAAATGCCAATCAACAAGATTGACGGTTCCTGACCTGGGGATTGTGATAAACAACGGTGGTAAAATGATTTCCATTGATCTGTGTTGGCCTAGACGTAAAGTCGCCGTATTAATCAATATGGCTTCAGCAGCAGATCTGAAACAACTTGGATGGAACGTGTTTTCGGCTTTTGAAGCTTTGAATAACTTCTATGAGTTTCAGGTAAAAGTAAGGTAACTCTTTTACAGGGGCGAGTAACTGCTGCATTGAGGTCAAGCTTCCACAAGAGTTTTCAAGGCCGCCAAGTCTACCAGCAAGCCAATGCTATGCCCACAGCCTCTCGGAGTACAAACTTGACGGCCCGCTGTTTTTGTTCAATAAATAAACGCAGAGCGGTAAAACGCTCGTCTGCAGTTTGACGAGCAAAAGTCAAAGCGGAATAAGGATAATTATAATGGTATTGAATCACTTAATGGGGTTGTATACTCATCCCAAACAGGAATGGCAAACCATAGAACAAAACCATGAGGCACTTAAAAGCTGTCTCAGTCACCTGCTACTCATTGCGCTCATCCCTTCTGTCTGTAGTTATATCGCCGCCGTGCATATCGGCTGGAACCCAGGTGCCGGCGAACCCTTGTTTCTAACAGCCCAAAGCGGCTTCATCATGTGCGCCGGCATGTATTGCGGCCTGGTATTCGGTGTGTTCGCCCTCGCCTACCTGGCCTACTGGATGGGACAAACTTTTGATGCCCATCCGGACTTTACCCAGTGCCTGGAACTGGCGTCTTATACTGCCACCCCACTGTTTATGGTGGGACTGGCGGCGCTCTATCCAGAGCTTTGGTTTATTATGGTGATAGGACTGATAGGCCTTAGCTACTCTGTATACCTGCTGTATACCGGGGTCCCTATCATAATGAATATTCCCGAGGAAAAAGGCTTTATCTATGCCAGCTCTGTGGTGACTGCAGGTTTGGTGCTCCTGGTCGCTCTGATGGCCAGCAGCGTGATCCTCTGGAGCATGGGACTCGGCCCAATACTGCAATAATAAAAGCAGTCATCAAAACACCAGAGACGAAAAAGGCGCTCCTTGAGCGCCTTTCTTACGTCCAATTCAGCCCTAGCCATATAGCATCCCCCAACGGAACCCAGGATGTGTTGGGTAAGCAGGAGATATCCGTCATGCAGAACTGCTAAGAAGCCTTACATCTGCTCTGTACAGACTTACAGGCCAAGCCCTAGTTCAGTAATTCCTTTGCAAGCGCGTCATGGCCCAAACGGTCAAATAATGTGACCAACTCAGTTAAATCTATGCTGCTGTTCCTTAGGTCTTCAAAAGCTTGAGCAAATGCTTGCTTGAACTTTTGATCCTCAAGGTAAGCTTCAATAAACTTCGCCCAAAAATCTTCCGAATTGATAATGCCGGAGTTAAATCGTTCAACGTAAAAGTGTTTAGCCGCATTGGGTGCATTAATGAAGCAATCCAAATACGCCCATCCATAATCACTGCCCGTCGTTAAGTTCACATCCACATTGAGCTTGTTTATAAACCATGAAATTATTTCGGTTTGATCGGAGTTTTCATGATAACAGGAAGTGACACTGGCATTAACCAAGTAGCCAAAGGCAAGATTAAGCTCTTCGTTGGATACTTGAATATTGGCAATCAAAAACTCAATGGTATCACGACAAATAAAGTTACAGCTCACCTGTAAAACATAACCCCAAGGTATGTCTGCCTTCATATCGAGCATTAATTTGAATAGTTCAACCCTGCCGGGGATTTGGCACATATGATAGAGAGCATCTTCATCGTCGAACTCATAGGATATTCCTTTGTCGAGCGACTTTAAGAAGTTGAGGCACTGGATGGCCGTAGGGGTGATATCAACACCGGCACTCTCGACAACAGCATTAAAAATTAGCTGCTCCATAGGTTCGGTATCTTTAAAATGATTGTAAATTATTTCGACTAGATCAAACCTGTTACTCTCAATTATCGAGGTCAATACCCTAAAGTCCAGATCGTTCCTGATTGATTCTATGTCACCATTATTTATTGCTTCTTCGACTTCATGTGCTTGTTGAATCAACATTTAGATACCTTATATACATCCAAGTTGTTAACGCTTAAATAATCCCTATCACTTCAGCATCTGTTGAAGAATGATTGTGTCTTTACTGATATCAATCGAGAGCAGCTTAACCAGTTATTCAAGGGAAGGTGCGAACGAGTCCCACGGGTGCTCTATATCGGCTCACTGGCCTGGAAACGGTTTAAAGCGCAGAGGGAAATAAGCGGGCTTGTGAAGCCGACGGCTGACTAAGCTTGCGAAAAACAAGTCTAGTCAGCCACAGCTTTACAGAATGGTACTGACTTAAGCGAATGAATCTCTTAATGCCACGGTGCGGTTAAATACCAGCTTATCTGGGCTTGAGTCCTTGCTGTCGGCACAGAAGTAACCTTCACGCTCAAACTGATAGGCCTTCTCGGCCTCCGCTTGCACCAGACCAGCCTCAACCAGACCATGCTTAACCACCAAAGATTCCGGGTTCAGCACTTCGTCCACAGTTTCTGCCGCGGCCGGATTGGCATCGACAAACAGGCGATCATAGAGACGGAACTCGGCAGGCACAGCGCTGCTGGCTTCGACCCAGTGGATCACGCCCTTGACTTTGCGGCCATCGGCAGGGTTTTTACCCAGAGTCTCTGGGTCATAACTGCAGTAAATGGTGGTGACCTTACCGTCTGCGTCCTTGTCACAACGCTCGGCTTTGATCACATAGGCATTGCGCAGACGCACCTCTTTGCCCATCACCAGACGCTTGTAGTGCTTGTTGGCTTCTTCACGGAAGTCGGCCGCATCGATATAAAGCTCACGGCCAAAGGCCAGCTCACGATTACCCAGCTCTTCCTTATTGGGATGCACTGGCGCACTGACATGCTCCAACTGCCCTTCAGGATAGTTCTCAATGATCACCTTAACCGGCTCGATAACCGCCATGGCTCTCGGGGCATTGTCGTTGAGCTCTTCCCGGATACAGGCTTCGAGCATACCCACTTCCACCAGGTTATCCTGCTTGGTCACACCAATGCGATCACAGAACTCACGGATGGAGGCCGGGGTGTAACCGCGGCGGCGCAAACCGGCGATAGTCGGCATGCGGGGATCATCCCAGCCATTGACCAACTGACGTACCACCAGCTCGTTGAGCTTACGCTTGGACATCAGGGTATATTCCAGATTCAGGCGTGAAAACTCATACTGACGGGTACGGTTGGGGATCTTGAAATCATCAAGATTATCCAACACCCAGTCATAGAGGCGACGGTTATCCTGGAACTCCAACGTACAAAGGCTGTGAGTGATATTTTCCAGTGCATCAGAGATACAGTGGGTAAAGTCGTACATGGGATAGATGCACCACTTATCACCCGTCTGATGGTGATGAGCGAACTTGATCCGATAGATCACCGGGTCGCGCATACACATGAAAGGTGATGCCATGTCTATCTTGGCCCGCAGTGAACACTCGCCTTCTTTAAATTCACCGGCGCGCATCTTTTCAAACAGCGCCAGGTTTTCTTCAACGCCGGTATCACGATAAGGGCTGTTCTTGCCCGGCTCTTTCAAAGTGCCGCGGTACTCGCGCATCTGCTCGCCATTGAGAAAACACACATAAGCCAGACCTTTTTTGATCAGCTCAACGGCATAACCATAGAGGCTATCAAAGTAGTCTGACGAGTAGTGAATATCACCGGCCCACTGGAAGCCCAGCCATTGCACGTCCGCTTTAATGGAATTTACATAGTCAATGTTTTCTTTTTCCGGGTTGGTGTCATCAAAGCGCAGGTTGCACTGGCCCTGATAGTCCCTGGCAATACCGAAATTCAAGCAGATAGACTTGGCGTGACCTATGTGCAGGAAGCCATTAGGCTCTGGTGGGAAACGGGTGTGCACATTGGTGTGCTTACCGCTCGCCAAATCTTCATCTATGATATTGCGAATGAAGTTACTTGGACGTACTTCGGTGTCCACATGACTCATGAAATTCCTCTTTGCGAACAATGGCTGTCTAACGAAAAGAGGCATGATCCTACAGATCATGCCCGGTTACAATCCTTCTAGAATAAAAACTGCGGCGCACTTCGTCAAACCCGGCGCCGTGATCAAAAAAGCAGCCAAGATGGCTGCTTTTTATCTGCGACCTTACTCAGTCACTATCTTTATACCCGGAATGATCTCCTGGGTCTTGCGGCCTTTACGCTTCAGCCACATATAGAAACCTATCAGGGCGAGGACAAAGAAGCTTATCCATGCGCTGGACTGCAATGGATGCTCGGCAAAAGTCGCACCTTGGTAGACCACAGTGGCACTGCCGTAAGCCAGTGCAAAGGTCCAGGTCGCGGCAAAGGTAGCCCAGCGACTGCCAAATTCATTCACCAGTGCACCCATGGCGGCCACACAAGGCGTGTAGAGCAGAATAAACAGCAGATAGGAGAAGGCAGCCAATTGTCCGCTGAACCCTGCCTGCAGTGCACCGAATGTGGACTGATCAACCCCCTGCTCTTCGGCAGCCAGCGTCTTATCCTCAACATGGCCCACAGACAGCTTGAGCGGATCTTCCATCACTATGCCGAACAGGTTGGCCGGAATCGTCGCCAGCGCCTCGGAGAAGCTGTCCATCAATGGAGTAAGCTCGCCATCACCGCCATCAGCTGTGCTATACAGGCTATTGAGCGTACCCACTACCGCTTCTTTGGCGAAGATACCCGTAACTATCCCAACAGTAGCCGGCCAGTTGTCTTCCTCTATCCCCATGGGCGAGAACACCGGAGTGATCTTCTGACTGGCGACACTGAGCAAAGACTCCTGACTGTCTTCATGGCCGAAGCTGCCGTCAACGCCTATGGCATTGATAAAGTTGAGCAGAGTCACTACAACCACAATTGTCTTGCCGGCACCGAGAATGAAGCTCTTGGTACGCTTACCTGTACGAGAAGCCACCGCTTTGAGCTTGGGCAGTTCATAGCTTGGCAGCTCCATCACTACGGCACTGCTGTTACCGGGCAGCAAGGTCTTGCGCAGCAGCAGGCCTGTGCCTATCGCAGCCAAAATACCGATAAGGTAGAGACCGAACACCAGATTCTGACCTGAATCAGGGAAAAAGGCCGCCGCAAACAAGGCGTATACCGGCAATCTGGCACCGCAGGACATAAAGGGCGCCATCATACCCGTGACAATACGTTCACGCTCACTGCCCAGTGTGCGGGTCGCCATGATGGCAGGCACAGAGCAGCCAAAACCGACAATCATGGGTACGAAGGCCTTGCCGGGCAAGCCGATACGGCGCATCAGGCCGTCAACCACAAAGGCGGCACGGGCCATATAGCCAGAGCCTTCCAGCACAGATAAAGCCAAAAACAGCGCCGCGATAACCGGAATAAAGGTCGATACCGTCTGAATACCCTGACCTATACCACCGGCCAGCAGAGTCACCAACCAGGCAGGAGCTCCTATATTGGTCAGCAAAGCCCCGAAATGATCGACAAACAGCGCGCCGGCACTGATATCGAAGAAGTCGATAAAGGCACTGCCCACGTTGATGGCAAACATGAACATCAGGTACATCACCAGCAAAAATACCGGAATACCCAACACAGGATGCAATACCAACTTATCGAGCCTGTCACTCAAGGTCAGCTGGCCGTCGGCATTGACCGACCCCTTATAAACACGCTCAACAAAGTCAAAACGTGTGGTGGCCACCATGATCTCTATGTCTTTGCCTTCCAGTGCCAGTTTATCCGTCACCCTGGAGACTTGTTCATCGAGCAAATTGTTCTGGCAAGAACCACAGCCCAAGCCATTGGCCAACATGGCCAGCGCCCGGCCCCGGCTTAATTGACTGTCGCTGCCCATAATGGCTGTGACACCGGTTTCAATGGTGGCGTCATATTGCAGCATCAAAGGCGACTCTGAAACCCGCCCTTCCAGCAGCTCTATCACCTGTTCCTTGACCCGCTCGACGTCTTTGGCTTCTCTTGAAGTCACGCCTATTACGGGGCAACCCAGCTCTCGACTCATGGCTTGGGTATCGACCCGAATGCCGCGCTTGACCGCCGCATCCATTTTGTTGAGCACCACAACCATGGGAATACCCAGCTCACGCAGTTGCACTGTCAGATACAGGTGACGTTCGATATTGGTGGCATCCACCAGGTTGATAATGCCATCTACTTTCTGGTTGGCCAGATACTGCTGGGCAATCTGCTCATCCAACGAGCAATCACAGTTGCTACCGGCGGGAAGAAGATCGTAAATGCCGGGTAAATCGGTTAGAAAGACATCATCGCCATTAAGCGAAAAGTGGCCGGTCTTCTTCTCGACTGTCACCCCGGACCAGTTACCTACCTGTTGATTGGCACCTGTCAGGGCGTTGAACAATGTCGACTTACCGGCATTGGGATTACCGACAGTGACACAATGGAACTGCTTAGTCATTGGCCTTTTCCACCTCTATAATCTGTGCCAGATCCTGACGCATGCACAACTTGCTGCCGCGAATGTCCAATTCCAACCCGGATCCCATGGGAGCACGGCGGATCAAAGAAAAACAGGTATTGGGGGTGATCCCCATGGACAGGAGCTTGCGTTTGACCACTGCAGGCAGATCCAGATGGCCAACTTCGGAAATCATGGCGCGATCACCGGGTTTCAATTCACTTAACTTCATTGCCTCTACCACTGAAAACAGCATGCAAGCATGCGGGTAATGATTCGATTCTACCTGAAACAGTCAAATAAGAACTTTATCTGGATCAAGCTTTTCAACTGGTAACGATAATAGTTTTCAATTGTGTTGGCTATTATGGGACAAAAGCTAGCTGGAATAAACCGTTTAACTGCAAATAAAAGTAACTGAACCGCGGCTTTTTCTGCGGCGGATCCCAAATTCGAACAAAGACACACCATACCCAAAACGAGGCATGGATCACACTTTGTTGTTTTCTTTTTTAAATCAGCCTTCTTTACCCATAAGCATCATCAAAAAGTTATCGCTTTGTCACTTTTTTGCTCTATTCTTTAACATTAGCAATTCGGTAAATTACTGATGCATGCCTAATAACTATAAATCGGCAATGAACGCGCTCAGGATGGAATGATGAAAATGGATAACTCGAGTAAACCAAGCCTTTGGGGGTTGGGTTGCGCTCTCCCCTTATTGTTATTGTTGGCCTTCCCGGCCAAAGCTACCCCGTGGGACAACCAGGATCCGGCCGAAGTTGAAGCCACACTGGACAAGAAATTTGCCGAAGGCAAATACTCCCCCAAGGGTGCTGACAGCTGCCTGATGTGTCACAAAAAGAACCAGAAGGTAATGGCGCTTTTTGATGGTGTCCACGGCAATCCCAACCTCTCTCAATCTCCTATGGCCGATCTGCAATGCGAAGCCTGCCACGGCCCGATGGGGAAACACAACCGCGGCGGCAAGGAACCGATGATCACCTTTGGTGCCGACTCGCCGGTCCCGGCTGACAAGCAAAACAGCGTCTGCCTCAGTTGCCACCAGGATGAACAGCGTCTGGGCTGGAGTGCCAGCCACCACGACACGGCCGGAGTTGCCTGTGCCAGTTGTCACCAGGTGCATACAGGCCAGGATCCCATCCAGAGCCGTGAAACCGAAGTCGCCGTTTGCAGCAGCTGTCACTCAGAGCAACGTGCCGACATTCACAAACGTTCCGCGCACCCGATACGCACAGAGCAGATGGTCTGCAGCGACTGCCACAATCCTCACGGCAGTCTGGGGGACGCCAGCCTGAAGCAGATGACGGTCAACGAAAACTGTTACAGCTGCCACGCCGAAAAGCGCGGGCCCAAGCTGTGGGAACACGCCCCGGTTACAGACAACTGCGCCAGCTGTCACAACCCTCATGGCAGCGTCAACGAAGCTATGCTGTTGGCCAAACCGCCTCAGTTGTGTCAGCAATGCCATGCTTCCGACGGCCATGCAGCCAGAGCCTACTTCCCGGCCAATGAGCAAACCGGCTTGATGCCCAACGCCTATAACGCCGGCAACTCCTGTCTGAACTGCCACACCCAGGTGCATGGTTCCAACCATCCATCCGGCAAACTCTTGCAGCGATAAGGAGCTGAGTATGGTTATCGAGAAACAGACACAGATGAAACTATCACTGCTGGCGCTCACCATAGCCTGTGCACTGCAGCCGGCCTGGGCTGGTGGCTATTCGCTGCAACAGGCCAATCGCGCCGAGCTCAAGCAAGACAAGTGGAGTTGCGGCCAGTGCAAGTTGCCACAGGAAAGCCGCGGCACGCTCGAAGCCGGTGTGGCCTACAATGATGGCGACAATGCGGTGTTTGCCAACAGTAGTGGCACAGATGCCGATGGCGCCACGGGGCACCTTGGCGGCGATGTCGTCTTTTATGGTGAACAGGGTTACCGTACCCACATTGAAGCCGACAAACTGGGCTATGACACCGGCAGCGCCAGCCTGAGTACCGGAAGACCCGGCCAATTTGATATCCGTCTGGGTTATCGTGCCTTGGCCAACTTCGGCCCGGACAATGGCATGAGCCCCTATATCAATCAGGACAACAGACTGATGTTGCCGGACAACTGGCAAGCGGCCGCCCTCACCTCGCAAATGCCGGGGCTTGATGACAGCCTGACAAGCCAGCGACTGGAAATGAAGCGGGATCGCTTCACCCTGGATGCCCATTACCTGGGCAGCTTTTATAAGGCGGGGCTCAATTACCGTCACGAGCAACGTGATGGCACCCGCCAAACCAACGGCAACTTTCTTACCAACTCCATGGCATTGGCCACCCGGGTGGATGACAGTACTGACGAGCTGGAAGCCAAACTCTATTTCAAAGGAAAGGGCTGGCTGGCCGGCTTCAATTCGACCCTGAGCCAATACAGTAACGACTATCAGGCACTCTATTGGGAAAACGCCTTCTTTCCCACATTCGGCGCCGCCTATAATGGTCAACTCGCCGACAATCCGGACAACAAGGCGCTGAGAGTCGGTGCCGATCTGCAGTTATCCGAGGCCGGACATCAAATATTGATGCACACGGCATTCACCCGCATGACTCAGGATCAGGCGCTGTTACCGGCCACCATCAATGGTCCTTCACCCCAGTTGCCCGCAACCGATGGCGACATGCAGGTCGATGTGCTGGAACTCAAACTCAAGTATGCCGCTCGCCTCAGCAGAGGCTTGTCGGTTCGCGCCGGCTATGACTATCGCGACCGGGAAAACAAGACACAATTTAAAGAATGGCCACAGGTGAGCAGTGACAGCTGGCACCAGGGCAGTGCGACGCCCGCGGCCTATGACCACACCCGCCAAAGAGCCGATATCGCCTTCAACTACCGCTTTACCCGCGCCCTGTCTCTTGACGCAGGTTACGAGTATGAACACCACAGCTATAGCGATCTGGCGCGCGAATCCCTGTTCCAATCCAGCGTGTTTGCCAAGCTGAACCTGCGTGCCAGCCGCGACTGGCAGTTGTGGTTCAAAGGTGAACTCAGTGAGCGCAGTGGCGGCAGTTATCAGGCATCCGAGCTGAGCCAAAGTCCCAATAATCCCTGGATGCGTCAGTATTGGTTGGCAGATCGCAAGCAAACCCTGTTGCGACTGCAAAACGATTACCGCTTCAGCGATGCCCTGTCGTTCAGCTTGGCGCTGAATCACAAGCAGCAAGACTATGATGAGACGCTTATCGGCCTGGATGAAGTCAGCAGTTGGGGCTATGGCCTCAGTGGCAACTATCAATTCTCAGCCCAGTTTGGCCTCAATGCCTGGCTCAATCAGGACTGGCAGGATACAGATCAAACCGGCTCAGCTTCTTTCGGCCCCAGCGGTTGGTACAGCCGTGCCAGCGACAGCAGCACTGTCGCCGGCTTCGGCATCTACTATAACGAGTTGCTGGATAAACAACTGGATCTGGGCTTCGACTGGCAATACTCAAAAGGCGAAAGCGACACAGATGTCAGCCAGGGGCTCACTCTGAATTACGGCGACTATTATTCACGCCGTCATACCTTCAACGCCTTTGCCAAGTATCACTTCAGCGACAAGATGGCATTGAGGCTGGATTGGTTGTTTGAACACTATCAGGACAGTGACTGGCTCAATCAGGGATTAACCCCGGATAGCATCCCCAACGTACTCAGCTTTGGAGATCTTGGCCAGGACTATAACGCCCACTATCTGGGGCTGACACTGAGTTACTCCCTATAAGAGCAAGAGGCGAAGAGCGATGTCAAAGGAATACACCCCAAAAACTCCCCTGTTTTACCTAGGCGCGCCCCTGCTGACCGCCATGTTGGCTCTCTCAGGTTGCGGAGGTGACGATGGCAACCCGGGAACCCCAGGCGAACCGGGCGGCGAGCCGGCGATGAATATCAGTAAGCTCAATATTGAGGTCAAGGAAACGGCTCTCGAAGAGGGCATTACCCGGGTAGATTACCGGGTCACCAATCAGGATGACGAGCCGGTAGTCGGTATCCCCTCAGGGCGCTTCATTGCCGCACAGTTGTTGCCGGAAGGCACCAGTGGGGCCGGGAACAGCAGTGAATGGCAGTATTTCACCGCCGAGACCTGCTCCAGCAGCTGCCCTGGCACCTATGTTGACCATAAAAATGGCAACTACTCCTACAGTTTCAGTGCCCCTTTCGACGGGATGAATGAAATAGCTGAAATCGCCGGCGCCACTCACAGAGTAGTGATCAAACTCGGTGGTGATACCTTGGCCGATGGCACCGCATTGCCGGTAACCAATGACCATTACGACTGGCAGCCCCCAGGTGGTGCTCCGGCCTACAGCCGCAACATTGTCTCCATCGACACCTGTAACAGCTGTCACAATGACCTGGCGTTTCACGGCGGTAACTATAACCAGGTGGAAACCTGTGTTACCTGCCACAATGCCACTCGGGTCAGCAATCCGGAAAACATCTTCCCGCAAATGATCCATGCCAAACATCTGGCCGGATTCCCCAAACCCTTGTCCGACTGTCAGACCTGTCATAAAGAGGATGAAACCCTCAGCGAACAGCACAACTGGTTCCGGGTGCCAACCATGGAGTCCTGTGGCAGTTGTCATAACAATATCGACTTCATCAAAGGCGAAGGTCATCCGGCGCAAGCGGATAACAGCAATTGTGTCGCTTGCCACAATCCGGATTGGACCCGCGAAGTACATGCCAATCAGGAGAACATGGCGGCCCTAGATCAATTCAAGGCCGAGGTCACCAACGCCAGTGTCAGCGGCAGCAGTTTGAGCTTCTCGCTCAAGCTGAGTAACCCGCAGACAGGTGCAGCCTATAACGACAGCGCCGACAAGCAGGTGTTTGTCAACGATCTCAGGGTCTACGCCAACTGGGGCACCAGCTTTGATTACGCCACCCGCTCTGCCCGCTCAATTAGGGTGCATGAAGTGGTACCACTGTCCGGCAGTGATGGTATCTATCAGTATCAGTTGGATGGACTGACCATTCCCGCCGGCAGTGAAGCCGATGCAGGTACCCTGGCGATTCAGGGCCGAGTCTGTGCCAGCCAAGGCATGCTGGTCGACTGCAGTGACAGCGCCGCCAGTGTGTTGGTTATCAAGTCGAGCCATCAGTCATTCAACATGGCCGGCCTCACCACGGCCGGACGGCGCCAGGTGGTCAGCAACGAAACCTGCGGCAGTTGCCATGGCGATCAACAGTTGAACTTCCACGGCTCTCGCAACGATTTGGCCGGCCAGTGTCAACTGTGCCACAACCCCAATATGCAGGCCGATGCCACTGCTGCCAATCCATCAGCGAGCAGCGCCGACTTCAAGCAGTTGATCCATGCGCTGCACTCGGCCAATTTTGAAGGGTTCGAGACGCTGCAATTCCCGGGGAACATAGGCAACTGTGCTCACTGCCACAGCAAAGATGAAAATGACGTGCTGAGTATGGCACTGCCACTCAGCCCGGCGGTGCAACCCTTGAGTCTGGATGATGGCAGCTTCACCAGCCCCACGGCGGCAGTCTGCAGTAACTGCCACCAGAGCGATAGTGCCCGCAACCATATGACGCAACAGGGAGCCGTGTTCCAAGGCACTGAAGCCGATGCCAAGGCAGGAACGGAAAGCTGCGCCACCTGTCATGGTCAGGGCGGCATGGCCGATGTCACCAAGGTGCATCCTATCGCCCAGTAACAACAATAAGCCGCCCTTTAAGGGCGGCAATTACAGGAACGGGCCGGTCTTCAAAAGCTGGCTCAGTCGTGCAATCAAAGCAATGCAGGGAAATAATGATGAAAAGCTCAAGACTGGTTAAAGGGCATACCCGCCTGGCATTGGCCACTCTGATGTCGCTGACGCTCATGGCATGTGGCAGTGACGGCAAGGATGGCGAAGACGGCAAGGACGGCGTGATCGGAGTGAATATCGATGCCACTCCCACACTCAAGGTCAAGTTTACCGACGCCAAAGTCGAAGCAGGCAAGGTCACGGTCGACTTTATGTTGACCAATGCCAATGGTGTGGCTGTGCTGGGTCTGAACAAAGATTATGACCTCAGATTTGGTATCGCTCAGCTGACCCATGTGACCGAAACCATAGGTGAAGGTGAGGAAGCCAGAGAAGCCGATTGGGGATTCCAATGGCAAGCCTATATCAATAGCCTCAAACAACCGACAACGGTTCCCGACGGGGTGGATAACCTCAGTCCATCGCCTCAGTATCAGGCCGGAGTCGAAGCCGCCAGCGCCTGCGAAACCTGTCTGGTGGACAATGGTGACGGCAGCTATAGCTATAGTTATCAGGTCAATATTGCCGAAGTCACAGAGCCGCTGGCCATAGCTTATGATGCCGATGCCACTCAAAGGGCCACACTGGAGCTGAAACTCCCCCAGGTTACCGCCAATGCCCATTATGATTGGCAACCCTCCAGCGGCAATACAGAAGGTATCCAGACCCGCAATGTGGTCACCATTGATGCCTGTTACACCTGTCACCAACCTGACAGCCTGGAGCTGCACGGCGGACGTCGAATAGCGCTGGAAAACTGCGCCTCCTGCCATACTGCGACCTCAGGAGATCCTGAGTCCGGTAACAGTGTGGAGTTCACCTATCTGATCCACGCCATTCACCGCGGCGCAGAACGGCATACCTATGATGCCGACGGCAATGAAGTGCCGGCGCCGTACAAGATTGTCGGTTATGGCGGCAGCGTCCACGACTATGGTGTGGTCGGCTTCCCTCGTAAGCCAGCTTCAGACTGTAGCGTCTGTCACCAGGAAGGCAGTGGCGCTCCCGCCAATGCCGACCTGTTCAAGGCAGAGAAGAGCAATACCGCCTGTGTCGCCTGCCACACGGAAAAGCCTTCATCCCACCACTCCAGCACCGATTGTATGGCTTGCCACAACACGGACAATACCTATCACGGTACCGGCAGCGCAGCCAAGCGCCACGGTGATGTAATGCAAGCCTACACTCTGGCAGCCGAACTGAGCGTCAAGGTGTTGGAGGTCAGCAGCAACGCCGGCAAGATGACCTTTAAAGTGCAGGTGCTGGATAAAGACGGTAACGCCATGGATCAAAGCTTTATCGATCAGGGCAGCCGTATGATAGTCGGCTGGGATGTAGACAAGGACTACCCTGCCTATAACGAAGCCTCCTACAGCCAGCGCCGTATTCGTCTCAGTGAAGGCAGTTTTGACACCACCAGCAAGAGCTATACGCTGACTCCGGCGTTTGATATGCCTGCAAGTCCGGATGGCAAGAGCTTTGAAATCTGGTCGGCACTGGAAGCCTGCTTCAATAACGGCGGTTATGGTGTTGCCGATATTCAATTGACAGACTGCGCAACCGATGGTGTTCGCTCTGTGGCTATCCAGCAGGAGCCCTACCGCTTTGTCTGGGGTAACAATGGTGTCGACAGCGGTATGGATGCCGTGGCCCGCCGCGCCATCATAGATCCGACCAAGTGCCAAAGTTGTCATGGCAAGGAGATCCATCACTATGACAATGGTGTCAACTGCCAGACCTGCCATACACCGGATAAGACACTGCGCAATGACGCCGATTATCCCGGTGGCAAGATCCCCTCAAGCTTTGCCTGGAAGGCACACGAGCGTGAAGGCCACTTCCTCAAGTATGCAGGCCTTAAGTCCGGCACTGTGCTGAAAACCGATTGTGCCACCTGTCATGCCGAGTCTTCCGGCAGCGTCACAGGTATCACTCTGGGTCGTTCACCGGATCGTGTCTGGCGCTATGGTGACATCAGCAATAGCGGCGCGGATATCTGGGTATCCTCAGATGCAGGCTCCTGCTTGAGCTGCCACCAACAGTACCTCAGCGATGCGGCCAAATCGCATATTCAAGCCAACGGCGGTATTCTGGATGGCATGGATGAGACCGATGTCCGTAATCGTGCCAAAGAGGCCTGTGCCACCTGTCATACCCCGGCTCAGCTGATGACTGCACACGGCAATTAACTTGCGTTTTGCTACCAAAGGGAGGCATGTGCCTCCCTTTTTTATGCAGCAAAATTCGTTAAAAACTCTTTCAAAAAACACGTTTTTTTGATCAGGATTAACGTTTTTTGATCTAGCCGCATACCCCTAAAGAAATAGTCGGATCTTAATCACATAACCCATCTAAAGTGACTGCTTAATCCCCACCACTTGGGTAGCCTTAGCCTTGGAAAAATAATTCCACACACTTTCCATGGTTAATGAGATTTATTCTTATTTAACCTCTGGTTAGTGATGATTAAAATCACTTGCAGGGAAATATCATGATGAAACGGTTTAATTTCAATGCCGCGACTAAAGCGATGTTGGGTGCCGGTTTGCTGTCTCTGATGCTGGCCGGTTGTGGCAGCGACGGTAAGGATGGTGAGACTGGTAAGCCAGGTCCTGTCGGCACACCCATAAGCAAAGTCAACACGCTGAAATCCAAGATTAATTCAGCATCTGTAGACACCAACGGCTTCCTGACAATCAACTTCAGCTTGTCCGATGCCAACGGCGCCGCCGTCTTTGGTTTGAAAAACACTGACATAGGTGCAGTCTCCTTCGGCCGTGTCGGCAGCGAAGATGAGATTGAAGGCCTGACCAATGTAGAAGGCCAAGCGAGAGAGATCTGGCTGAGCTACTTCAACAAAGACAAAGGTGACGGCTTCTACACGGGTTCTTCCTACTTCCAGGGTAAAAACTGCGAAGACTGTCTGACCGACAATCAGGACGGCACCTATACACTGAAACTGAACAAAGCCATAGATACTCTGGGTAAATACGACTACAAGGCCGATATGGTCAATGGTATTTACTTGGGCATCAAAACAGCCAATGCGGCCAACGTTAACCTGGTTAACAACAGCTTCTTCTACTGGCAGCCCTCTTCCGATACCACTCAGGCCAAGCCCAAGCCGGTTATCGCCGATGAAACCTGCCAAAGCTGTCACAGACCCGGTCATGCCGGTGAACTGGCCATGCACGGCGGCAAACACGTCACTCTGGAAAGCTGTACTTTCTGTCACACTGACTACAACAGCTACATGAAGGATGACAAGGACGAAAATGGCCAAGTGATAGGCAGCCATAAATTTGATGGTTCCATCAAGGCCATGGCCCACGAAGTGCACAGCCATGCCTTCTACAACGGCATTTTCCCGCAATCAGCCAGCAACTGTCAGACCTGTCACCAACCAGATGAAAACCTGGCTATGGCCGATGCCTGGAAAGCCGATCTGGATGCTGCAACCTGTCTGAGCTGCCACAACAGCCAGTATGCCGTACCTTCCTGGCACTGGGATGCAGAAAACAACCAGATTAAAGAAGACAAACTGAACTGTGTCTCCTGTCACAGCGATCCTGATGGCCATGGCCGTGGTGCCGAACGCGCCCACTACAGCAACAACGACAGTGCCCAGTCTTCCAAGACCAGCGTTACCTTCAACAGCATGACTTATGATGAGGCCAGCAAGACCATTAAGGCCAACATGACTGTCAAGCACGGCGACACCAATGTGACACTGGCGCAAATTGACTCCAGCCCGTACTCACACGGCGGTTTCACCAGCGCCATCGTCTTCAACGGTGTGGTTAAAGACGACTTCCTGGTTAACTACCAGAAAGTGGGTTACGACCACTTCAGTGAAGGCGCCGACGGCAGCATAGATGTCACCTTCAGCGACGGCGACTTCAAAGTAGCCGAAGTCATGGGTACGCCAGAGGTTAAAGTGGCCTTGAGCAGCCAGCTGCATGTCTGCTTCGATGGCAAAGGCACTGTAGCCGACTGTAAGCCAGTCGAAGACGGTGTTATCCCTAACTCCGGCCCTTACGTGCCATCTGACACAGCCTACTTCAATGTGGATGGCAGCAAAGTCGACAAGACGCCAAGGGTGCAACATGCCGAAATGACCGCTTGTCAGCAGTGTCACACCACTGCCATCAAGCACCGTTTCTCCAACGACATCGACGGTTGTGCCTCCTGCCACAACGGTACCCGCGACAAGAAGGGTGACGGCTCATCCAACCTGGCTTACATAGTGCACTCCAAGCACTACCTGTATGACAGCTCAGGCAGCGGCTTCTTCAAGAAGACAGACTGTCAGACCTGTCACGGTAAAGACGGCTTCTCACTGAAGAAAATTGCCGCCGATGCCGCTCCGGTTGCCTTCGGCAAGACTGAAGATGGCACAGAACAGACTCTGGTATCACCACAGACTGCCGCCTGCGCCAGCTGTCACCAGCCGCCATACGGCCTGAGTGAAACCACTATCAACCACATAGTGACCAATGGTGGTGTGATAGGTACAGGCCACGGTGTAGCTGCAAGTGATTATGACGCCCAGAAAGGCCAAGAAGCCTGTTCTACCTGTCATACTGATTCCCAGCTGTTGGAAGCTCACTCCAACTGGGGCTTCAGCCACTAAAATTTAACCCTAAAGAGAGGCTTCGGCCTCTCTTTTTTTATCTGCCAAATTGCCAAAATCGAATTAAAAAACAGCGTTTTTTTGATCGAGATTAAGTTTTCCTTACCAGCTCAAATACCTCTTTATAAATAGAAAGATCCAAGTCACACATTAACACCAGTCATGCAGCTTTTCGGCCCTGCTTGAGTTAGCCTTTTCGAGGGAAATCCTATTTCCGGTATCGGGTTAAGGGCCAATTACATAATCAATTTGGTTGAGATGACTCAGCCACTCCCTAAACCAGATACTTCCACTATTGCAGGGAACAAGATGATGAACGCACAAAAAACCAGAATCGCACTGCTGCTGGCAGCCAGTGCAGCTACTCTGGCCTTAGGTGGCTGTGGTGGCGATGATGGCAACGATGGTAATCCAGGTAACCCAGGCGGCGAGCCTGCAGGTGAAATCAAAGAGCTGCATTTCAGCTTTGAGCAAGCTGTTGTCAAAGGCGGTATCCCAACGGTTGAATTTACCGTGACCAACGAAGACGATATGCCGGTAGTTGGCCTGCAGAAGTTCCGCTTTGCCGCCGCTCAGTTGCTGCCGGAAGGCGCAACCGGTGCCGGGAATGCCTCTCAGTGGCAGTATTTCGGCAACGAAGACTGCACTGTAAGCAGCAGCTGCGCAGGTACTTTCGTTGACCACAAAAACGGTAGCTACAGCTACACCTTCAGCAAGACCTTGAATGAGCTGAGTAAAGACACTATCAGCTTCAACCCTGAGTTGGCCCAGCGGGTACTGCTGCGCGCTTACAATACGCCGCTGCCTGACGGCACTCTGATCCCCAACAGCAACGCCTTCGTCGACTTCAGTGCCGACTCAGGTGCCTCCGCGGCATACAGCCGTAAGCTGGTGAGTACAGATAGCTGTAATACCTGTCACGGTGATTTGGCCAACGTCAAACACGGCGGCGCCTACTCAGACGTTAACTATTGCGCCACTTGCCACACCTCAGGCAAGGTAAAACCAGGCAATGAATTCAACGCCATGATCCATACCAAGCACAAGGATCTGGGCCTGGATGCGCTTAACAGCTGCCAATCCTGTCACAACGACACCAATGTCGAGTTGACGCCCGATTGGGGCAACTGGTCCAAAGTACCTACAGCTGCAAGTTGCGGTAGCTGCCACAGCAACATAGATTTTGCTGCCGGTCAGGGCCACAGCCAACAAACCGACAACTCCAACTGTATCGCCTGTCACAACAGCAAGTGGACAGAAGAGCTGCACACAGGTGTAACCGGTGACAAACGTGCCGTTATCGCTCAGCGCGGTCTGACCGCAGAACTGACCGGCAGCGCCGACAACAGTGCGACTCTGACTGTGACCCTGTTGGACAAGGCCGGCAATGCGCTGGATGCCAACAACGAACTGGCCAAGATCAAGCGTCTGGAAACCATCACCAACGTGGGCCCTAACTTCCCTGTCATGGGCTACAACGTCAGCCCAGGAAGCGGTAAAGCCAAGGTCGCCAAAGATCTGGTTAAAGACGGCCAGCTGCAGGACGCCGTGACTCTGGTTGACGGCAAGCTGCAATTCACCGTTCAGGACCTGCCTTTCGGTGCCGGTGATGCCGATACCGCCTTCAGCTTTATCGGTCTGGAAATGTGCAACCAAGGCAGCGAGCTCATCGCCTGTGCCGATGGCGTTGCCACTACCAGCATGAAAGCTCAACTGGCCTTCGGTACCAAGTCAGGTGATGCACCTAGTCACCGTCATATCGACTCAGTGAACTTCGCTACCTGTCAAGGCTGTCACAGCGACACCTTCGAACTGCACAAAGGCCACCATGCCGGCTTTGTGATGACAGAGCAGCTGGGCCGCGAAGTAAACGGCAAGCTCACCGTCGGTGTTGATGGTTGTGTGGCCTGCCATACTCCAGATGGTACTTACGCCAGCGGTGCCAACAAAGGCGCATTAGAGATGAAACTGCACAAGACCCACATTGAAAAGGCTCACGGCCTGATCGGTGGCAACTGTTCAGCCTGTCACAACGACCTGAATCTTGATGCCTTCAAGAACAAGGGGGCTCTGGCAACCTCAGCAGGCATGTACACCACGCCTATCACTGCTACCTGTACTTCTTGTCACACTGTCGGTGGCGACTACATGGTACACACCAAGGAGCAACTGGAAGCCTACGGCGCTGTGGTAGAAGGTGAGTACACCGCTGCCAACCAGGCTGCGCAGCTGGAAACCTGTTTCTACTGCCACAAGCCAACCGCCGCAGATCACACTCAGGTGAAGATGTAATTTGCCCAGGCCGGGGGAGTCCCCTCCCCCGTCTTTCAAGGGTTTGGACAAATTAAGGATGCCTAATATGAGAATCAGCAAAAATATACCAACACTGCTAAGCGCCCTTCTGGCGACGGCAGTGTTATCTTTTGGTGTCACCCATGCGGCGCACGCCGCCAAGTGGGACGCCAAAATGAGCCCGGAAGAAGTGGAAGCTACCTTGGATCAAAAGTTTGCCGAAGGCAGCTACTCTCCCAAGGGTGCCGACTCCTGTCTGATGTGCCACAAAAAGTCAGAAAAAGTCATGGACCTGTTCAAAGGGGTTCACGGCGCCATCGACTCCAGCAAGAGCCCTATGGCCGGACTTCAGTGCGAAGCCTGTCACGGCCCCATGGGCAAACACAACCGTGGCGGTAACGAACCCATGATTACCTTCGGTAAGGGTTCTACCCTGGCGGCCGACAAGCAGAACAGCGTCTGTCTCTCCTGTCACAAGGATGACAAGCGTATGTCCTGGAACGGCGGTCACCACGACAACGCCGATGTTGCCTGTGCTTCTTGTCACAGCGTACATACCGCCAAGGACCCTGTGCTCTCCAAGAACACTGAGATGGAAGTCTGCACCAGCTGTCACACCAAGCAAAAGGCTGACATGAACAAGCGTTCCAGCCACCCGCTGAAGTGGGCACAGATGGTGTGCAGCGACTGTCACAACCCTCACGGCAGCACGACCGATGCCGATCTGAACAAGGCGTCAGTCAATGACACTTGTTACAGCTGCCATGCGGAGAAGCGCGGCCCAAAACTCTGGGAGCATGCACCCGTCACTGAGAATTGTGTCACTTGCCACAATCCCCACGGCAGTGTCAACGATGGCATGCTTAAGACCCGCGCTCCGCAACTGTGTCAACAGTGTCACGCCAGCGACGGCCACGCCAGCCGTGCCTATCTGGGTAACACAGGCATGGGTTCTCAGGTCAACGACAACGCCTTTACCGGTGGTCGCAGCTGTCTGAACTGTCACAGCCAGATCCATGGTTCAAACCATCCATCCGGCAAGTTGTTCCAACGCTAAGGAGGCGGGAAGATGAAATTCAAACTTAATTTGATCACCCTGGCTCTGCTGGCTCCTGCCAGTCTGGCGATGGCCGCCGACGGTTATGACCTGGCCAATGCCAATACCGAAAAGGTCAAGTTTTCGGCCTGGAGCTGTAAGGGTTGCGTCAGTGAAACCGGTGTGTCGGGCACTATTGGCGCCGGAGTTGGTTATAACGACTCTGACGATATCCGTTCTGCCAACGCCTTTGCCGCCGAAGATGACTTTGCCGGCAAGGTGGACGCCGACCTGAACTATCGCGGTGAAAACGGCTATCGAGCCAGTATCGAAGCCGATAACCTGGGTATGGAAAACGGCCGGGTCGATATCAATGCCGGTAAACTCGGACAGTACAATATCAACCTGAACTACCGTCAGATCCACACCTATAAAACTGACTCTGCCATGAGTCCTTATCTGGGAATTGGCAGCGGCAACCTGACACTGCCGGCCAACTGGCAGACAGCCGGTGGCAGCAACGAGATGCCCATGCTGTATGACAGCCTGAGCCCCCTGGAGCTGTCGCTCAAGCGCAAGCGCACAGGCCTGGGTCTTGAATATCAGGGTGAAGAGCTGTGGAGCACCTATGTCACCTATATGCGCGAAGAAAAAACCGGCCTGAAAACTGCGTCCGGCAGCTTCTTCAACCAGTCAATGATGCTGGCCGAGCCTGTGGACTACACCACAGATACCGTCGAGGCAGGGATTAAACTCAAGGGTGACAACTGGTTTACCGCACTCAACTACAATGGTTCATTCTTCAAGAATGATATCCAGACCTTGAGATTCGACAACGCCTTCAACCCAACCTTTGGTGCCCAAAGAGTGGGCTATATGAGCCTGGATCCGGATAACGAGTCTCACACTGTGACCTTGAGCGGCCAATTTGCCCAGAAAGGCGCCGTGGTCAGCGGCCGTTTGTTCGCCGGACAGATGACCCAGGATGAGGCCTTTATCACCTCGGGTTACGGCTATCAATTGCCGCAGGAATCCCTGGATGGCAAAGTCGATATCCTCGGGATGAACCTCAAGGCGGTCAAACGCGCCACCCGCAATCTGCGGATCAGCGGCAGTTATGATTACTACGACAGGGACAACCAAACCCAGATCCAGGAATGGACCCAGATCAGTATCAATAACGTCAGTGGTCGTGTGGCCTACAACACCCCTTATGACAACACCAGTCACAAGGCCAAGTTGGCCATGGATTACCGGATTGCCAACGGCATGAAGTTGGACGCAGGTTATGACTACCGTCGTGATGAACGCAGCTATCAGGACAGGGAAATCACCGACGAGAACAGCGTTTGGGCCCGTTTCAGTCTCAACAGCTTTGAACACTGGAATATGTGGATCAAGGGCAGCTATGGCAAGCGCGATGGCTCAGAGTACGAAGCATCTGAATGGACCTCTTCCGAGTCCAACAAATTGCTGCGCAAGTACAATCTGGCCGACCGCAAGCGCACTCAGGTTGAAGCCAGGGTGACTCACAGCCCTATCGACACCCTGACCCTGGATTTCGGTGCCCGCTATGCGCTGGATGACTACAACAACACGGTTATCGGTTTGACAGAATCCAAAGACCTCAGCTATGACGCCAGCATCAGCTATTTGCTGACAGACGATCTCAGCCTGAGCGCCTTCTACAACCATCAGACCATAGACTCAGATCAGGCCGGCAGCAGCAACTTCAGCACTGTCACCTGGACAGGAACCGTGGAAGACAAGGTGGACGTCATAGGTGCCGGTTTGGCCTACGACAACCTGCTGGAGAAGAAACTGCGTCTGGGGCTGGATTACACCTACTCTGACTCGGATTCCAGCACTCAGGTACGCCAAGGCATCACAGGCGACTATGGCGATTACTACGCCAAAGTGCACAACGTCAACCTCTATGCCCAGTATCAGGCTACTGAGAAAATGGCGCTGCGTCTTGACTACAAGATGGAGAAATACGAGGACAATGACGCAGGTAACGATATCGCCCCGGATGGTATCTGGAACCTGGTCAGCTTTGGTGACAACAGCCATGACTACACGGCTCACCTGATCATGTTGAGCGTCAACTACCGTCTGTAATTCTCGCTCTTAGCTCCCAAAAGCCCGCTTTTCGCGGGCTTTTTTTATCTCTTCCCGCCTTCACCTCAAACCAACAAGCATTCGGTAAAATTCCTCTTGCCAGCGGCCCTTTTTGCAGCTTACACTGCAAAACGTTACATTTTTGTAACAAACATAACAATTAAGACTATATGACCTGAGGACAAAGGCATGAGAATCACTCATACACTACAAGGAATAGCCTTGCTCGCGGCCCTTTCCAGTACCAGCGTGCTGGCCGATGGCATTCGTGCCAGCCTGGAGATGAGCCAGCAGAGCTATAAGGCCAGTGATAACGTGTTGGTCACTGTGACCCTGACCAATGACGCCAACCAGCCGGTAAAACTGCTCAAGTGGTACACAGCCGCTGATGGAGTGGAAGAATCCCTGTTCAAAGTCAATGCCGATGGCCTTGACCGTCACTATCTGGGCGCCCATTTCAAACGCCCGGCTCCCGGCAAACAGGACTATATCAAGCTCAAATCCGGTGAGAGTGTGTCCTATCAGGTAGAGTTGTCCTCACTTTACGACATGAGCAGCAGCGGCAACTACGAGATAAGCTATGATGTCAGTTCGTTGCAACTCTTCTCCCCCAACCCGGGCCAACAAAAGAAGCTGGCCCGCTTAGGGATAGAAGGGATACATTCAGATCCGGTCAGCTTCTATGTGGAAGGCCGTGAATTCAAGTCCGGCGCCAACAAGGGTAAACCCGGCAGTGGCGATGGCGGTACAGCACCCGACGGTATCAGCTTTACCGGCCGTTGCAGCAATTCCCAACAGAGCGATATTCTGGCGGGGCTGGACGCCGCCCGCGCCATGGCAGCCGACAGCAAGCAATACCTCGCGAGCAACAACAACCCCTCAAGCTCGGTGCGTTATGCCACCTGGTTTGGCAGTTACAACAGCAGCCGCTGGAATAGCGTCAGCAGTAACTTCAGTGCCATAGACTCGGCCTTGAACAATCAGCCACTCACCTTCGATTGCAGCTGTAAGAAGAGCTATTACGCCTACGTTTACCCGACTCAACCCTACAAGATCTACATGTGTAACGCCTTCTGGAGCGCACCGGTATCGGGCACCGACTCCAAGGGCGGCACCATAGTCCATGAAATGAGTCACTTCAATGTGGTTGCGGGAACCGATGACATTGTCTACGGCCAAAGTGGCGCCAAATCGCTGGCACTGAGTAATCCTGCCCAGGCGATTCAAAATGCCGACAGCCACGAATACTTTGCTGAAAACACCCCCTTTCAAAACTAAGGAAGCTACAGCAGATTAGTTTACCTTTCGTGGGCCGGCTCCCCCGGCCCACCTCCCTGTTACCTTGTGAGCTTGGGCGGACGGAACTGCCCCTTTTTTCCTCATAGTCTCAGAGCCATCCCATAACGGCCATCAAGAACTTGCAAGCCTTTCGCCTTTAAGCCAATGTAAGGCGCAGCCTTTATGATGAGAATCTATTGATGAAGTTGAAATATCCTTGTGCCTTGGTCGCCCTTTTTCCGCTATCGGCCATGGCCGCACAACCCGACGGTTTAATGGCCGGGGTGTTTACCATACTGGTGCTGGGTGGTTTTACTTTGGTTAACCTGCTACTGCAGCTGGTTTTTTACTTCAACGGCCAATATAGCCGCCCTGGGTTTGTCCGCAGCCATATCTATTGGGCCTTGCCCATTCCACTAATTACTCTGTTACTTGTATTCTGGGATCATGCTTCTATTGCCGATCTCAGTATGAACTTCGGCCTGGTGTTGATAGCCGTGGCGCTGGCGTTGTTGCCACTGCAACTGAAAAACTCGGCCAAGGTCGCCGGGCCTCAGGCCGGTTGGCGCTTGCTGGCAACCTCCGCCTTATTGTTGCTGCTGGCCAATATCATCTGGCCACTGACGATCCCGGCAATGCTCATCGCCTGGAGTGCTCCTGATTGGCAGCATTGTAAAGAAAACGGCTTTAAGCTCTGCCGGATAGTGTTGCTGCTGGCGGCGCTGGGGCTGACATTGTATGAAGGCTTTCAGGCCTGGCAACATTTTTTCGGAGCCTAGTTTTCGGAGCCTAGTTTTCGAAGCCTAAGTAGGGTCTGATATACATCAAAAACCAGGAAATATAATGAAAACTGCCGCTCTGCCCAGTGATTTTCCGCTACTCGATGAGGTGCGAGCCTGCACCCTGTGCCGGGATAAACTGCCATTGCTGCCCAAGCCGATACTGCAGGCCCACCCTGACGCCAGGATTTTAATCGCGGGACAAGCGCCTGGCAGAATAACCCATGAGCGTGGCCTGCCCTTTGACGATGCCAGCGGCGACCGACTAAGGCAGTGGCTGGGGGTGAGCCGAGAGCAGTTTTATGACCCCAGGCTGTTTGCCGTCATTCCCATGGGATTTTGCTATCCGGGAACGGTTGAAAAACAGGGGCGCAAACAGGGTGATATGCCGCCGCGGCCAGAATGCTCAGCCACCTGGCACCCAAGGCTTTTTGCCGCCCAGCCCAATATTGAGCTGACACTGATCCTCGGCAAATACGCCATGGCCTGGCACCTTAATGGCAGTCCGCTGGCCAAGGCGTCCGTCAGCACCGCCGTTGCAGAAGCTGACTCGCTGTGGCCGACAAAACTGGTGCTGCCTCACCCGAGTCCGCGTAATCGCCTCTGGTTTAAACAGCACCCGGAATTTGAGCAAAACCTGTTACCCAGGCTCAGGCAGAGAGTCGCCGAGTTATTGGCACATTAGGGTCTGTTGACCCTTGAAGATGGTTTTTGCAGCTTTTGTCGTTTTTTATACCAAACAACGACAAATGCTACTCAAAGGGCTCGGCTAGACGCGCTTTACTTTTTGTTGCAAGGTATTTACCTGGGCCCCTAGGCTGCATACCTTGCGTCGCGATTAAAACGCGTCTAGTACGAGCAAAATTCAACCATGAAAGGTCAACAGACCCTAGAGGCTCGCATGTATTTTCTCGACGCCGCGACCGCGCAGCAAATAGTGGATCGCACCATGAACATCATCGACCATAATATCAATGTGATGAACAGTCAAGGGGTGATCCTCGGCTCTGGCGACAAGCAGCGACTCAACAGTGTCCATGAAGGCGCCCTTCTGGCCATAGCCCAAAACCGCACTGTAGTGATAGATGAAGGCAGTCGCCACAGCCTGCACGGCGTCAAACCCGGGATCAACCTGCCGCTGCACTACCACGGCAAGATAATCGGCGTTGTCGGCATTACCGGTAATCCGGCGGAGCTGCTGCACTATGGCGAGTTGTTGAAAATGACCGCCGAAATGATGGTCGAGCAAGCCAACTCCCTCGAGCTGGATCTCTGGCATAAACGCCAGCGGGAAGAGTTTATTCTGCAACTGCTGAAACGTGACAGCTATAGCGAAAGCGATTTTTGTGCCTGGGCCGCCCAGCTGCAGATAGATCTGCAAAAACCCAGAGTTGCCGCCGTGATAGAACTCGCCAAAGGCGAAAGCAAGGCCACAGATCTCAAGGAGATCCAGCGCTTACTCGAGTATCCCCAAAGGGACAACCTGGTGGCCATGACCGCCATGGATCAGTTGGTGATCCTCAAACCCGCCTTTCTCGATGGTCGCAGCTGGGATCCGGCGCTTGAGGATCTGCGAATCGAGAAATTGCTTGCCCGTTTGCCGGCCGACACCCAGGGCCGGCTCAAAATCGCGCTGGGGCATTTCTTTCCCGGTGAAGGCGGTATTCGGCGCTCATATCAAACCGCGCTGGAAACCCTGAGATTGGGAAAGAAACGCGCGCCGGAAAAGACCAAATACCTCTATCAGGATCACGCGCTGGCGGTATTGTTGTCCGGGCTGGTTAATAGCTGGCGCGGTCAGGAACTGGCTGCGCCTTTTCGCAAACTGCAACAGCATGACAAAAAGGGCCTGTTGCTGCGTACACTGAGTGCCTATCTGCAACACTTCGGCGACCAGCAACAATGTGCCAAGGCCCTGTTTATCCATCGTAATACCCTGAGATACCGCCTGGAGCGTATCAGTGAAATCACCGGCATAGAGTTGCAAAGCCTGGATGGATTACTGCAACTCTACCTGGGGGAAGTCCTCAGTCGCCTGGAACACAAATAATTGTGCATACGCACAAAAAACTCCCCTCTTTCAGGGGGGAATTCCGTATTTTCCCCTAAAGCCATCACGGCGCGGCAACTGGGATAATAATCGCCAGCCCGCCTTTGCGCCGGCGCCCCAACCCTACACAAATAACGACCCAATAAGGGACACTTATGAGCCTGGTACTAGTACTATTGGCGGTGATCATCTTTATTGTTATCGCCACCTCAACATTTAAACTACACCCCTTTTTGACGCTGTTGCTGGCGTCATTTATCGCCGCCTTCGGATTCGGCCTGCCCGCCGGGGAAATCGCCAAAACCATCAGTGGTGGTTTTGGAGGTATTCTTGGTTACATAGGGCTGGTGATAGTCCTGGGAACTATCATAGGCACGGTGCTGGAAAAGAGCGGCGCGGCCATCACCATGACCGATGTGGTCATCAAGGTGCTCGGACAGCGTTTCCCGACCCTGACCATGTCCATCATAGGTTATATCGTTTCCATCCCGGTGTTTTGTGACTCGGGCTTTGTGATCCTCAACAGCCTGAAACAGTCTCTGGCCAACAGAATGCAGGTTTCCAGCGTTGCCATGAGCGTTGCCCTGGCCACCGGCCTCTATGCTACCCACACCTTTGTGCCGCCAACTCCCGGCCCGATTGCCGCCGCCGGTAACCTGCAACTGGAAGCCAGTCTGGGGCTGGTGATTGCCGTCGGTATCCTGGTTTCTGCCGTTGCCGCCTTCGCCGGTTTGCTCTGGGCCAACCGCTTTATGAACACCGAGCCGGATGGCGAAGGCGCCGAAGAGCTCAAGGCTTCTGCCGAAGAATTTGAAACACTCAAGGCTGCTTATGGCAAGCTGCCAAGCCCCTTGGCGGCGTTCTCACCTATTTTTGTTCCTATTTTGCTGATCTGTCTTGGCTCTATCGCCGCCTTCCCCTCCAAACCCATGGGTGAAGGCATGTTGTTCAACCTGTTCCATTTCCTCGGCCAACCGCTCAATGCCTTGATGATAGGCCTGGGGCTGTCACTCTTGCTGCTCAAGGGCGACAACAAGGTCAAAGAGTTTTCCGATCGTATCTCACAGGGCTTGGCTGTTGCCGCCCCCATACTGCTGATTACCGGTGCCGGCGGCGCTTTTGGCGCTGTGATTAAAGCCACGCCTATCGGTGACTTTATCGGTACTTCACTGTCAGCTCTGGGTATAGGTATCTTTATGCCCTTCCTGGTGGCGGCGGCACTGAAGTCGGCTCAAGGCTCCTCCACAGTGGCGCTGGTAGCCACTTCGGCGCTGGTGGCCCCCATGTTGGGTGATATCGGCCTTGGCAGCGAAATGGGCCGGGTGCTGACCGTCATGGCCATAGGCGCCGGAGCCATGACAGTGTCCCACGCCAACGACAGCTTCTTCTGGGTAGTCACTCAGTTCAGCCGTATGAGCGTAGCCCAGGCATATCGGGCTCAGACTATGGCGACCCTAATTCAGGGGATCACCGCCATCATCTTCGTCTGGCTGCTTAGCCTGGTTCTGCTCTAAACTCTTCCCTTGCTGCTGCCGGTTTCACCGGCAGCCCGTTGTACAGGAAATCAGATGAAAATAGTGATAGCACCGGATTCCTTCAAGGAAAGCCTGAGCGCCCTCGAAGTGGCCAATGAAATTGAAGCGGGCTTTAAACACAGGCTGCCGGATGCCGAGTACCTCAAAGTGCCGGTGGCCGACGGCGGCGAAGGCACAGTGCAATCTATGGTCGATGCGACCAATGGTCACCTGGTCGAGCTTGAAGTCTGTGGCCCACTCGGACAAGCTGTGAAGGCCCATTACGGCATTCTGGGTACAGAGGGTGGCACCAGTGGCGCCCGAACTGCAGTTATCGAAATGGCGGCCGCCTCCGGGCTGCATCATGTCAGCCCGGCGCTTCGCAATCCAAGGCTCACCACCAGTTACGGCACCGGCGAGTTGATTGTCGATGCCATGGAACGTGGCATTCGCCACTTCATCATCGGCCTTGGCGGCAGTGCCACCAATGATGGCGGCGCCGGTATGGCCAAGGCGCTGGGCGCCAAACTATTGGATAGTGACGGGCTGGAAATAAGCCCGGGCGGGGCGGCGCTTGCGGCCCTGGCAACACTGGATTGCAGCCAACTGCATCCGGCGCTCGCTGACTGCCATTTTGAAGTGGCCTGTGATGTGGACAACCCTTTATGCGGCGAGCGCGGCGCTTCGGCGGTATTCGGGCCGCAAAAGGGAGCCACAGAGGAAATGGTCGCCGAGCTTGACGCCGCCCTCGGCCACTTTGCCGATATTCTGGTTCAGAGCGGCTTTGAAGATAAGCGCCTGCAAACTGGTGCCGGCGCCGCCGGTGGCATGGGACTTGGGGTGATGGCATTTCTGGACGCCGAGCTGCGCCCCGGTATCGACATAGTCATGCAGGCTGTGGGGCTGGATGCCAAACTCGAAGGCGCAGCACTGGTTATCACCGGCGAGGGACGCATAGATGGACAAACCATCTATGGCAAGACGCCCATGGGAGTTTTGCGCCTGGCAAAGGCGCGCAACATTCCCGTGATTGGTATTGCCGGCTGTCTGGGAGCGGGCTCAGAGCTGGTGTTGGAGCAGGGAATGAGCGCCATTTTTGATATCATTCCCTCGGCCTGCGACTTGCCCAAGGCGCTGGCCGAAGCCAGAGCCAATCTGCAGCGCACCTCAAGCAATATCGCCGCTCTGCTGGCTCTGCAACTGAATAACGCCAATTGATTTTTCGCGGGTCAACCTCTGTGGCCCGCCGCTTTTTCGTTTCAGTTTCAACTTGTCTGACCGCAATCCTTGCAGTAAAGTGAGCTGCCATTTCAAGACCTGTGCAGACACAGGCAGATACAGTGTGAGACCAAAGCCCAATGACCGCCAGCAAGCAACGCCAGGCCACCGCCTCAGAAAACTCTCTGATGCGTATCTTTACCGTGCCCGAAGCACCGGAATCGACCCTGAGCCGCATAGAACAGGCATTGTCTCAAGATCTCGCCGGTTTCCTGACCCAGAATATCGCCGCGCTGGAAAAGCCCCTGAGTGAAATCGAAAAAGATTTCCAGGCCTTTGAAATCCCGCGTCAACCCAGATTTGTTTCTGACTACACAGAAGAGATGATGCAGAATTTGGTGGCGCATTCAGTACACACCGCCGCCCCCAGCTTTATCGGCCATATGACATCGGCGCTGCCCTACTTCGTGTTGCCCTTGTCGAAAATGATGGTGGGCCTGAATCAGAATCTGGTCAAAATCGAAACCTCCAAGGCCTTCACTCCCTTGGAGCGGCAGGTGCTGGGGATGATGCATCACCTCATTTATGGTGAAACCACCGACTTCTATCACCAGTGGATGCACAGCGCCAATCATGCTCTGGGAGCCTTCTGCTCCGGTGGCACTGTAGCCAATATCACCGCCCTATGGATTGCCCGCAACCAACTGCTCAAGGCTGACGGCCAATTTCGCGGTATCAACCGCGAAGGCTTAGGCGCGGCGCTCTGCCACTACGGTTGGAAAGGCCTGGCGATACTGGTGTCCGAGCGCGGTCATTACTCCCTGGGCAAAGCCGCCGATCTGTTGGGCATTGGCCGGGATAACATAGTTTCAATCGCGACCGATGCCAACAATAAGGTCGATGTCGACGCCATGCGCGAGGCGGCCACCAAGCTGGCCAGGCAGGGCATCCGAGTCATGGCGATTATCGGCGTTGCCGGCACCACAGAAACCGGTAACATAGACCCTCTGCCTGAGCTGGCCGAGTTGGCAACCGAGCTCAATTGCCACTTTCATGTTGATGCCGCCTGGGGCGGAGCCAGCTTGTTATCCAGCAAATATCGCCATCTGCTAAAAGGGATAGAAATGGCAGACTCAGTGACCATAGATGCCCATAAACAGATGTATGTCCCTATGGGGGCCGGTATGGTGCTGTTCAAACAGCCTGAACTGGCGCGGGCGATAGTGCATCATGCCGAATATATTTTGCGTAAAGGTTCCAAGGATTTGGGCAGCCAGACTCTGGAAGGTTCCCGCCCCGGAATGGCCATGCTGGTGCATGCCTGCATGCAGATAATCGGCAAGAAAGGCTATGAAATACTGATCAATAATTCGCTGGAAAAGGCCCGCTTCTTTGCCGGCTTGATTGAGCAACACAGCGAATTTGAACTGGTGAGTGCGCCCGAGTTGTGTCTGCTCACCTACCGTTGGTGCCCCTCTTGGGCACAAACCGCTCTGAACCGGCAATTGGCACAGGGTAATCTTGAAAAGGTCAAAGAGATCAATGGCATTCTTGATGACCTCACTCGTGCCATTCAGAAGAAACAACGTGAACAAGGCAAGTCTTTTGTGTCCCGCACCCGGATCCAACCCGCCCGTTATCACAGAGAAACCGTGACTGTATTCCGGGTGGTACTGGCCAACCCGCTGACCACAGACACCATACTGGCAGATGTATTAAACGAACAAACTGAGCTGGCAGCTTCTGAAACCGGGCTACTGCAGGTGCTAAAGCAAGCCTGCAACTAAACATTTATTGAGGGCGTTGCTGAGTTACGCCCTGCATGCCGTTTTCCCGCACCCACACGCTTTTGAGCAGCCCTACTATCATATCTGTGGCATTCAAGGGCGCCATCTGCGGAAAGTCCTTGATCTCTATCTTGCCGCTGATCTCCATATGGGCGTAACGGACACTGTTGATTTTGCTGTCGGTGCTGACCCAGGTAAACTCCCGCTGGGTATCCGAGTATTTACCATCACTGATAAACAGCCGCCCTTCCCGCCCGGCCACCTTGGTCTTGCTGCTGGCGAAAAAGGCCATCATGCCGCTTTAGCGGCTGAGCTCCTCTTTCAGCGCCTTGCCCTGATCTTTGCCATACACGTTCACGATGATCTCAAACAGTGAATCCTTTCCGTTAAAAAACTCCGCCCCATAGTTTTCGTGATAAGAGCCTTCCTTATACGCGCTCGTTGGATAAGGCCCTGAAGGGGTAATCGGTGGCTGGGAATTGGCGATCAGGATATTTCTTTGCAAACAGACGCCCGCCTGTTTATGCGGCCAGGGCTGATATTCAATCTTCTCTATCGCCTGACGCATCCATTGCAGCCGCTGCTGCAATATCTCATCCACATTGGGGGCGTTACGGGCTATAAACTCATTAGCGCGGCCATCAATGCTGATGCCTATCTGTTGCTCCGGAAAATCCTTAAAGAAAAAAGCTGCAAAGTAATGTTCTGCGTCCGGTTCTTGCATTAGCCTTCTTCTGTCTTTGTAGTAAACAACCGTCTTCAGCTCAGGTTCCAGTTCTTTTATAACGTATTTGGTTGGATAGTATTTTGTCGTTTCCTTACTACGCAACTCCTCCACGTAAGCCAGCCATTGCTCAAGCCTATGCTCACCGGTTATCACCCCTTTCTTGCGGTCGGTATTGTTCTGATGATAGATGTTGATAAAAAACTGCGGCTGACCATAACCCGAGGTGAGCAGTTGCATCTCTTGGGGTAACTCAAACTCAAAACGGCCCACACAGTGTTTGGTAAACACCATGCCGGCCGGCCCAGGCGGTATCTCCTCGGCGTACGTCAAAAGGGGAAAACCTGTACAAACCAGGCAACAGGGCCACAGCTTTCGCCGCAGTAAACTTAAGCATCTTCTTATCAACGGTTCCTTCCTTTCACTCCTCGCGTTAGTCCTTCACCCCGACCATGCCGTTTTCCCTAACCCGCACGCTTTTGAGCAGCCCTACTATCATATCGGTGGCATTCAAGGGCGCCATTGCAGGAAAGTCCTTGATCTCTATCTTGCCGCTGATCTCCATATGGGCATAACGGACACTGTTGATTTTGCTGTCGGTGCTGACCCAGGTGAACTCCCGCTGGGTATCCGAGTATTTGCCATCACTGATAAACAGCCGCCCTTCCCGCCCGGCCACCTTGGTCTTGCTGCTGGCGAAAAAGGCCATCATCCCGCTGTAGCGGCTCAGTTCCTCTTTCAAGCCCTTTTCCTCGCCTTTGCCATACACGTTCACGATGATCTCAAACAGTGAATCTTTTCCGTTAAAAAACTCCGCCTGATAGTTTTCGTGATAAGAGCCCTCCTTATACGCGCTCGTTGGATAAGGCCCTGAAGGGGTAATCGGTGGCTGAAGATTGGCGATCAAGATATTTCTTTGCAAACAGACACCCGCCTGTTTATGCGGCCAGGGCTGATATTCAATCTTCTCTATCGCCTGACGCATCCATTGCAGCCGCTGCTGCAATATCTCATCCACATTGGGGGCATCTCGGGCAATGAACTCATTAGCACGGCCATCAATGCTGAGTCCCAACTGTTGCTCCGGAAAATCCTTGAAAAAGAAGCTGGCAAAGTAGTGTTTTTTATCTGGACCATATCTTCGATAATCTGTGTAAAACACTACTGTTTTCAAATCCGGCTCCAAATCTTTGATAACATACTTGGTTGGATGAAGCTCAGCATCTTTTAGGCGCAACTCCTCCACATACTCCAGCCATTGATCAAGCCTATGCTCACCGGTTATCACTCCTTGCTTTTCCGACTTATCATCCTGATGGTAGATATCGATAGAGAACTGCGGCTGACCATAACCCGAGGTGAGCAGTTGCATCTCTTGGGGTAACTCAAACTCAAAACGTCCCACGCAGTGTTTGGTAAACACCATACTCGCCGGCCCTTCCTGTATTTTTTCCGCTTGCGCCATCACAGCCTCTCCCTGCCAAAAACAAACTAATGCCAGACTGCCGAGCAGCCCGCGTTTAATCCTCTTGCGATAACCTTCTGCCATATCTACCCCTTGAATTTCTGGTGAATATCCGGCAGCCAAGACTGAAGCACACCGACCATCAGCTCCCTGACATCGGGGCAATTGTAAAACCCCTGGTGATCCTGGGTCGCCACCAAGCCGATAGTCTGCACCCCTTTGGGGTACTTGCCCGCGCCTTCATGCACGGTACCATCACCCTTGGCCGTCTCGCTACCCAACCTGAAGCTGGTACTTTGAGCCCTAGGCGGCATGTGGGCATATTGATGACCATAGCGGTTCTGTTCCATCCAGCTCTTTAACTTGCGTTCATGCTCGGCCAGCTCACTACTACTCAGCAGTTTGACCTCGCCCTTGACAGAGAGCCAGCCATGGTTTTCATCGCCTATGACTTGCCAGCGCTCCACCGCCGCCGTCTCCAGCCCCGGGGTCAAGCCGTTCTGCAGCTGCCACTCACAGGTATCAAACGCCTTGGTGTCCGGGTTATTGCTGTAGAGCAGTGTGGTAGTCTTGTGAAAATTGGCCGCCAATTTATCGTGAAAGGTTTCACATTTGGTAATTCGATTCAAAAATGCATTTTTATGTTTTTCAAGCTGCTCATCGGCTGGATTGGCCAGCTCAGGTGCCAACAAGGGAGGCTGCACCAGGCTATACCAGGTATCGAAACGGCGATAGAAATCATAAATGCCACTGCCATAGCCTATCTGCAACAGTTCCCGTTTGTCCGGCTGTTTCGCCGGATCCTTATTGACAAACAGCCACTCCCCCTTATTGGCCGCATCCACGTAGAGCTTATTGGGCATCAGTTCCAGCCCGCCCTGACAAAAGCCCAGTATTGCCGTGGTATCGGCGGCGTTCTTGCCCAGCACCATTTTGACGACCTGCCCCAAAGCACCGTGGCCGACGGCGCCGCAGCGAAACTGAAAATAAGTGGAGGGGCTGCCGTGGGTTGGCATCGCGCCATGGATAACCGCTTCGACTTGAGATTCCAGGCCGCTTAAGATAAAGCCGGCGCGGGAGGCGTATCCGCCCATGGAGTGACTGATGACCACAAACTTAATATCGTCCTTGGTCAGCCCCAGGTTATCGCCTTCTTTATCTTCCTTGAGTAGCTGTGTCCTGAATTCCTCAAGTTTATCCTTGAGTCGCTTCCCGGCGTATTCATTGCTGCGCATCCAGTTATAGCCTACGGTAAATACCGGGAATTGCAGCCCGGGATACAGGCGTTTAAATAACGGCTCCTTCGACTCAAGATATCGAAGCAGCGGGCCGTAACTGTCCCATAACACCTCGCCCCAACCCCGACGCTTTTTGAGTTCCATCTGCGACTTGGGTACTGAAGTATAGACCCTGAAATACTTATCGGTGCCTGGGTCTTCCACCAATAAATGATCATCCCGATCGATTATCGGATCCCCTTTCTTTTTAGTTTTACCATTAACCAACAATGCTTTACGCTGTACCGGACCGGCAAAAATCAAATCTTTGATCCGAGGCCAGGCGGCGGCTTTGGTTCGGTACTTACGGCCGGTTTCCGCTATTCCGCGGCCCTTTTCCTTTATCCCTATCCACTTTCGATTAAACCATTTACCTATCCCCTCAAAGAAACCATCATCATCGTCCGCCTGCGCCGCGGCGAGCTCGGCTTCACGTTCGGCCTTCAGCTCCATGGCGGTACTGCTGGGACCACTGAACTTTCCCCCGGCAGCAGGATCCCATACTGAGTCGCCACTCTTTTTGTTCATCAAGCGGGTGCCCATAATACCGGGGACGAACACCAGCGCCACAATACCCTTGCGGCATTTACAATCAGCGTTACAGCTCATAACCAGACTCCATGGTAGAAGATTGCTGTTCCTTGGCCCACTGCAACAAGATAGCCGCTCGTCCTGAAGGCAAGCCGGTCTTGGTCACTATGGCACTCACTTCCGGGTCATCGAGTGACACTTGTGCCAAAAACAAGGCCTCGGCAACCAAGCGCAGATGGCCCAGCTCGGTGAATCCATATTGATAAGCCTGACTGACTTGCTGCTCGAGCCAGTCATAGCATGCCTGCCCATCTGTTGGTGGACTTTCCAGTGATAACAGGTGACGTGCGAGGGCATGGATCTGGTTTCGCCTTTGCCAGTTTGGCATCGCATCCATGATTTCCTGACTCAGTTCCCAGCTCATTCGCTTCTCCTTAAGACACTGTCAAGGCAGCATCTCCCTGAATGACTTTGCCGCCATGGGCCGTGGACGCACCCTGCAATACCACGGCGATGCCATTGACGGTCAAACTCGGATGTCCCTGAACCAGGGTATCTGGCCCGCCAACCTGGCAGTCACACTTGTGCCCGGTTAAGGCCACAGGAATACCGTTGACCGTCAGAGCACTTTCTCCCTGGTTTATCGGTCCACCAACATGAGGGGTATTGCCGCTGAACATAGGGCAAATATGTTGATGTCCTTTCAAAGCAACCGGAGTCCCCATATTAATCCTCCTTAATCGATATCGCCTGGCAGCCGTATCCGTCCGGCTCCCTTTGCCAATTCAGCCAATGGTTATTGAAACGAAAGGGGTTAAGCGATGCATAGAGCACTGACCCCAAAGGCTCAAGAAATGCATCCCTTCTGGCCTGCGTTTCTTCGGTTAAATAGTGATGTAAGACCCTGGGGTCGTAGAAACGAAAACGAGTAGTTTCACCATCAGGCTTGACGGCATACAACCTTTGCCCCAGTGCTTCTTTCAGTGGCTGCAGGGCTAGCTCACTCTTGCACCACAGCGCGCTGTGACCATGGGTGTCTTTCTCCAGCATCAGTTTTATCAGCTCATCCTGTCCCGCAAGATGGAGTAACCAAGGGCCGTTATCCACCAATGCCTGATCCCGGTAATCAAACAGGCTATGACACTCGGCTCCGGCCCCTTTGGCAAACCACAAGGGCTCGGGGCATAGCGCTGCATCCAAGACCAAGTAGTTGGGCCCAAACGCCTTGAGACTATTTTCTTTCACCATAGTCATACTGTTATTCTCCGCAATCGGGACAAAGATCGACTATCGGGTTGCCCTCTTCTGCGGCACTCTTCAGCGTCGCCAATTGAGGCTTGGCCCCGGTTGTTACAGCCACTGGCCCCTTGAGCTTGATATTGGGAGCTTCGAGAGTGATCCCGCCGGAATCTATGAGTATCTTGCCTCCTGGCCCCTGAATAGTGACTTTCTCCGAGCCATTGAGGGTGAGCGACTTGGTGTGCACCAGTACACTTTCACCGGCTTCCAATAACACCTTTCCCTCAACCTTCTGGGTGTAATGGCCGCCCACTTCCAAATCGTGATTGGCTCTGGAGTACTCGTGACGACGATCCATGACTTCGAGGCGATAATGACGCTTGATCAGGGTTTGCCTGTCTCTGGTCACTTCCAGCTTTTGATCCTGACCAATCAATGCCTGCTGATCTCGACCTATTTCCAGAAACTCATCCTGCCCCACGTTCAGGCGCTGATCCCGTCCTATGTGCTTTTCTCTATCGTTACCCACCTGATAGTGCTGGTCGTGGTTGATTTCCAGCTTATGGTCTTTCTGGGCATGCAAATAGATGAGTTGATTTTCGGCGGCATCTTCAAAACTCAACTCATTGAATCCCGGCCCCTTGTGGGTTTGGGTCTTGAGCACGGTTTTGGTTTTGTTGGTCGGCAATACATAGGGCACAGGATTGGCAGCATGGTATGTGCGACCGGTAATGATAGGTTGGTCCGGATCGCCTTCAAGAAAAGAGACTATGACCTCATGACCAATGCGTGGAACCGCCATAAAACCGTACTGACCACCGGCCCACCCCTGGCTGACACGAACCCAACAGCTGCTGTGCTCATCGGCCCGGCCATATCTGTCCCAGGGAAACTGCACCTTGACCCGGCCAAATTCATCACAAAAGATCTCTTCATTATCTGGCCCGACGACAATAGCCATGTGTGGCCCTGTCACCAAGGGTTTGGTGGCCGGAAGCGGTAACCAGGGAAGGTGCCCTTCAATTGCCAATAACTGGTTTTGATACTGAGTCGGGGTGCTACTGTTCCCCTCCTCTGCCGCTGCGCCCTGTATTCCGCAGTGTTTTACCCCCACAAGCAACCAATCACGGTTAAACGCCGCATCTGGATGTTCGCCCAAGTTGAACTTGATACCGGCGCCGGCATCAGCAATATCGGACATTGCCGATGCCATTTGGGTTTCATTCCGTAACGCCTGCAATCTGGCGCGGGTGAAAAGCTCTCCCTGGGCGTCATCCTTGTAACGCCCAGGATAATCATAGTGCTCATAAAGCACTTCAGATCCCGCTTGCTGGAAGTCGAGCTGATTGGCAATATCATCCTGTAAAAAGCTATAAGCGGGCTTTTTGAAGCTGTAATCCTTGAGTTCGGCCTTGGCACTCGCCAGTTGCTTGGCGTAACTGAAGCTGCAGACAAAAGGCACTTCGCTGTCGCCGCCGCTCAAGGCGTTATAGGGGAATAGTTGTTTGGCCGCTGGCAGCTTGCTGGTGGCATCACAGAAAATCAGCGTATGTTTGTCATCACTGAATTCGAAATACCAGAACACCCCGGCCTCAGCCGCAAGACGGGTGATAAAGTCAAAGTCCGACTCCCGATACTGAACACAGTATTCGCGTTTTTCCGACTCGTAGCGTGCATCCCAACTGAAGGCATAATCACTGATACCCATTTCATCAAGCAGGGTGCTGAAAATCTGTTTGAGGGACTTTTCCTGAAAGATACGGCTGTTTTGTCTCAGCCGCAGCCGCGCCATGGCAGGTTCCATGGTCAGTTTGTATTGGGTCTGTTTATGGCCTGAGTCTTCCTTGGCAAAGCGACTGACTATGCCGTGAAAACTCCTGACTCGAACACCGTCCTGCCAAATACTCAAGACGCCATTCTTATCGACTATCTGCTCGGCAGTAATATCATCCCTGCGGCTCAGTAATATCAACTCTCCCTTGAAGGGCGAGGACAACTGCTCATCAAAATCAAACGACAGCAGGTTGAAACTATCGTCCGCCTCCGCTTCTGCCTTGAAATGAAACCGCAAACCACTGCCAAGATAAAACATAGCCGGTATCCTTGTTCGAGTTCGTCCTGACTCTAATCCGATAGAATCACTCTCTTAATGTCATCGAAAACCTATTTGCAAAACCTTTACATCAGATAACAAGAGGCGCCCGGCTATCAGCCGGAACACCTCTTAGAAAAACAGTTGCTGAATGAATTATGCTTCGATGGGCTTGCGCCAATCGTCGGCACCAGAGGTTCCGGCGCTGACGTGATCCCAGTCTATCTTGCGATAAGCCATGGACACTTCAACCAGCTGAGTAAAGTCAGCCTTATTGGGATCCTGGCAGTGAGGCATATTGCAGTTGATATCTATGATAGTGGCGCCTTCCAGCTTGGTCGTGAAGAAGTGCTCTTGCTTACCTTCGATTGAAGTGCGGTACCACTTGAGCTCAACCTTGGTCAGTTTCTCACCGGAAGATAGTGAGTTGTACATCAAGGGAACAGCTTTGTTCAGCGCGACGGTGAACTTGAACGGTTTGTGCACACGCTGACCGGAAGGCATGCCGGACTGAGGGTCGGTTGGCACAGTCACAATGTGGTTGAACTCCTGAACCAGCATCTCGTCTTCATGGCCTTCCACAAAGATGTCACCGACGGATTCCGCAGTAAAGGCGCCGGCAGTGAGGTTGCCCTGAGTTTGGCCTTCGATAGAGATATAACATGGTGTTGGCATGATAAATTCCTTTTTAAAATTCACTGAGGTTTGGATTAACCTACCTAGCTAAGGCAACCTTCGTGCCAAAATTTAATCAATTGATTTCGTTACTGTTTAAAAAACAGCCTAATTGGCTGGGCAAAAAATTGCCCGAACTTGAGCAAAAA
>NZ_JBICJO010000062.1:0-36581 GCF_043103185.1 Shewanella sp. YQ_9
TATCCCCGCCCGGCACTGACAGCCTTTAACCACTGAGGTAAAGTAAGGGAAACGAGCAAAAAACTTAGCTATCAAAGGAAGTTGTATGAGTCACCTTTTTGCCCACCTGGCCAGGATGAAGTTAATTCAGCGTTGGCCTTTGATGTATAACGTCCGAACCGAGAATGTGCAGGAACACTCATTGCAGGTCGCCATGGTGGCCCATGCACTGGCCATCATCAGTAACCGTAAGTTCAATGGCCAATATTCGCCCGATCGCGCCGCGACCCTGGCCATCTTTCACGATGCCGGCGAAATACTTACCGGCGATCTGCCTACCCCGGTCAAATACTTCAATGCCGAGATAGAGGCCGAATACAAGAAGATTGAAGCCATAGCCGAAGCCAGACTGCTGGAGATGGTGCCCGAAGAGTTTCGTGACGACTACCGAGCGCTGTTTATCAGTGATAGCGCCGAGCTCAGTCATCGCAAGTTGGTCAAGTCCGCCGATACTCTGTGCGCTTATCTTAAGTGTCTCGAAGAAAAGCGTGCCGGCAACAACGAGTTCAACAGTGCCCGCAAGCGACTCGAAACCATGCTGGATGCCAACCCAGACCCGGCAGTGACGTATTTTCGCGAGCATTTTATTCCCAGTTTCACCCTGGATCTGGATGAAATCAATCAACTGCTCTAGCAGGAGAGATTATGAGCCAAGCCCACTGGCAAGCCAGGCGCGAGCCCAACAACAGTCAGCGCCGCGACGATAATCGCAGTCCCTATCAGAGAGACAGAGCCAGAATTCTGCACTCTGCCGCCTTTCGACGCTTGCAGGCCAAGACTCAGGTGCTTGGGGTGGGCATGAACGACTTTTACCGCACCCGCCTGACCCACTCTCTGGAAGTCTCACAAATAGGTACGGGCATAGCCGCCCAGTTGAAACAGCGCTATCCCGAAATGGCCTTTTTGCTCGACTCCATGAGCCTGCTCGAAGCCCTGTGCCTGGCCCATGATATCGGCCACCCACCCTATGGCCATGGCGGCGAGGTGGCACTCAACTACATGATGCGTGAGCACGGCGGCTTTGAAGGCAATGGCCAAACCTTCAGAATCCTTACCCGGCTCGAACCCTATACCGAACACTTTGGCATGAACCTGACCCGGCGCACCCTGCTCGGTGTACTCAAATACCCGGCTCCGGTACGCACACTGAAAGTGGATAGACCTCAGCCGGAACTGAGTCACTATCGTCAGTTAAGGCCGAGCCAATGGCCGCCAGTGAAAGGGGTTTTCGATGATGATGAAGCTATCCTCGATTGGGTACTTGAGCTGCTGGACAGTAAAGACAAGCAGAGCTTTCTCAGTCATTACAGCCCGGGGGAAGGGCTGCACCGACGCACTCACTTCAAGTCGTTCGACTGCACCATTATGGAGCTGGCCGATGATATCGCCTATGCGGTGCACGATCTCGAAGATGCCATAGTAATGGGGATAGTCACCGGCGCGAATTGGCAAGAGGATATGCGTGCTCCGCTACAGGCCATTGAAGATGAGTGGATCCAAAGCCAGCTCGGGAATATTGAGCTCAAGCTGTTTTCCCGCAAACATCACTTGCGCAAGGATGCCATAGGGACCCTGGTCAATGCGCTGGTAACCGCCATCAAAATCGACGAGAACCCGGACTTTGCCGAACCCTTGCTCAGATTCAATGCCAAGTTGGAACCGGCCTTTGCCGAGTTGCTGGAGCTGCTGAAACAGTTCGTCCTCAAATATGTGGTGCGTAAGCCCGAGATCCAGATGCTGGAGTACAAGGGCCAACAGATAGTGATGGAGCTGTTTGAAGCCTTTGCCTCGGATCCTCTGAGGCTCCTGCCCCATAATACCCAATCACGCTGGCAACAGGCCAACTGCAAGGGGGAAAACAGCCACAGAGTGATAGCAGACTATATCTCGGGAATGACAGATGAGTTTGCCGCCAGGCTGCATCAACAACTGTTCAGCCCCAAAGGCGGTGCCATCATAGACTTGAGCCAGAATTACTGATGAAAAATCGTCGCAACCAACTAACAATAAAGCGCCCGAGGGCGCTTTATTTTATTGTCACCCCAAAACCACCTCCTATGGAGGTGGTGATCGTCAAGTCGGGGCTCAGCCCGAAGAGTGCCCATGCTGCATACTGACTCGGTTTGTTACCAGCAAATCAAGGAGTAAGCAGTATGAGCCGATATGAAAGTGCATCGCACGTCTTCTATCGCTGTCAGTATCACATTGTATGGAAGCCAAAGTATAGACACAGGATCTTGAAGGGCCGAGTTGGGCAGGAGGTTTGTCGGAGTATTTATATCTATAGCGGCATGAAGAGGTGTCGGATAGTAGAGCTAAATGTCCAGATAGACCATGTTCACTTACTGGTGAGACTTCCGCCAAGCTTGAGTGTTTTCAGTGGGAGCAAACGAAGAGATCATTCGTCGATATGTAAGGTATCAACAGAAAGTAGAGGCAGAGGAATCAAACGGTCAGAGCAAGCTTGGTTTGGATGGGTGATTCTTTTAGCCCCCTTCTAGGGGGCTGTTCAAAGCCACCTGCTATGCAGGTGGATTTTTTACCCCAGTAAGTTGGGAAACAATCCCTTGAAGCCGGCAGCTATCACCTCTATGCCGATAGATAACATCAAGAGTCCCATCAGACGGGTGATCACGTTGATCCCTGTCTTGCCGAGGAGCTTATTGATAACCGAAGCCATTCTGAACAATGCAAAGCTGAGCAGACCAAACAGGGCCACAGTCACCGACATGGCCAGCAGATTGGCCAGGCCTTTATGCTCCGCGGCAAAGACGATGACTGAGCTGATAGCCCCCGGGCCGGCCATTAGCGGCAAAGCCAGCGGCACCACGGCAACCGATTCCATCGCCGAGGCTTCCCTGTCCTCTTCCTGGTTGCGTTTCACCTCGCCCAGCTTTCCCTGCAACATGGACATGGCGATGATGGCAATCAGTGTACCGCCGGCAATTCGGAATGCCGACAGCGAAATACTGAACATATTCAATATATACTGACCCGCCACTGTGGTAACCAGGAGGATCACCACCACGGCAAAGTTGGATATTTTGGCAGTATGATTACGCTCAGCCTCAGTCTGGTGACTGGTGAGGCTGACAAATACCGGCAACAGGCCCACCGGGTTGATGATAGCCACCAGTCCGAGGAAAAATTTAACGTACAGGGTCAAATCCAATTTCGTATCCTTCCAGTGTAGGGAACTCACCGGGAAACAGTAGCTTGAGACGGTGCATACTCTACCCTAAGTTAACAAACCCCAGAAATGAGATTTTCTATTCTCGGTCACAACTTCGAATAAATTTTCGTAATATCAGTGCAGCCAAAGCTGCAGTATAGTCGACACTAATGCAAAGTTGTTTTTCGCTCCTGGATGAGATTCAACGTTGTTGAATTACATAAAACGCCATGCCTGTGGCCAAGATCACAGATAGCAACGCCGTTTGGTTGTAATTTTATTTCATGTGAGAGAGTTTAACCAAGATGGGCCTTTGTTAAATTTTTTTACGGGAAACTGATTATGAAAGTCACCAATACCGAGGAACTGGATCTGCTACTGGAAAGAGTCAGCCAGGCTCAGACGAAATTCGCCGGCTTCAGTCAGCAGCAAGTCGACAAGATATTTCGCGCTGCAGCGCTGGCTGCCGCCGATGCCAGAATTGTGCTGGCGAAACAGGCCGCCGCCGAAACCTCCATGGGCGTACTGGAGGACAAAGTGATTAAAAACCACTTTGCTTCCGAGTATATCTACAACAAGTACAAGGATGAAAAGACCTGCGGCATTCTGGAAGAAGACGACACCTTCGGCACCATCACTATCGCCGAGCCCGTGGGGATCATCTGCGGCATAGTACCGACAACCAACCCTACCTCCACCGCTATCTTCAAGGCGCTTATCAGCCTGAAAACCCGTAATGCCATAGTGTTCTCCCCACATCCCAGGGCCAAGGCATCAACAGTCGCGGCCGCCCGAATAGTACTGGATGCCGCCATCAAGGCCGGGGCTCCCGAGGACATCATAGGTTGGATAGATGAACCCAGTGTCGCACTATCCAATCATCTGATGACCCACGAAAAGATAAATCTCATACTGGCCACCGGCGGCCCGGGTATGGTGAAGGCCGCCTACTCTTCCGGGAAACCGGCTATCGGTGTCGGCGCAGGTAACACACCTGTGGTTATCGATGAAACCGCGGATATCAAACGGGCTGTGGCCTCTATCCTGATGTCAAAAACCTTTGATAACGGTGTGGTGTGCGCCTCCGAACAAGCTGTGGTAGTGCTCGACAGCATCTATCAGGCGGTGCGGGAGCGCTTCGCCCATCACGGCGGCTATCTGCTCAGTGACGAAGAATGCCTTGCGGTGAAACAGGTTATTCTCAAAGACGGCGCCCTCAACGCCGCCATTGTTGGCCAGAGTGCCGCGCGCATTGCCGAAATGGCCGGCTTCAGCGTACCGAACTGGACCAAGGTACTGATCGGTGAGGTGGATGAAATAACCGAAGCCGAAGCCTTTGCCCATGAAAAGCTTTCGCCGCTGCTTGGTATGTACCGCGCCAAAGATTTTGACGAGGCGCTGGATAAGGCCGATGCCTTGGTGAAACTCGGTGGTATCGGCCATACCTCTGGGCTCTATACCGACCAGGATACCCAGGTGCAGCGGGTCAAGCGTTTCGGTGAGCGAATGAAAACCGCTCGAATTCTGATCAACACCCCGGCATCTCAAGGCGGGATCGGCGATCTCTATAACTTCAAACTGGCGCCCTCCCTCACCCTGGGCTGTGGCTCCTGGGGCGGCAACTCCATTTCGGAGAATGTGGGTCCGAGTCACCTTATCAACAAGAAAACCGTCGCCAAGAGGGCCGAGAATATGTTGTGGCACAAGCTTCCATCTTCCATCTATTTCCGCCGCGGCAGCCTACCCATAGCACTGGAAGAGTTGGCCGACAAACGCCGCGCCTTGATAGTGACAGACAAGTTTCTGTTCAATAACGGCTACTGCGATGAAACCATCAAAATCCTCAAAGGCTTGGGGCTGGATACCGAGGTGTTTTATGAAGTGGAGGCCGATCCTACCCTGGCTGTGGTTCGCGCCGGAACCAAGGTGGCCGAGAGCTTCCAACCGGATGTGATCATAGCCCTTGGTGGCGGCTCACCCATGGACGCCGCCAAGATCATCTGGGTGATGTATGAACATCCTCAGGTGGACTTTGCCGATCTGGCGCTGCGCTTCATGGACATTCGCAAGCGTATCTACAAGTTCCCCAAACTTGGGCGCAAGGCCAAGATGGTGGCTATCCCCACCACTTCAGGAACCGGCTCTGAAGTCACGCCATTTGCCGTGGTGACCGATGAGAAGACAGGTGCCAAATATCCCATCGCCGATTATGAGCTGACCCCCAACATGGCAATTGTGGATCCCAACCTGGTGATGGATATGCCCAAATCCCTGACAGCCTTTGGTGGTATCGATGCCATTACCCATGCCTTGGAAGCCTATGTCAGCGTGATGGCCAACGAGTACAGTGACGGTCAGGCATTGCAGGCCTTGAGTCTTCTGGTTGAGCACCTGCCCAAAGCCTATGAAGAAGGCGCTGCAGCGCCGATTGCCCGCGAAAAAGTGCACAACGGCGCCACTATTGCCGGTATCGCCTTTGCCAACGCTTTCTTGGGAATATGTCACTCTATGGCCCATAAATTGGGCGCCGAATTCCATCTGCCCCACGGTTTGGCCAATGCACTGCTCATAAGCAATGTCATCCGTTTCAACGCCACCGACCTGCCTACCAAGCAAGCCGCCTTCAGCCAGTATGACAGACCCAAGGCGCTCTGCCGCTATGCCGCCATTGCCGATCACCTTAAGCTGACAGACGCTGGGCTGAGTGACGCCGAAAAAGTCGAGCGTTTGATAGCCAAAATCGAGCAGTTGAAGCAGGCTTTGGGGATCCCGGCCTCGATTCAGGAAGCCGGTGTCAAAGAAGCCGATTTCCTGGATAAGCTCGATGAACTGGCTGAAGATGCTTTTGATGATCAGTGTACAGGCGCCAATCCCAGGTATCCCTTGATAGGTGAACTGAAAGCTTTGCTGCTGGCGAGCTTCTATGGTGAAACGTATCGTGACTGACGGGTAAACCTGCACAAACAACAAAGGCCTCCCTATGGAGGCCTTTGGCTTTCAAGCGTTATACCGAATCGGTAGGTATAAGCGCCTTACCACATAAGATCGTCCGGAATGACATAATCTGCGTAAGGGTCGTCTTCTTCCGTTACTTGCGCGGCGTTGTTCTCGGCCTGCCACAAATAGCCACACCAAGCCGGCACCAACAGATTAACCCGCTCGGCGAGTTTATGAGGCACCAGATAGCTGCTTTGCTCAATTCGCACTATCCCCAAGCGGCCACCGAGTAACTGACTCTGAAGTTTTTCATTGATATACAAGGGGTATATCTTGTTCTCCAGGGTATAGTTGAACTTGATCTCGCCATCTTTCGGCAGCGCCACCGCATTTTGCTTAACTTCGGTGACCAGGCCACGGACCAGACCTTTCTCTGTGGCCTCGGCAAAGCGTTGTTCATTGAGTGCCTTGTCCTTTTCTGCCTGCTGCTTTTTCTGCTGAGCGATCTGCGCCTTCAGCTCAGCAGAGCCGTCATCAATATTGGACTTGCGGTTACGTTTCTTTTGGGTTTTGACATCGCGAACTTTTTGCTTGCTGGCGAGACCCGCCTTGAGCAACTGTTCCTGTAATGCGTTTGCCATTTTATAATCTCTCTCTTGCTACTTACTTGATTCTTGCTTTGCTGCCAGTGCCCCGAGCTGACTCATGGCCGCACTGGCACCGCCAAGCGACCAACCGCCGTCAACCGGTAATATGGTTCCGGTAATATACGAAGCCATTGGCGATGCCATAAAGAGTGCAGCATTGGCCAAGTCTTCCCCCTCACCGTTGCGTTTTAACGGCACACTCTCGGCCACCTGTTGCTGCAACTGCGCCGACGGCGCCAGGCGATTGAACCCTTCGGTACCGGCAATCGGCCCGGGTACCAGGGAGTTTATCCGAATACCCTCTGGCCCCCATTCCAAAGCCAGGGTGCGGGTCAACATATCGACGCCCGCCTTGGCGGCGCAAACGTGGATCTGCATCGGCATGGCAATATACGCCTGCGGCGCCGAAATTTGAATAATGCTGGCGCCAGGGCGCTTAAGCATGGGATAGGCTTGCTTCAACACCTGAAAACTGCCCAGCAAATCGATATCCATGACAGATTTAAAACCGTTGGCACTGAGCTTGGCGGCGCTGGCGGGGAAATTGCCGGCGGCGCCACTGACAAGCACATCGATATGCGGGAAACTCTGGGCCAAGACGGCAAAGCCTTGCTCGAGTGCCGGCAAATCCCTGACATCGAAGCTCAGGCCCAGATGTTGACCTTGTGGATTGGCTTCATTCAATAACGCCACCGCGGCTGCCACTTTTTCCGGGTTACGGCTGGCAACCGCCACATGGGCACCAGCAACTGCGAACGCCTTGGCGATACAGAGGTTAATGCCGCTGGTACCCCCGACGACCACTACATACTTACCCTGATAATCGAACATTGAGCTTCTCTCCTATCCACTGATCATTCGTTATTCCGGTCCATACTGCGAGTCGCCGGTATGTCACAAGTTTATGCCAGCGATTGATGTATCGCCTGCAGTGTCGCCAAAGGATCGGCCGCTTGAGTAATGGGTCGGCCTATGACCAGATAATCCGAGCCCGCCGCCATCGCTTCAGCCGGGGTCATGATGCGTTTTTGATCGCCGGCATCACTGCCCGCCGGACGAATGCCCGGGGTCACCAGTTTGAAATCGGCGCCAAGTTCAGCCTTGAGCATACTGGACTCACGGGCCGAGCAGACCACGCCATCGAGGCCGGCTTTTTGCGTCAAGCGCGCCAGCCTGCGAACCTGATCTTCAGCACTGCCTTCAACACCAATAAGCTTGAGCTCATCGTCGCTCATTGAAGTCAGCACAGTAACGGCAATCAGCAAGGGGGCGTTATCCCCGTAAGGCAGCAATGCTCGGCGGGCGGCTTCCATCATGGCGAGGCCGCCACTGGCGTGGACATTCACCATCCAGACGCCCATTTCGGCGGCAGCAGTGACCGCCTTGGCCACTGTGTTGGGAATGTCGTGAAACTTCAGGTCAAGAAACAGATCAAACCCTCGGTCATGGATCTCTTTCACCAGTTGAGGCCCGAACAGGGTAAACATCTCTTTGCCTACCTTAAGGCGGCACATAGACGGATCCAACTTATCAATAAGTTGCAATGCTTTGAATTTGTTATCAAAGTCCAAGGCGACCACAATAGGTGTCTCTGTCATTTTTACTCCGTTATCTGAGGGTTATTCACCGTCCAAGCCGCGCACCCGCTTGATACTGCCCCAGCACTTGCAGGATGGGCAGTGCCAATATAGGGTGTGTGCCGGGAAACCACACTCCCGACAGCGGTAACTTGGACGGAATCTTATTTGTTGTTCTACCAGCTTTTCCAGCATCGCCAGGCTATCTCGCGCCTGCCCCTGCTCAGCCTGCTTGATATGCATCTGCATCAGGTGCTGGAACCCCCGCATGGTGGGGTGGCGATAGAGAGCTTCCATCACCATGTCTTCGGCGCCTTTGATGTTGCCGTCTTCAATCATGCGTTGCGCCAATGCCACCACAACCGAGGCACCGGCGCCCTTATCTATCGCGTGAGCCAATAGCTCGCGATAACCGTCGATATCATTGAGCTCTTGATAGAGCTGGCGGGCACAAGCGAGTGCATCGGCAAAAAGCTCGGCATCGGCGTCAATCAGTTGGTTGAGCATCTGCTTGGCCTGAGGCAATTGCCCGGCATCCAGGTAGGTCTTGGCCAGTGACAACAAGGCGCGGCCACATTGAGAATCTTGCTTGAGTGCCGCTTGAAAGCCCTTGAGTTTTCCCGCTTCGTCGTCAGCTTCCTCGGCTAGTTGACAATAGAAATGAGCGATAACGGGTTTCAGACCCTGCTGGCGTTTACGTGGCAAGCGCTTGGTGATATCAATTGCTTTCTGCCACTCTTTGGTGATTTGGTAAATGGAGATCAGTTGGGTTTCAGCTTCTTCGCTGTGATCGTCCTGACTGACGAGATTAAGGAATATCTCCTCGGCTCTATCGTAGAACCCGGCGGCCATATAGTCCTTGCCCAGTTCCATCATCGCCATGTCTCTTTGCTCTGTGGCGAGATTGGGCCTTGCTATCAGGTTTTGGTGAATACGAATGGATCTGTCTACCTCACCACGCTTGCGAAACAAGGAACCCAGCGACAGATGAGTATCTATGGTTTCATCATCGACATCCAACATGCTGATAAAGAGATCGACCGCCTTGTCTGACTCATTGGAGAGCAGAAAATTGAGCCCGGTGAAGTAGTCACGGCTCAGTTTCTTTTGTGCTGAATTCTGTTTCTGCCTCAAACTGCGGCGGCCCATGTACCAACCGTAAGCCGCAGCAATAGGCAGCAACAGAAAGAGAAGTTCGAGCATACTAGGCGTCTTGCCCCTGCTGCTGAGTTAAGGTCTGGATCTTCTTGCGGGCATTACGCAATGACAGTTTCAGCTTCATGATGTAGTAGAAGGCGATGATCCAACTTAGGATAAACCCCGCCAGAAATACCACGGCCAACACTACAGGCAAGCGGAACTCTCCCTGTGCCACAAAATAACTGATGGTGACCAGCTGCTCATTGCGGGAGCCAAATACCAGTGCCACTACAAACAGCATTGCCACTAGTACGGTTGCGACAAATGACTTCACGTTGCACTCCATAAACGCGTTTCAATGTTCTGATTATCCAGTAATTTGACTGAGCTGACCAGCTTTAGCCAAGATCCAGACATAAAAAAGCCCCCTTTCGGAGGCTTTTAATACAACAGCGATTAACGGTTATAAGCGTCAACGCGTTCGCGCAGTTCTTTGCCTGGCTTAAAGTGCGGGACGTACTTGCCATCCAACTCGACTGATGTTCCCGTCTTGGGATTACGACCAGTGCGAGGTGCACGATAGTGAAGTGAAAAGCTGCCAAAGCCACGGATCTCTATGCGATCACCGCTTTCCAATGTCTTCGCCATTTGCTCCAACATCTCTTTGATGGCGCCTTCTACTTCTTTCGCCGACAGTTGCGACTGCCCAGTGGCGAGTTTTTCGATCAGTTCGGATTTAGTCATCCTAGCTACCCCTATTATCAAGCCAAACACAGTCACCTAACAGGGGGCTAGCCCCCTGTACTACAGGCACTTACTTACGAGCTGCCTTAAACGCTTCAGCCATTGCATTAGTCATGATAGCGTCGTCCTGCTTGTTCAGGTTAGCCATCACTTCTTTTTCTTCAGCTTCGTCTTTAGCACGTACAGACAGGCTGATTGCACGGTTCTTGCGATCTACGCCCATGAACTTGGCTTCAACGCTGTCACCTACATTGTAGACGCTTGATGCATCTTCAACACGGTCACGGCTGATGTCAGATACACGGATGTAACCTTCAACAGTGTCAGCCAGCTCAACAGTAACACCTTTGGCGTCAACAGCAGTAACAGTACCAACTACGATAGTACCTTTCTTCTTGTCGGCCAGGTAAGCGTTGAATGGATCGTCTTCAGTCTGCTTAACACCCAGGCTGATACGCTCACGCTCTGGATCAACAGACAGAACCACTGCAGTGATTTCGTCGCCTTTCTTGTACTCGCCAACAGCGTCTTCGCCGCTACCGTTCCAAGAGATGTCAGACAGGTGAACCAGACCGTCGATACCGCCGTCCAGACCGATGAAGATACCGAAGTCAGTGATAGACTTGATCTTACCGGTAACTTTGTCGCCCTTGGCATAACGGTTAGCGAAGTCTTCCCATGGGTTGGTCTTGCACTGCTTGAGACCCAGAGAAATACGACGACGCTCTTCATCGATGTCCAGAACCAGAACTTCAACTTCGTCACCCAGGTTAACAACCTTGGATGGGTGGATGTTCTTGTTGGTCCAATCCATTTCAGAAACGTGTACCAGACCTTCAACGCCTTCTTCGATTTCAACGAAGCAGCCGTAGTCAGTCAGGTTGGTTACGCGACCAGTCAGACGAGTGTTTTCTGGGTAGCGCTTGCTGATTTCCAGCCATGGGTCTTCACCCAGTTGCTTCAGACCCAGAGATACACGAGTGCGCTCGCGATCGTACTTCAGTACTTTGACGTTGATTTCGTCACCAACATTCACGATCTCAGATGGGTGCTTAACACGCTTCCAAGCCATGTCGGTGATGTGCAGCAGGCCGTCAACACCGCCCAGATCTACGAATGCACCGTAGTCGGTCAGGTTCTTAACGATACCTTTAACTGCTTGACCTTCTTGCAGGTTTTCCAGCAGAGCATCACGCTCAGCGCTGCTTTCAGATTCGATAACAGCACGACGAGAAACAACAACGTTGTTGCGCTTCTGGTCCAGCTTGATAACTTTGAATTCCAGTTCTTTGTTTTCCAGGTGAGCAGTATCGCGTACTGGGCGAACGTCAACCAGAGAACCAGGCAGGAACGCACGGATACCGTTCAGCTCAACGGTGAAACCGCCTTTAACCTTGCCATTGATGACACCGATTACAGTTTCAGCATCTTCGTAAGCTTTTTCCAGAACGATCCAGGCTTCGTGGCGCTTGGCCTTCTCGCGAGACAGTTGAGTCTCACCGAAACCGTCTTCAACGCTATCCAGCGCAACGTCAACTTGGTCGCCAACGGCGATTTCCAGTTCACCTTGAGCGTTTTTGAATTGCTCAGCTGGGATTGGGCTCTCAGATTTCAGACCGGCGTCAACCAGTACCATACCGTTTTCGATGGCAACTACAGTACCACGAACGATAGAACCTGGGCGGAATTCCAGTTGTTGAAGGGATTGTTCAAACAGATCAGCAAAAGATTCAGTCATGTTAATTAACTTTAAGTAATAAACCACGTATCTATCCTGAACGTGGAGTCAGTAAAATAACTCGCCTCTTCCCTGTGGCGAATGCCTATCTCGCCAGTCTCAAAGACTGACGTCAGATAACTTGTCAACTATGTGCTTGAGCGCCAGCTCCAGCACAGTTTCAATCCCGAGTCCTGTAGTGTCTATCACCAGGGCATCTTCTGCGGGCACCAAAGGCGCAACTGCGCGATTCATATCCCGGTGATCTCTTTCCTGGATCTCGGTTAAAAGACGCTCGATATTAACATCGAAGCCCTTGTCCTGCAACTGATTATAGCGCCGCTGGGCCCTTTCTTCAGCCGAGGCTGTCAAAAACAATTTTGCCGGTGCATGCGGGAAAACAACGGTTCCCATATCCCGGCCATCGGCTATAAGGCCAGGGGCAACTCTGAAAGCACGCTGCCTTCTGAGCAAGGCTTCTCTCACCCGGGGAAACGCCGCCACTCTCGAGGCTGCGTCAGAACATTCCTGAGTACGAATGGCATGGCTGACATCTTCGCCTTCCAGCACCACTTTTATGGCTTCATTTCCGGCTCCCGCCAGAAACTGTACATCCAGGTGCGCGGCCAACAGGGTGATGGCCTCTTCGTTATCCAGTTCCACATCGTGATGAATAGCGGCCAGTGCCAGCACTCGATATATGGCACCGCTATCGAGCAGTTTCCATCCAAGTTTGTTGGCAAGCAACTGACTTATAGTGCCTTTTCCCGCACCGCTTGGGCCGTCAATTGTGACAACAGGCGCCCGTTCAGACATAAATTCCTCCGCAGTAATTGTCATCTTCCATGAGGACACAGTATGAGTTCACCGAAAATGAGCGGCCAATATTATATATCAACTGCATGCTTTCCGTATGCTGAATTCAAGGTCAATTTCGGGCCGCTGCTGTCAACAGCCCGAAATTCAGCCGCTTAACAGGCCAAGGCCGCAAAGCGTTGGAAGTAATCCGGGAAGGTTTTTGAGGTGCAATCCGGGTCATTGATGGTGACGCCGCAATCGGCAAATGCCAGCAGCGAAAAACACATGGCCATGCGGTGGTCGTTATAGGTATCGATGGCGGCATGCTTGGGCGCAAGCGGTGGATTAACCAGAATATAATCCTCACCCTCCTCCACCTCGGCACCAATTTTACGCAGTTCTGTCGCCATGGCGCTGAGACGATCTGTCTCCTTGATACGCCAGTTGTAGATATTACTGAGGCGGGTCGGCCCTTTGGCAAATACCGCAGCTGTGGCTATGGTCATTGCTGCGTCGGGTATATGGTTCATGTCCATATCTATGCCCTTGAGCTGGCTACCCCTGGCAATAATAAAGTCATCTCCCCATTCAATCTCGGCGCCCATGGCCGCCAGCGCATCGGCAAACTTGACATCCCCCTGAATGCTGAGACGGCCAACTCCGGTGACTTTCACTTCGCCGCCGGCTATGGCGCCTGCGGCCAGGAAATAAGACGCCGATGAAGCATCGCCTTCCACCATTACCTTGCCCGGTGACAGATAGCTTTGACCGGATGGGATCTCAAAACGCTGATAGTCGTGGTTGATAACCTTGACACCAAATTGCGCCATCAAAGCCAAAGTAATATCAATATAGGGCTTGGAAACCAGTTCACCCTTGACCTTGATATTGACAGCGGCACCGGCCAGCGGCGCAACCATCAGGAGCGCGGTAAGAAACTGGCTGGAGAGATTACCGGCAATTTCCACATCCCCGCCACTGAGGCCCGTTGCCTTGATTTTTAATGGCGGGAAGCCGGGATCCTTCAGATATTGAATATCCGCGCCCAAAGCCTTGAGGCTGTCGACCAAATCTCCTATCGGCCGCTCCTCCATTCTGGGTTCACCCGTGAGAACAAACTCACCGTTCCCCAGGGTCAGCGCGGCGCACAATGGCCGCATCGCGGTGCCGGCATTACCGAGAAACAGCTCTTGCAGCTTGTTGCTGTTGATAGCGCCGCCAAGGCCCTGCACGCTGCAGCGGCTCTTGTCTTCGGAAAGCTCAAATTGCACGCCGAGCTGTTTGAGCGCTGCCAACATGTGGCGAATATCATCTGAGTCGAGCAGATTGGTCAGTTCTGTGGTGCCCTTGGCCAGGGTTGCCAATAGCAGCGCCCGGTTGGAGATACTCTTGGAGCCGGGGATGTTGACCTCCCCATGCATTCTACTTATGGGATCCAGTCGCAATTGCTTCATCTTTTTTGGATTCTTGCATCTGTGTTCGACGGAGTTGCAGCGTCACGCCACGTACCGCCAAAGCGGGTTAAAAGACCTTGTCACCGATTATGGGATAAAACCGGTAAATCAAGACAAAAGATTAGATACAGCGAGTGCTGATAGGCCTGAATTAAGTGTTCGTGGCATTAAAGTTACCTGAGCGCCACAGGGATTCAACCGTTTTTTGCTGAAAAAAGCCGATTTCAGCGGAAAATTATTCAAGCAGCGCTAAATAAGCTCTTTGCTGTCCGATTGACTTTCGAAGACGTGACTCACAGATGCGACTCTCCTTTCCTGCAACTGAGCTTTACACCCTGGAAGCCCAGCTTGCCAGTTGCACCACTCTGACTATCGCTTGCTGCAGCCTCGCCAGCCGTTAACAAATAGCCTAAATGCCGTTATGCTAATCCTCTTCAACAAGTATTCAATCCAGGGAACCCTATGTTCAGCACACTCAAGGCGATGCCAGCCGATCCCATTCTTGGGCTGCTCAGCCAATATCGCGACGACCCTCGCGGTGAAAAAATTGATTTGGGCGTTGGTGTCTATAAAGACATCTTGGGAAATACCCCCATCCTCGACTGCGTTAAAACCGCCGAGCAGCGCCGCACCGCCACGGAAACCACCAAGGTGTATATCGGCCCTGCCGGTAGCAGTGATTTCAATCGGCTCATTGCCGAGCTGGCATTCGGTGAGCAGCACCCTACCCTGAGCGCCGGACGCATTCGCAGCGTATCCACTCCCGGCGGTACAGGCGCGCTGCGGGTCGCAGCCGACTTTATTAAACGTTGTCGCCCAGGCGCAACCGTTTGGGTCAGCGATCCGACCTGGGCCAATCACACCGGACTTTTTGAGGCGGCCGGTCTCAAGGTTGAGCGTTACCCTTACTATGACTACGCCACCAAGGCGCTGAAGTTTGATGAAATGCTCGCCAAACTCAACACCCTTGGTGAAAACGATGTTGTGCTGCTGCATGCCTGTTGTCACAACCCATCGGGCCAGGACCTCAGCACTGAGCAGTGGGACCGAGTGGTACAAGTCGCCGTCAAACGCGGCTTTACCCCGCTAATCGATATGGCTTACCAGGGCTTTGGTGACGGTGTCGAGGAAGATGCCTACGGCGTTCGCAAGATGGCGGCCGCCGTGGAAGACATGTTGCTCTGCTCCTCCTGCTCAAAGAATTTTGGCCTTTATCGCGAACGTATCGGCGCCTGCAGCATCATAGCCAACAGCAGTGCTGCCGCCGATGTAGCCTTGTCGGTACTGCTTTACGTGGTGCGTTGCCTCTACTCCATGCCGCCGGCACATGGAGCCGCGTTGGTGGAAACCATTCTCGGCGACAATCAGCTCAAACAACAGTGGCTGGATGAACTCAAGGTGATGCGTGACAGGATAAACGGTAACCGTGCCATCCTGGTTGAGCGTTTAAAGGCGATAGGCGTCGAGCAGGACTTCAGCTTTATCGCCCGCCAAAAAGGGATGTTCTCCTTCCTTGGGGTGTCGCCAGAGCAGGTTGAACAACTTAAGCAGGAGTTCGGTATCTATATGGTGGATTCAAGCCGGATCAGTATCGCCGGGATAAGCGATAGCAATGTCGATTACCTTGCCAAGTCTATCGCCAAGGTGTTGCAAGGTTAAAATTGGAGAGTTAGATGAAAAAAGCGAATGCCGAGGCATTCGCTTTTTTATGGAACTTGTTGCAATAAAGCGATTTTCGCCGGGGTTCAGCTGCTGTGCTTGGCCGCAAACGCCTGCATAAAGGCAACCAGGGCCTCAACGCCGGCCAAAGGCATGGCGTTATAGATACTGGCGCGCATCCCGCCGACAATTCTGTGCCCTTTAAGAGCCACCAAACCTGCGGCCTCCGCCTCTTTCAGGAACTCACCATTGAGCGACTCATCGGCCAATTGGAAAGTTACATTCATCCGCGAGCGGTTTTGCGCCGCCACCCCATTGCGGTAAAAGTCCAGTTCATCGATACAGGCGTAAAGCAGTTCGGCCTTGGCCTTGTTAAGCTCTGCCATCGCCTCGATACCGCCCACCCGGTGCAGCCACTCAAACACTTCGGCCGCCAGATACCAGGCAAAAGTAGGAGGAGTGTTAAACATAGAATCGTTTTCGGCCGCCAAGCGATAATCCATGATGGACGACTGTGGCATGGCCGGCAAAGCCAGCATCTCTTTACGCACTATCACTATGGCCAAACCTGAAGGACCAATATTTTTCTGTGCCCCGGCATAAATGAGTCCGTAGCGACTGACATCGATTTCACGGGACATGATAGTGGATGACATATCCGCGACTATTGGCCAGGGAGACTTCAACTCTTCAAAAATTTCGATACCATCTACCGTCTCGTTGGGGCAATAGTGCACATAGCGATACTTACCACTATCACCTTCCAGCTTAGGTAAGGTTACTTTGTTGAATCCATTGACCTTTTCAACAATGCTCTGGCTATCAATCCTGTCATCTCCGGCCAGCTTTCTGGCCTCTGCCGTGGCCGACTTTGACCACTGACCACTCTCCAAATACAGGGCTCTGCCGTTATTGCCCAAAAAATTATTCACGACAGCCGAGAACTGACCGCGACCACCGCCATGCATAAACAGTACATGGTAATCTTCGGGAATATTCATCAGTGAGCGCAATCTGGATTCGGCAGCCTTGGTGAGATCGATAAAGGCCTGACTGCGGTGACTGATCTCCATAACGGAGACACCGTGTCCCTGCCAGTCCAGTAATTCCTGCTGGGCTTTTTGCATTACCGCGGCCGGCAACATGGCTGGTCCGGCACAGAAATTATAAATCGTGCTCACTTCATTGTTCTCCTTGAAAAAAAGAGCGTCCAGATGGACGCTCAGATATGCTTGATGCTGTTATTCCTGCTCGGCTTCAGGTGCTTCGGGCGCTTGGCCTTCAGTATCCTCGGCTGCAGCTTCGGCCACTATGGGTTCGCCGTTTTCATCGAATTCCACTTCGTCTTCATCAGACTGGATTTCATCGATACGCTGTAAACCCACCACGGCCTCGTCACCGGCAGTGCGGATAATGGTCACGCCCTGGGTATTACGGCCTATGATGGAAACACCGGCCGCTGGGGTTCTCACCAGTGTGCCCTTGTCGCTGATCAGCATGATCTCATCATTGTCGCCGACCTGAACTGCACCGACTACGGCGCCGTTACGCTCACTGACCTTGATGGAAACCACGCCCTTGGTAGCGCGGCTCTTGGTTGGGTATTCACTCAGCTCGGTACGCTTACCAAAACCGTTCTCTGTCACAGTCAGAATGGCGCCATCTTCTTTTGGCACTATCAGTGAAACCACTTCCTGACCGTCTTCGAGTTTGATACCGCGAACACCGGTAGCGGTACGGCCCATGGCGCGCACCTGATCTTCGCTGAAGCGTACAACCTTACCTTCGTTGGAGAACAGCATGATTTCATTGCTGCCGTCGGTCAGGTCAACGCCAATCAACTGATCACCGTCTTTCAGGTTAACGGCGATAATGCCGTTGGCTCTGGGGCGACTGTACTCGATAAGCGATGTCTTCTTCACGGTACCGTGGGAAGTGGCCATGATGACATACTTGTCGGCTTCGTATTCACGAACCGGCAGAATCGCCGTAATGTGCTCGCCCTCAGACAATGGCAGCAGGTTAACGATAGGCTTACCGCGCGACTGACGACTGGCCAGCGGCAACTGATAGACCTTGAGCCAGTAAAGTTTGCCAAAGTCGGAGAAGCACAAAATGGTGTCGTGGGTATTGGCAACCAATAGCTTCTCAACGAAGTCTTCGTCTTTGACCTTGGTGGCGGCCTTGCCCTTACCACCGCGGCGCTGCGCCTGGTAATCACTCAGCGGCTGATACTTGGCATAGCCCAAATGCGACAGGGTTACTACCACATCTTCTTCGCAGATCAGATCTTCGAGGCTGATATCCACGGCAGAAGCGTTGATCTCGGTGCGGCGCTCGTCGCCATACTGCTCGAGCACTTCTTCCAGCTCTTCTTTGATCACTTCCATCAGACGCTCCGGGCTTCTGAGGATATGCAGTAATCCGGCGATCAGCTCCAGCAGCTCTTCATATTCCTGGAGGATCTTCTCATGCTCAAGACCGGTCAGACGGTGCAGACGCAGCTCGAGGATAGCCTGGGCTTGCTGCTCTGTCAGATAGTAGAGACCATCGCGAATACCAAACTCCGGCTCCAGCCACTCAGGACGGGCTGCGTCATCACCGGCTTTTTCCAACATGCCCTGCACGTTGCCGAGCTGCCAACCGGTTTCCACCAGTTTTACCTTGGCTTCGGCCGGTGTTGGCGAGGCCTTGATCAGCGCAATCACAGGGTCGATGTTGGCCAGGGCGATAGCCAGGGCTTCCAGGATATGAGCGCGTTCGCGGGCCTTACGCAGTTCAAACACGGTTCTGCGAGTTACCACTTCACGGCGGTGCAGAATAAAGGCTTCCAGCATCTCCTTAAGGTTAAACAACTTGGGCTGACCATTGGTCAGGGCCACCATGTTGATACCAAAAGAGGTTTGCATCTGGGTCTGGGCATAGAGGTTGTTGAGCACCACCTCGGCCACTTCGCCGCGCTTGACCTCAACGACAATACGCATACCGTCTTTATCAGACTCATCGCGCAGGCCGCTGATGCCTTCAATTTTCTTGTCTTTTACCAGCTCGGCAATCTTTTCAATCAGACGAGCCTTGTTCACCTGGTATGGGATCTCGGTAACAATGATCCGCTCGCGGCCATTGTCTTCGGTTTCCACCTCGGCACGGGCGCGCATAATCGCCTTGCCGCGGCCGGTACGGTACGCTTCCTCTATGCCTTTCTTGCCATTGATAATGGCAGCAGTCGGGAAATCCGGACCCGGGATATAATCCATCAGCTGTTCGATAGACAGCTCAGGTTCTTCGATAAGTGCCAAACAGCCTTTAACCACTTCGGTCAGGTTGTGCGGCGGAATATTGGTGGCCATACCCACGGCGATACCGGAGGAGCCGTTGACCAGCAGGTTGGGGATCCGGGTCGGCAACACGGCCGGGATCATTTCTGTGCCGTCGTAGTTGGGGACATAATCGACGGTTTCTTTCTCAAGGTCAGCCAGCAGTTGATGCGCCAGCTTTTCCATACGAATTTCGGTATAACGCATGGCCGCCGCGGCATCGCCGTCGATGGAACCGAAGTTACCTTGGCCATCCACCAAGGTGTAACGCAGTGAGAAAGGCTGTGCCATCCGCACTATGGTGTCGTATACGGCGCTATCACCATGAGGGTGATACTTACCTATCACGTCACCGACAACACGTGCCGACTTCTTATAGGGTTTATTCCAATCGTTTTTCAGCTCGTTCATCGCAAAGAGTACGCGGCGATGCACCGGCTTGAGGCCGTCGCGTACGTCTGGCAATGCCCGCCCGACGATAACGCTCATGGCGTAATCCAGATAGGAGTTCTTTAGTTCGTCTTCAATATTTATTGGCGAAATTGATAAAGCCAGATCAGTCATAAACTGCTCGATCCCCTTAAATTAGCTGACAACTTGTAATCCGTGTCATTGTCGAGCCCAACAAACGTGATTTGGCATTCTAACACAGTTATTTAATGTCGGAAGTCCTTAAAGCCGCCTTTGCAGCCAAAAACGCCAAGGGCATGATACAAGTCGCGAGCGGGGGCAGATATCACCGTCATAGACATGAGTTCCGTTGCTGTTTTTATCATCAAAAACCGAATCTTGCCGATATTTTGTGCAGCTTTTGGCCTTTAGTGCTATCGATCACATTGAGGCGCCAATTTATGCTGCCCTTCCCTATGGCTTATATGGTTATAATGGGCACATCTTTATTATTGCTGTTTCAGGTCTGAATATGTCTTCTCAACCCAATGTCGACCCTCAGGAAATTGCCAAGTTTGAAAGTATGGCCGCCAGTTGGTGGGATCCTGCCGGTGAATTCAAGCCACTGCATGAACTCAACCCCCTGCGCCTTAATTATATAGACGCTCAATCCGGCGGTATCTTTGACAAGCAGGTACTGGATGTCGGCTGCGGCGGTGGCATTCTGTCCGAGAGCATGGCCCGCATTGGCGCCAAGGTCACCGGGTTGGATATGGGCTTTGAGCCGTTGGAAGTCGCCAGGCTGCATGCACTGGAAGCCGGCGTCAGCATAGACTACCTGCAGGAAACCGCCGAAGTGCATGCCCAGAATCATCAGGGGCATTACGACACTGTTACCTGTATGGAGATGCTCGAGCATGTACCGGATCCGCAATCTGTGATCCAGGCTTGTTGCGATATGGTCAAGCCCGGAGGTTGGGTGTTCTTCTCCACCATTAACCGCAACATCATGTCCTGGGTGCAAACCATACTCGGTGCCGAGTATGTGCTGAAAATGCTGCCGGCAGGTACCCATGACCACAGTAAGTTTATCCGCCCATCCGAATTAATTGCCATGGCAGAAAACACCGAACTATTGTGCCGTGACGCGCTGGGCATCAAATACAACCCCTTGAGTGGCGTATTCAGTTACACCAAGAGCGTTGAAGTCAACTATATGATTGCCTGCCAACGCCAGGACTGATGCCATGACGCCTAAGCTGCCGTTTCAAGGGATTCTGTTCGACTTGGACGGGACTCTGGTGGATACCGCCGAGGACCTGACCGAAGCACTGGCCTTGGCCCTTGCATTCCATGGGGTATCGATAGAGGATAAGCGCAAACTTCTTCGCACTCTGGCCTCTCACGGCTCGCTTGCCATGGTGCAAGCCGCCGTGCCCCAAGCCTCAGCCGAGGAACAGGAGCATCTCCGGCAAGCGATGCTCAGGGAATATGATGCGGTTAACGGCCAAAAAGCCTGTTTGTTTGAAGGCATAGAAGCCTTGCTGGACAGTGCCCTATCAAGAGCCTTACCGCTGGGGATTGTCACCAATAAACCGGCGCGTTTTACCCGGCCCTTGTTAGAGCGCATGGGGCTGCTTAAGCGCTTTGATGCTGTGGTCAGTGCCGATACAACCCTCTATCGTAAGCCCCACCCAGCCCCTATGTTGCTGGCTGCTCAGCAGCTTAACTGCGCTCCCGAACGTATTCTCTATCTTGGCGATGCCGAGCGCGACATAGCAGCGGCGCAGGCGGTGAATATGCCCTCTGCCATCGCCATGTGGGGATATCTGGCGGCCGAGGATAAACCGGCGGAATGGGGTGCCGATTGGCAGTTAAATCATCCACAGGCAGTGATGTCGCTGCCATTGTGGTAACAAGGTAAGACAAGCACTAAATTGGCACTGTTTTCCTGAGTAGACAAGACCTTAAAGAAAGTCGCAGTCCGGATGCTGCTTTAACCGACCGGATCTGCGCGGGATCGCGGATCGCTGCTTATTTTAGCAGTCGATCACCTTGAGTGAGATCGCTTGAATTTTGACCATGACGACTGTGCGCCAGCAATGATGCCGCTTTGCGGAATCGGCCAGTCAATATCCTCAAGATATCCACAAGATATACCCAAAACTCAGGCTTGCAAAAAGTGCCATACCTCACTATCTTGTTATCCAAAATATAGAAAAACACCATATCTTGTGTATCGGTAGCAATCAGACATACTAGTCTTGCACTGGAAACTCCCGGTTAACAGAGCCCTCTCGGGCCGCCGTCGTTAACTGTTCGGTTGATTGTTTTACAAGGGAAGGTTTAATGACGCCGTCGCGTCATTTCACAGATATTACAACCAAGGCCTATCTTCAATGAATAGCACTATGACAGTTACCAAACGCAGTGGCGCACGCGAGACGATAGATCTCGATAAGATCCACCGCGTTATCACCTGGGCAGCCAAAGGATTAAACAACGTCTCGGTTTCCGAGGTGGAGTTGCGTTCTCACCTGCAGTTTTTCGATGGCATCCCCACCGAGGCCATCCATGAAACCATTATCAAGGCTGCCGCCGACCTGATCTCTCCCGACTCTCCGGACTATCAGTTCCTGGCCGCTCGCCTTGCTGTTTTTCATTTGCGTAAGAAGGCCTTTGGTCAGTTTGAGCCGCCAAAACTGTACGATCATGTCAGCAAGTTGGTCGCCATGGGCAAGTACGACAAGCATGTGCTGGAAGACTACAGCCGTGAAGAACTGGATGTGCTCGACAGCTATATCGACCATTGGCGCGATATGAACTTCTCCTATGCCGCCGTCAAACAGCTGGAAGGCAAGTATCTAGTGCAAAACCGTGTGACTCATGAAGTCTACGAAAGTGCCCAGTTCCTCTATATTCTGGTGGCCGCTTGCCTGTTTGCCCGTTATCCGAAGGAAACCCGGCTGCAGTATGTCAAAGACTTCTATGATGCGGTTTCTACCTTCAAGATCTCTTTGCCGACCCCTATCATGTCCGGCGTGCGTACGCCGACCCGTCAGTTCAGCTCTTGCGTGTTGATCGAGTGTGACGACAGCCTGGACTCCATCAATGCCACGGCCTCTTCCATCGTCAAGTATGTCAGTCAGAGAGCCGGTATCGGTGTGAATGCCGGCCGCATTCGCGCTCTGGGAAGCCCTATTCGTGGTGGTGAAGCCTTCCACACAGGTTGTTTGCCTTTCTACAAGTATTTCCAGACTGCGGTGAAATCCTGCTCCCAGGGCGGCGTTCGCGGCGGTGCTGCAACTCTGTTCTACCCTATCTGGCACCTGGAAGTTGAATCGCTGCTGGTACTGAAAAATAACCGTGGTGTTGAAGACAACCGTATCCGTCACCTGGACTACGGCGTACAGATCAACAAGCTGATGTATCAGCGGATGATTAAAGGTGAGAACATCACCCTGTTCAGCCCATCGGACGTTCCCGGCTTATATGACGCCTTCTTTGCCGATCAGGACGAGTTTGAGCGCCTGTATGTGAAATATGAGCAGGACCAGAGCATTCGCAAGAAGACCCTAAAAGCGGTCGAGCTCTTCTCGCTGATGATGCAGGAGCGCGCCTCCACAGGTCGTATCTATGTGCAGAACGTGGATCACTGTAACACCCACAGTCCGTTCAACGCCGAAGTGGCCCCAGTGCGTCAGTCCAACCTGTGTCTTGAGATTGCCCTGCCAACCAAGCCACTGAACAATATTGACGACCCAAATGGTGAAATCGCCCTTTGTACTCTGTCAGCGCTGAACCTGGGTGCGATAAAAGACTTGGGCGAACTGGAAGGCCTTGCCGATTTGGCTGTGCGCGCCCTGGATAACCTGCTGGACTACCAGGACTACCCTATTCCTTCTGCCAAGACGGCATCGATGAACCGCCGCACTCTGGGTATCGGGGTCATCAACTTCGCCAACTATTTGGCCAAGAACGGCGTGAAATACTCTGACGGCAGCGCCAACGGCCTGACCCACAGAACATTTGAAGCCATACAGTACTACCTGCTCAAGGCCTCGATGAATCTGGCCAAAGAGCTGGGTGCCTGCCCGCTGTTCCATGAGACCACTTATTCTCAGGGGATCATGCCGGTAGATACCTACAAGCGGGATCTGGACAAGATTTGTGATGAGCCGCTGCACCTGGATTGGGATGCTCTGCGTCACGATATCAAGCAGCATGGCCTGCGTAACTCGACTCTGTCGGCACTGATGCCATCCGAGACCTCTTCGCAGATCTCCAACGCCACCAATGGTATTGAGCCTCCACGCGGCCTTATCAGCGTCAAGGCCAGTAAAGATGGCCAGCTCAAACAAGTGGTGCCCGATTACGAAGAACTCAAGGACAAGTACGAACTGCTGTGGCAGATGCCCGGCAACGACGGTTACCTGCAGTTGGTGGGTATTATGCAGAAGTTTGTCGATCAGGCGATTTCGGCCAATACCAACTATGACCCATCCAAGTTTGAAAGTAACAAGGTTCCGATGAAGCTGCTGCTCAAGGATCTGTTGACCGCCTACAAACTCGGGGTCAAGACCCTTTACTACCATAACACCCGTGATGGTGCTTCCGACAAATTCGATGACATTACCAGCATTGAGAAGGAAGACGACGGTTGTGCCGGCGGCGCCTGCAAGATTTAAGCAGGATTAAGTAACAAGTTCGGGGCCCAGGTGGCCCCGTTGTTTGGAAAGAGTAGATCATGGCTTATTCAATTTTTTGTCAAACCCCCAACGATGCCACCCGCGAACCTATGTTTCTCGGTCAGGCGGTTAACGTGGCCCGTTACGATCAACAGAAGTACGAAGTATTCGAGAAACTGATCGAAAAGCAGTTGTCTTTCTTCTGGCGCCCAGAAGAAGTGGATGTCAGCCGCGACAAAATCGATTTCGGCGCCCTGCCGGATCATGAAAAGCATATTTTCCTCTCCAACCTCAAGTACCAAACCCTGTTGGACTCGATTCAGGGCCGCAGCCCCAATGTGGCTTTCCTGCCACTGGTGTCCCTGCCTGAGCTGGAAACCTGGATTGAAACCTGGTCCTTCTCCGAGACCATTCACAGCCGTTCCTACACTCATATCATTCGCAATATTGTCAACGACCCATCCGTGGTGTTCGATGACATAGTGGTCAATGAGGAGATCCTCAAGCGCGCCGGCGATATTGCCGAGTATTATGACCGCCTTATCGAGCTGACTCAGCTGTATCACCTGCATGGTGAAGGCAAGTTTGACGTCAACGGTCGCACGCTTGAAGTCACTACCCGCACCATCAAAAAAGCCCTCTATCTGTGCATGATGTCGGTCAATGCGCTTGAAGCGATACGTTTTTACGTCAGCTTCGCCTGCTCCTTTGCCTTTGCCGAGCGCAAACTGATGGAAGGCAACGCCAAAATCATTCGCCTGATCGCCCGCGATGAAGCTTTGCATCTGAACTCGACCCAACACATTATCAACCTGATGCAGGGTGGCAAAGATGACCCTGAGATGGGTGAAATCGCCAAAGAGTGCCAGCAGGAAGCTTACGATCTGTTCCTGCGCGCCGCCGAGCAGGAAAAGGCTTGGGCCAAGTACCTGTTCAAGGATGGTTCCATGATAGGCCTGAACGAAACCATTCTATGCCAGTATGTGGAGTTCATTACCAATCAGAGAATGAAAGCGGTTAACCTGGGCGCACCATACAGTGAGCAGAGCGATCCCCTTCCCTGGATGAAAAACTGGCTGGAGAGCGATGCCGTACAGGTCGCGCCTCAGGAAGTGGAAGTATCATCCTACCTGGTCGGCCAGATAGATTCGGCTGTCGACGACGATGAGTTCTCCGACTTTGACCTTTAACAAAGCCCCTATCGTGCTGCTGCGCGGAGAGCCCCTGCTGCTGTATACCACAGAGCACAGGACTCTCCTAGCAGCGCTCGAAGCCCGTAAGGTGAGCATTTTTTCCGAGTGCCGCAGCGGGTTTTGCGGCGCCTGCAAGACCCGGGTGCGCAGTGGCGCGGTCACTTACCTGACCACGCCATTGGCCGAGTTACAGGCGGATGAATGTCTGCCCTGCTGCTGTGTGCCCACGGAAGATCTGGACTTGGATCTCTCCAGCGAAGGCGCCGACATGCCGCTGCTGCGGGTTAAACACTTGGCCTGACACAAGCGCAAAAAACACCGTCAATGGCAGATCTCCTACAGTCAAACAAGCGTTTTTTCGTTGTAAATCCTGCCTGACTCCGGTACTCTGCCGGACTTATGAAATCAGACTCAAGTTATTCATTCAAAAGTCTTTATTGCGCTTTTGATCGTTACCCTCTGCCCAAAGGCGCTTCGACCCATATACGTTATATGGCGTCAACCCTGTTTGCCTTCCAGTCCCCTGGTATGCTCTATCTACAAGGTGATCCCCAAATGCCTTCCTGGCAGCAGGAAACCCTGTCACTCGGCAGCAATCCCTACGAGGTAAGCAGCGAGGTCAGTATCGTCAGGCACCAGCTAAACCCAAGCTCGGGCAATAACGTGCTTGCCAAGGCGCTGGATTATGCCAATCAGCTTGGGGGGCTGCTCAGGCAAAATCGCGATACCCTGACATTGGCGCAGTTTCGCGACCCCTGGGCGGGGGTGCCTTTGCTGGATCATCGCAAGGACAATCCAGCGCTCAAGCTTGTCTATGAGGTTAATGCCCTGCCCAGCATAGAGCTGCCTATTCACCTGTCGCTGCCGCGAAAAACCCTGGCCAAAATCAGCGCCTGGGAGCAGCGTTGCCTGGATGGTGCCGATCTGATTGTGACACCTTCAAAACTCACGGCTGCCGGCCTTGAAAAACGCACTACCACTCCAGTAGTCTATCTGCCAAACGGCGCCGAGTTGCCGCCTGCCGAGCCATTAAGGCAAGCAGAGGATGCGAGTCTGCCCAGGCTCATCTATTTTGGTGCCGCCCAGCGCTGGCAAGGGCTTAGGGATCTGCTCAAAGCTTTTGCCTTGGTGCGTCAGCAGTTGGAGGTCGAGCTGGATCTCTGCCTGTCACTCGAAAATCGCCAGGCCCGGCAGGTAAAGGCCTGGCTCAAGTCCATGGAACTGGAAGATTGTGTTTCGCTGCATTTCGGGCTGGACCAAGCCAGTCTCAGGCAAAAAATCCAGGCCGCGAGCGCATCTTTGGCGCCGCTCACGCCCTGCAGGCGCAACATGCTTCAGGGATGCTGCCCTTTGAAAGTGCTCGAATCCATGGCTTGCGGCACCGCAGTTATCGCCTCGGATCTGCCGGTTATTCGTGAGCTGGTAACCCATGAAAAGCATGGGCTCTTGGTTCCCCCCTCCAGGCCCTCCGAGCTCGCCAGAGCCTGTATTGAGCTGCTCAGTCAACCGGCCAAGGCCAAATATTTGGGACTCAAGGGCCAACAAAGGGTGACAGAGCAGTTCCAATGGCAACAGATCTGCGCTCAGCTCAGCGACTTGTATATACAGCTGAGCCAAGGCCCAATGCAAGCTACCGCTTGATAGCTACTCGTTTAATAGCACCTGTTTAATGTCAAGGAAACGATATGGAAACAGCCATAAACCCTTTTAACGCCCCGCTTCACTACTGGCGAATGCGCAAAGTGTTCAAGCAGTTAACCCCGGCGGAGCAGGAATTTATCCGCACCAAGAAGTTGGATGCAACCCATTCGACCCAGCACTGGTTACTGTTTCTCAAGCGTCTGACCCGATTGGATCGTATGGGCAGCCCATTGAGACGCCAGTTTCGCCGCAGCCGCAATTGGTTGATAGGTTTCACTATTGTCAGCATATTCCTGCCCGTGCCTCACCTGGTGGTGTATACCCTGGTGGGTTTGACCCTGGCCTCGATATTACTGCTTCACAGCTGCAACCGTATGGACGTCAACGACAATGTGCGCACCGGTCTTATCAAGTTAATGCAGGTACTGGCGATGGAGACCAACAGCGTGCAGCTGAAACTGGATCTCGACTCCATACACAAACGTAAGCCGGCCCGAACCGAAAAGCCTGAGAAGAGCACCCAACTGGCCTACTTTGAAGTGCCACTGTTGCAATTCAGGGCCAAACTCAAAGACGGCAATGAGCTGCAACTGCGGGTGGATGATGTTATCTGTCGTCGTAAACGCACCCGTCGCAACGCCCGAGGCAAGGTCAAAACCAAGATCAAGTACAAGGGACGGCGCAGCATTCGCAGCTGCCTGACCTTGAATCCTGATCACTACCATCTGCGTAAAACCAAACTGGCACCAACGAGCAAGGCACAGACTCAAAACGGCATCACCAAAGTGAAATCCAACTCCACCTTTAAATTTATCGGTGAGTCGCGTTTGATGGATGCCGAGAATATTCTCAGAACCATCGCCAAGTCCTATCAACAGACCAGTATTCGAGCCAGGGGATAATATGAGTCAGTGTCAGCTAAAAATCGGTTTTTTCACCCTCAGCTCTTGCGGCCAACCTGCCGTTGGCAGTTGCAGTGAGTGCCAAGCCAGTGTCTGCGAACATCACCTGGATCCCAAAACCGGTCTGTGTTTTCAGTGCGCCGCCAAACCCTTGAAGGTCGGCAAGGAAGTCTATGAAGATCCGCGCTCAGGCACCAAGTATGAGCAATTGAGCCTACAAGGCGTTAAACCCGAGGATCCGCTTGCCGGTTTCGCCCTCAAACAACTGTATCTCGGCAGTGCCTGGTACCAACTGCACACCAAACACGGCAGTTACAACAAGGAGTTTGATGCCGAGGACTTTGCCGCTTTTGAGCTCCCTGTCGACGAAGATGATGAGCAGTTGCCGGATTACGAATATCGGGATATCTATGACAGCTAACCCCAGGCTACTGTGGCTGACTCAACACTACCCGCCGGCCAAAGGCGGCATGGCACTATCCTGCGATAGACTGGTGCGCCATTTGCGGCGACTCGGGGTACATATCACCCTTTATCATTTACGCTCCGGCGGCCTGGAAAAGGAGACCGGCTATTTTGCCGAGCAGGGTTGCGATCACAGCTTCCCCATGGGTACAAACCCGGCGCACTCGCTCAATCTTCTATGGCACAAGCTGGAGGGTGAATATGATGCTGTTGTTGCCTATGGCTATCCCTTCTCCATGCATGCCGGGCGAGTCTTTGCCGCCTGGCTTGGGCTACCGCTTATCACATTGCTGCGCGGCAACGACTTCGACTTGAGTATTCTCGATCATCGTCGCTATCAAGTGCTGCAGGATACGCTGCAAGCCAGCGCACTGGTATTGACCGTCAGCGCCGACAAGGCAAAGCGGGTCAAAGCCCTGTGGCCGCAAGTCAGAGTGCACAACATGAGTAATGGCCTGGATAGCGAACGTTGGCAACCATTGCCGCTGGACAAAGAGCAAGCCAAAGCCTGGCGTTCCAATAACCTGGAAAATCCCAGTCAGCCTGTGATTGGCCTTTTCGGCCATTTGAAAGAGAAAAAAGGTTTGGCCTTTTTTATCGAGACTTTCAAACGCAGCCCCTTGGTACACAGCTGCCATCTGTTGCTGATTGGCGAGCTGGATGAAAGCGCCGCCGAGCTGCTGCAGACCCTGCCCGAGGGCAGTTACACCCTGGAGCCGTTTCTTGACAGGTATCAGCTGATAAGCCGTTATCTGGTATGCGACCTTATCGCTATTCCCTCTTTCTATGAGGGAACGCCCAATGTGCTGCTGGAGGCGGCGGCGCTTAACATCCCTGTGCTCGGCGCCTGCTGCGGCGGTATGGCCGATCTTATCTTCGACAGCCTGCATGAGCGCGAAAAGCATGTCTTCGATGACCGTTTGACTGACAGTGACGCGGCCCATAATCTCCTCGGCCAAACGGACTCAGGTTATCTGTTTCATCCAACTTCGGCGGAGTCTCTTTTGGATGCGTTGGTGCGTTGGCAAACCGATACGGCTTCGATTCGCGCCGCCAAGAGCCAGGCCTTGTACCAAACGGTACTGAGTCAGTGCAGCGCCGAGGCTGAAGCCGAGCGTTATTTGGCTGCCATCAAGACACTGGTCGCTCAAACGGCGAATCACTGATGCTTATCTATTACGCCCCCGGCGGCGGGCTCGGGCACTTGAGCCGGGCACTGAAAGTGCTCGGCTTTATCAAGGCGCAGCAAGCGTTGGTGATCACAAGTCCACTGCCGTTAGCGGTCGACACGCTGCTACCAAAGGGCATTCAACACTTAAGTCTGCCGACCAGGCTTCAAAGCCGAGCCGAACTCAGCGCTTGGCTCAAGCAGTTACTGGCATCGCTCAACAAGCAACAAGCGTGTCGGCTCATGCTGATAGATGCCTTTCCCGGGGGCATTTGGGGCGAGCTTGGTGATATCCCCTTGCCTGGCAAACTTGTCTATATCGCCAGATTGCTCAACTGGAATGTCTATCGCCAGCGCGTTGCCCATATTCCCCGTTTTCAGCAAATCTGGTTTTGTGAATGGCCGACCCCGGAGCAGGAACAGGCGCTCTCCAATCAAACGGGCCCACGCTTCTGGCTGCCGTTACTCGGCGAAGACAAGTCCCAAGATGCAACCCCAAAGGGTCTTGAAAAGCCTAAACAGACTCTGGTGATCCACTCGGGAAGCCTTGCCGAGCAGGCTTTGCTGCTTGAACACGCCGCAAAGGCGGGAGAAGAGATAGATATTATTGCGCCGCCGCACCCAAGCGCTGATGCAGGCTTTAATAGCGCCCCCCTTGATAGCAAACCCCTTGATAAGAGTGCTCTGAGCGACTTCAACAACTGCAACAACAAAGAGCACAAACCCGGATTAACCCGGCTGCAGCTATACCCGGCCTCAGATATTGGCTGGCAGTATCAAAGAGTTATCTGTGGCGGTGGCTTCAACCTGGTGAGCGAATATATCCTTCATCCCGGCGCCCTCTTCGTGCCCCTGACCCGGGCACTGGATTTGCAGCATCTGCGTATCGAACGCGGCTTGGGCGGTTTTTTACCGCCGCCCGGGTTGAGCTCAGTGCAGAAAGATATTCTCAAACGGCTTTGAAACGCTCATTTAGTGTTGCTATCGAAGCTTGTCACTCAAGGCTGTGACTCGGCTATTCGGGTGTGAATACGGTTGACCTCCAGCAATGCCGCACTACCGTACCAGGCTTTAAGTTCCATGATAAGGCTACCGGCCTGAACCGCAGGATCGCTGGCCGTCAAGGCTTCAGCCTCAGCCAAACTGGCGACATCAAAGATATAAATCCCCCGCCACTCGCCGCCATCGATAAAGGGCCCGGCTAACACGAGTTTGCCCTCTTGCGCCAAACGCTGAATATGGCTCATGTGCGCTCTTTGAAGCTCGGCGCGCTGTTCTTTGCTGCCACTTCGATTGGGACCCGCCTTTAAAAACGCCATCACATAAGGTTTCATACCATATTTATCGGCACCGAGTGCATGGGCCAGCGCCTTATCATAGGCAAGCGTTTCAACGGAAACCGGATTATCTGAACCAGCGGTGGTTGCCACTAAACTCAAGCCGGTCAACAGCGCCAGCGCGCAGCTACTCGCCATGGTAGTTTTCATCATTGATATCTCTCCAATCCGATGCTGTTGTGTGTCAGCTTTTCGACAATAAGGTTATAAGTAAAGCAAAAAAATCCCCGCCGTGGCGGGGAGTTAAGCCCGGTTAGAGACTAGATCCTCATCGCCAATTCTGCACCCTGACGAATGGCGCGTTTGGCATCCAACTCGGCAGCGACATCAACGCCGCCAATGAGATGCATTGGCAAGCCGCACTCTTCCAGTTCCGGCAACAGCACACGGTTGGATTCCTGACCAGCGCAGATCACCACAGTATCCACAGGCAGCAGCTGCGGCTTGTCATCAATCAGTATGTGCAATCCCTGGTCATCAAAGCGCTCATAGCTGACCCCACTGAGCTCTGTCACCTTGTGCTGCTTAAGCACCATGCGATGGATCCAGCCCGTGGTCTTACCTAAGCCTTTACCCAGCTTGCTCTTCTTGCGTTGCAACAAATACAGCTCTCTGGCCGGGGCATGCGCCTGGGCTTGTTTGGCCAGTCCGCCGCGCTCGGCGTAACTTGTGTCTATGCCCCACTGACGATACCAACGTTCCGGCTCCAGCGTGCTGGACTCCTGCTCGCCGAGGAAATGCGCCAAGTCAAAACCTATGCCGCCGGCGCCGATAAGTGCCACCCGCCGGCCGACTTCCACCTCGCCCCGCAGCACCTGTTGATAGCTGACCACCTTGGGGGAATCAAACCCGGGCAAGTTGAGCTCTCTTGGCACAACACCACTGGCAACCACCAACTCATCAAAAGGTTCATCCCTGAGCACTGAGGCGTTGAGCGGCGTATTCAAACGCAAGTCCACCTTAAAATGTGCGAGGCGATTCTTGAAGTAGCGTATGGTTTCGTTGAATTCCTCTTTACCTGGGATCTTGCGCGCCAGGTTAAACTGGCCACCGACTTCATCTCGGGCTTCAAACAAGGTCACCTTGTGCCCCCGCTCAGCGGCGTAAACAGCAAATGCCATCCCAGCCGGGCCCGCGCCCATCACAGCCAGGCGTTTGGGTGACTCAGTCTTGGGGAAATTAATCTCTGTCTCATAGCAGGCTCTTGGATTAACCAGGCAAGTAGCACGCTTGAGCGAGAAGGTATGATCGAGACAAGCCTGATTACAGCCGATGCAGGTATTAATGGCTTCGCTTTGATTGGCCGCAGCTTTGTTGACAAACTCAGGATCAGCCAGGAAAGGCCTGGCCATAGACACCATATCCGCTTGCCCCGAGTCGAGGATCTGCTCGGCTATCTCAGGCGTATTGATCCTGTTGGTGGCCACCAAAGGAACACTGAGTTCTTTTTTCAAACGTTCAGTGACCCATGCAAAGGCGCCTCTGGGTACGCTGGTGGCTATGGTCGGGATCCTGGCTTCATGCCAACCTATGCCGGTATTGATGATAGTGACACCGGCTTGTTCCAGCGCTTTGCCGAGCTCAATGACCTCCTCAAGGCTTGAGCCCTTGTCAACCAGATCCAACATAGACAGACGAAAGATAATGATGAACTCGGGCCCAACCTTGGCGCGGATAGCGCGAACAATTTCCAGTGGCAGGCGAATACGGTTGGCAAAACTGCCGCCGTACTCATCACTGCGCTGATTGACCCGCTCGCAGATGAACTGATTGATGAGATAGCCTTCAGAGCCCATCACCTCTACGCCATCATAACCGGCCCGTTTGGCCAGTTCGGCAGAAGTGGCATAATCCTTTATGGTGCCGCGGATTTGCCGCAACGACATGGCGCTCGGCGTAAATGGGGTAATGGGTGACTTGACCTTGCTCGGTGCCAGCGAAAAAGGATGATAGCCGTAACGGCCGGCATGAAGGATCTGCATACAGATCTTGCCGCCGCCCTCATGCACAGCTCGGGTAACGATTTTGTGTTTGCCCACTTGCCAGGGAAAGCTCAGCTGACAGGCATTGGGGGCCAAACGGCCGCGAAAGTTGGGCGCAATGCCGCCGGTGACAATCAAACCCACACCACCCAGCGCCCGCTCCTTGTAGAAGTGTGCCAGTTTCTCAAAACCGCCCTTTTCTTCTTCCAACCCGGTATGCATGGAACCCATGAGTACCCGGTTTCTTAGCTGGGTAAACCCCAGATCCAAGGGTTCTAATAAGTGAGGAAAGCCCGACATTAAAACATCCTTTTTAAACAAGTGATTTAAATCAGCATAACCTGAGCCGCCATCAAGCTCAACATAAAGCATTGGCCGCCGGCGCCTCATCAGCTAACGCAGTGAAAGCTCAGGAATAAAATCACTTACAAATGTATTTTCCCGTTGCAGCTATTTTCAGTTAGCATTAACGGAATGCATGGAAAAATGGAGTGGCTATGTCCGCAAAACCCCTGACAACCAAGAATACCCTGATGTTGATCTGGAATGTGATCAACTTCATTCGCAAGCTGGTGTTGAACATAGTGTTCTTCCCGCTATTCTTCATCGCTTTGATAGCCGTGGTCATCGCCATGGTCAGCAGTGATGAAATCCAAGTTGAGGATGGCTCGGCGCTGGTATTGAACCTGGCCGGCGGCATAGTGGATCAAAAGCGCCAGGTTGACCCGTTCGAGGCGATGTTAAGCCAAAGCAAAGGACCCGATGTCAACGGCGAAATCTTATTGAGTGATGTGCTCTATACCATTAACAGCGCCACCAATGACAAGCGGATCAAGGCTCTGGTATTAGATCTGTCCGAGTTGCAATACGGTGGTCTGAGTAAGCTCAGCGCCATAGGCCAAGCACTCAACGAATTCAAAGATAGTGGCAAGCCTGTGGTTGCCATAGGTAACTATTATGATCAGAATCAGTATTTCCTGGCGAGTTTTGCCGATACTGTTTACCTCAACCCTGAGGGCATGGTGGCGGTAGATGGCCTGAGCCGCTATCGTCAATACTATAAATCGGCCCTGGATAAGTTAAAAATCAAGGCGCACATTTTCCGTGTCGGCACTTTCAAGTCAGCGGTTGAGCCTTTTATCCGTGATGACATGTCAGAAGCGGCGAAAGAAGCCAACTCTGTACTGCTCAACGACATCTGGGGCAGTTACACAGACACTGTAGCCGCCAATCGCGGCATAGACAAATCCAGCCTGGGCCTTAATGCAACTGCTTATTTGGCACAGCTGGAACAAGCCGATGGTGATTCCGGCACCATGGCGGTTAACCTCAAGTGGGTTGATAAACTGGCCAGCGCTGAAGATTTCCGCCTGGCGATGTTGGACCTGGTAGGCAAAAGCAAGGAAGGAGATAGCTTCAAGCAGGTCAGCTACTACGACTATGCCAAGCTGATGGCACCACTGCCGGCGCTGGTACCCACCGAAGGAGTGGGCATCATAGTGGCCAAGGGTAATATTCTCAACGGCAGTCAACCTGCCGGTGATATCGGCGGTGAAAGTACCTCTGCCCTGCTGCGTAAGGCCCGCTTCGATGACACTATCAAGGCCGTAGTGCTCAGGGTCGACAGCCCCGGCGGCAGCGCCTTTGCTTCCGAGCAAATTCGTCAGGAAGTGCTGGCATTGAAGAAAGCCGGTAAGCCTGTGGTAGTCAGCATGAGCAGCATGGCGGCCTCCGGTGGTTACTGGATTTCGGCCAGCGCCGATTATATCTATGCCAACCCCACTACCCTGACCGGATCCATCGGTATTTTCGGCATGATAACCACCTTCGAGGACTCTCTGTCTTCAATCGGTGTCAATACTGATGGAGTGGCCACCTCCGACTGGGCCGGTCTCTCTGTTACCCGGCCACTTTCCGATGGCGTCAAGGCGGTGATACAGCGCCATATCGAACGCGGCTACAAAGACTTTATCTCGCTGGTCGCCAACGAGCGCAATATGACACTCGAACAGGTGGATAAGATTGCCCAGGGCCGCGTCTGGTCCGGCAAGAAAGCTCTGGAGCTGGGTCTGGTGGATGAACTGGGCGATCTCGATAGCGCCATCGCCAAGGCCGCCGAAATGGCCGGACTGGATAAGTTCGATAGCCGAGTGATAGAGCAGGAGCTGACACCTGAGCAACTCTTCATTCAGGAGATGTTCGCCAGTGTCTCCGCTTATCTGCCACACAGCGTCAAGCAGTCCAGCGTGCTGGAAAAACTGCTGACTCAATGGAGCAAGGTACTGGAAGAGTTTGCCGCCTTTGACGACCCTAACGGCGTCTATCTTTACTGCGATAACTGCAGTTACTGATAATCCTGAAAGCCCGGCTCGCCGGGCTTTTTTGTGCCTTATGCTGCCGGGCTTGATTTGCTATAATCCGGCCTCTCTTTTGCCCCAGTGAAAACTAAAGCCAGATTATGAACAAAAAAAAGTCCATCTATGTCGCATACACGGGCGGCACCATAGGGATGCAAAAAACCAGTAACGGCTTTGCCCCGGTCGCCGGCTTCCTGACAGAATGCGTCAACTCCATGCCGGAGTTTTTTCATGAAGAGATGCCGACGTTCGTGATCCAGGAATATTGTCCGCTGATAGACTCTTCCAATATGGCCCCCAGCCACTGGCAGATGATAGCCGACGACATTCAGGCCAACTATGACAAGTATGATGGCTTTGTCATTCTTCACGGCACAGACACCATGGCGTTTACCGCATCGGCACTGTCTTTCATGCTGCAGGATCTCGGTAAGCCGGTTATCGTCACCGGCTCGCAAATTCCGCTGTCACAGCTGCGCTCAGACGGCCAGACCAATCTGCTCAATGCCTTGTATATCGCGGCCAATTATCCGGTTGCCGAGGTTTGCCTGTTCTTCAACAATAAACTATTCCGCGGCAACCGCACTACCAAGGCCCATGCCGACGGCTTCGATGCCTTTGCCTCGCCGAACTTCCCTTTATTGCTGGAAGCCGGGATCAAAATTCGCCTGCGGGCCGGAAAAATTGCGCCGCCCTGCGATAAGCCCTTGAAAGTGGCGCCCATTACTCCTCATCCCATAGGTGTGGTCACTCTGTATCCCGGGATCTCCACCGAGGTATTCAACAACATACTGCAGCAACCGGTAAAAGCCCTGATATTACTGACCTATGGTGTCGGCAATGCACCGCAGGATCCCGCCTTGCTGGAAACCCTCAAACGGGCCAACGACAAGGGCACTGTGCTTATTAATCTGACCCAGTGTCTGCAGGGTAAAGTCAATATGGGCGGTTATGCCACAGGCAACGCCCTGGCCAAGGCAGGCGTTATCAGTGGCGCCGATATGACTACGGAAGCCGCCTTGACCAAGTTGCACTACCTGCTCTCCCAAGGGCTGGGCACAGAAGAGATAAGACGGCAGATGCAGCAAAACCTCTGTGGCGAACTCACGGCAGACTGAATTTAATTGATAGCAAAAAGCCCTGTATATACAGCAACGTAGTTCACTTAAGCGGAGCTGCCTTGTGATTAACAGGATATCGGGTCTTTGATATTTTTACCGCCCTAGGCCGATTTGGCTTAGGGCGTTTGTCTATAAA
>NZ_JBICJO010000063.1:0-152686 GCF_043103185.1 Shewanella sp. YQ_9
TATTCCAAAACTAACTCGCGCGCTTTCGCTAGACCAATTTCAGGGTAGGGACCAATACCTATATTAACCCGCTTTTTGGTGATGGGATGATAATAGTTGAAGTTCCAAAGCTTAGAGCCGTTAGTTCTGACTCGTAGTTGTAACCCTCCACCATCAGATAAGACAATGTCCTTAGGGCCTGGCTTTTGATTCTTGATTTGGGTGTTGGTGAGACGCGTTGTGCTGGTGGCCATATTTACCCCCGATAGCCTCAAGTTGGATAATTTATAATCATGGTATTCCAAGAGTAAGTCAAATCACCTTGGAATACCGTTTGGAATACTAAAGCTGTGAGATTCAGTGAGACTATTTGATACGTTTTGGTACGCAATCTGTTGATTTTGTTGTTTTTTAGGCAATAAAAAAGACGTCCGAAGACGTCTTTTTACTTTGAATTGGTGGAGGCGGCGGGACTTGAACCCGCGTCCGAAAAACCTACGCTCAAGGCGCTACATGCTTAGTCTCTCTTTTGTTTAACCGGTTGAACTCCGAAAGACAGGATTCCAAACGGTGAGCCTGGTACTGTTTCGCGGTTCACCCCCAGACAAGGTTCCCTCGCTAGCACTATGTAAGGTGACCATCAAATCCACTGCCCATGTGCGAGACCTGTGGTAGATGGCTAGCGGCCTTAGGCTGCTAGAGCGTAGTTATCGTCGTTTGCAACTATAACTGTGCGGCTTTTTACGAGGCCAACCGCCCCTCGGCATGCTCCCGGAGTTTCGCGAATCCCGTCGAATCCAGAATCGCCCCCGTGATGTTTTGATTGTAACCCCTTTACCGCCGGCTTACCAAGGCTTTAATTGACAAAGGACAATCACTTGCTGGTTATCCGCACAATTTGCGTGCGAAATAACGGCAAAATATCAGTTACTTGCTTTTCATGACCCGGGCTTTCTCGATAGCCCAGTCACGTTGTTTAATATCATCGCGTTTATCGTGGGCTTTCTTACCTTTACCCAAGCCTATCTCAACCTTGACCCAGGCACCTTTGCGCCAGTACATGGAGATAGGTACTATGGCGTAACCTTGTCTTTCAACCAAGCCGGCCAGACGGTCCAGCTCACGGCGATTGAGCAGCAGTTTACGCATGCGGGTCGGGTCGCAGACCACATGAGTCGACGCCGCGCTGAGTGGGGTGATATTACAGTTGTGCAGGAAGGCTTCGCCATTTTTCAGCATGACAAAGCTTTCCGACAGATTCACCTTGCCGGCGCGGATGGATTTGACCTCCCATCCCATCAGGGACAGACCGGCCTCGAATTTTTCATCGAAGCGATATTCAAAGGTCGCACGCTTGTTCCGGGCAATGGTTGCCGGAGCGTTTGCGGATTTTTTTGCATTCTTCTTAGCCATAGGCTGGCTATTATACGCAGCAGCCACCAATTTGGAATTGGCCTGGAAGAATATTTTGAGTTGTGGGCAGTAGCTTAGGGTTTTGTTGCTGGCTTTTTGAGCGCTTATGGTGGCCGCTCCCATTGCGGTGGAACAAAGGATGCGTTTTTCGGCCGGCGTGCTAAAATCCGGGTCTGTTTTTGATCAGCCAAGAGTATCAACCAACGGATGCCACAGATTTCCCGCAGTGTTCTGGTGCGTTACAGTGCGATGCAGATGTACCAGCTAGTCAATGATGTCGAGTCTTATAAAGAGTTTCTTCCCGGTTGCGTTGGCGGTAAGGTGCTGGAGTTTGATGGCAAAACCATGCTGGCGTCGGTGGATATCAGTAAGGCCGGGATCAGCAAAACCTTTACCACCCGTAATCAGGTGGTGGAAGGCAAGAGTATCGAGCTGCAACTGGAGAATGGTCCTTTCAAGCATTTGACTGGTCATTGGTATTTTACCGAATTGGCCGAGGACGCCTGTAAGGTGGAGTTTGAGTTGAATTTTGAGTTCTCCAGCTCCTTGGTTGGTATGGCATTCGGCAAGGTGTTCAAAGAGTTGGTTACCTCTATGGTGACGGCTTTTACTCAACGGGCGAAGGAAGTATACAGTGGCAAGTGAACAGGAAAAATTCAGTGTCGATGTCATTTATGCATTACCGACACAACAGAAGGTGATCAGTGTTTCCGTGACGCCGGGTACCAGTTTTATTGAGGCTGTGCGTCAGAGTAACATCCAGGCCTTTTTCCCAGAGATTGATTTGGAAACGGTGAAACTCGGCACCTTCAGTCGCCAGGTCAAACACGATGAAGAAGTTGAGCCCGGGCAGAGAATCGAAATCTATCGCCCCTTGATTGCCGACCCCAAAGAGGTGCGCCGCAAGCGCGCTGAAAAAGCAGCCGAGGAAGGGCGGATCAATAAAGTGACCGGCGCCAAAATCAGCTGAGTGACTTGAGTAAAAGCAAGACATTAAAAAAGCGCCTGTTGGCGCTTTTTTAATGTCTTTGTCTGTGCAAGCTTGAAATTCGGAATTACTTACCGTCCTGCTCGTGCTTATTCATCTTGGCGGGATCTTGCTCTTCAACCAGAGGCTTTTCATCACCGCGTTGCTGCGGGATCTGTGGCGTCAGCTCTGGGCTGTTGGCCATTGGCAGGCTGCTTTGCTCCAGCGGGGTATTGAATTCATTACTCAGTTCATAATCCCCTGTGACTTTGACCAATTGATCACCGGTAAAATGCAGGATCAGTTCCTTATGGGTAATACTGGCATCACGACCACTCTTGTAATGGTAAACATAGTACCAGGTATCATCCTTGAAGCTGTCACGCAGCACAGGACGCCCAAGCACAAATTCCACCTGTTCCTTGGTCATGTCGATGCGCAGCTTTTCCACCTGCTGAGGCTCCATATAGTTGCCCTGTGGAATATCAGGCTTGTACACCAGCCAGTCAAAGACACTGCAGGCACTGAGTGAGAGGGTGAGCGCACTGACGCTCAGCAGGGTAAGACTTTGCTTTTTAATTGACATTGAATGTGCTACTTCATGAAAAACTGTCGGCCATAATACCCAAGCCCAGCCCGTGCTGACAAGGGCTATTGACTCGGCGCTTGAGGCTTCGACAACATAAAAGTGACTTGGTTCGTCTCTCTGTTGCCAAATTGTTGTCTTGGCTCAAATTAACACCCAACAAATAGAATAAGTTAACGGGGGGCGGCGGATTCTTCCTGGTTTAGCCAAACGCACCATTGACAGACTGACAAGAAATTTGAAATTGCTTTACCGGCTTGCAATAAGCCTGCTGCAGCATTGAAAACCATTTGTATTTAAAAGACTTATTTTTATATCTGCTCAAAATTTCGGTTATCAAGGTCTATAAAGCTGGCTATACTGAAACTCCCGTGATAGGCCTGAGCAAAAGCTGGTTTGGGCCGTTTCGATTATCCATGCAATGTTAGGGCTGAACTTGGTCTTAGTGGCAAAGTGCATCCCGGAATATAAGAGTGACAAACAACAGCCCTCTATCGCCATTTGTTAAGGAGTCTTGATGGAACAGGCCGGCATCTTTACCTCAGTGCTCATGTTTCTGCTCGCTGCCGTGGTTTTGGTCCCACTGGGCAAACGCTTTGGTATCGGCCCCATTCTTTCTTACCTCGCTGCCGGTGTCTTGCTTGGGCCGGGTGGCATTGCCGTGGTGTCTGAGCCTGCCGCCGTGCTTCATTTTGCCGAACTTGGGGTGATCCTCATGCTGTTTGTGATGGGGCTGGAGTTAACCCCGGGCAAACTCTGGGAGCTTCGCAGTGCCATATTTGGCCTCGGTAGTGGTCAGTTGCTGCTGTCCTGGGCCGCTGTCAGCGCCTTGGCATTCGGTGTCGGACTTTCCATCGAAGCGGCGGTGATTATCGGCGCGGCGCTGTCATTGTCTTCTACCGCATTTGCGGTGCAGTTGATGAATGAACAACGGCTGCTTACCACTCCAGTGGGGCGTGATGCCTTTGGGGTATTGCTGATGCAGGACCTGGCGGTGATCCCCATGATGCTGCTGATTGCTTACCTGTCGCCGAGCGGCGCCGATCCGGCTCATCATGCCGTGCCCTGGTATTGGACCTGTGTGGCTCTCTTGGGCTTTTTGCTGGTAGGTAAGTACCTGCTTCCCAAGGTATTGCAGCTGGTGGCGGCCAGTGGTGTCCGTGAAGTGCTGACGGCATTTTCGCTGTTACTCGTGATGGGCAGTGCGGCGTTGATGGCCTGGCTCGGGCTGTCGGCCGGTATGGGGGCATTTTTGGCCGGTATCATGTTGGCCAACTCTGGGTACCGCCATCAGCTTGAAACCGATATAGAACCCTTCAAGGGCTTGCTGCTGGGGCTGTTCTTTATGGCCGTGGGCATGACCATGGATCTTGGCTTGCTGCTGAAGGAGCCTTTGGCGTTGCTGGGGATCCTCTTTGGCATGTTGGCGGTCAAGACTCTGGTGCTGATGTTGCTTGGAAAGCTTAGGCACCATACCTGGCGCAGTGCCATGGTGCTGGGTTTGATCCTGGCAGAAGGCGGTGAATTTGCTTTTGTCCTGCTTTCCCAGGCGCAGCTGTCGGGGATCTTGTCTGAAAAAATCAGCCAGATGTTAGTGTTGGCTATAGGCTTGTCGATGGCGATAACCCCTTATCTGCTTAAGTTGTTCAAGCAGCTCGGTAAACCGGCCGAAACCAGCCGTCTGCCGGATGTGATAGAAGCGGCTGACAGTGAAGTGGTGATCGCCGGTTTTGGTCGCATGGGGCAGATAACCGGTCGTATTTTGGCATCCTCCGGGATCCCGTTTGTGGCGCTGGATAAAGACGCCCGCCACGTGGATGTGGTGCGCCAGTTTGGTGGTGAGGTGTACTTTGGTGATGCCAAGCGACTCGATATGCTGTTTTCGGCCGGTTTGCCCAAGGCGCGGGTGATCCTGGTGGCGGTTAATAATGTGGAAGACTCACTGCAAATAGTGACTCAGGTGAAGACTCACTTCCCCCATGTGGCCGTAGTCGCCAGGGCCCGTGACCGTAACCATGCCTATCGTTTGATGAGCCTGGGGGTGACTTCGGTATTTCGGGAAACCTTTGGTTCGGCGCTCAGTGCCAGTGAGAGTGTGCTGCATACGCTGGGTCTGAGTCAGGTACAGGCCAATGAGCGGGTGAAGATATTTGCCGAGCATGATAAGGCGCAGGTCGAGGCCGGGGCCAAACATAAGGACGATCTCAAGGCGCTTATTCGTTTGTCCAACAAGGGCAGGGCGGAGCTGGAGTCATTGATGCGGGCGGATAAAGACAAGGGCCTGTAAGGGTTCTGCCCTGAGACAAAAAGCGCGCCGATTGGCGCGCTTTTGCGGTTTAGAAGCGGTAGCTGACACTCAACTTGGCGTTGCGTTCGGCCCCCGGCATGCCGCCAAGGAACATCGCCTTGTCGTAGTAGCGGGTGTTGAACAGGTTATTGAGGTTCAGCTGCACACTCCAGTCATCGGCCTTGTAGGCAATGGCCGAGTCCCAAACTGTGTAGGCGGGCACTTTGCCATCCGGGATCCCGAAGGAATCCGAGTTGGTGCTGCGCTCGTCGACATAGCGAACCCCAAAGCTGACGGACAAGGGTTGCGGCAGCGCCTGCCACTGATGGCTGTAAGTGACCCAGGCACTGGCACTGACCTGAGGAACCCCTTTCTGGCGGCTGTTATAGCTGCTGGAGTTGGGGTCATTCTTGTTGCGTGCATCCTGATACAGACCATTGAGGTTTATCAACCATTCTTCATTGAGGTGAGCGTTGAGATCCAGCTCGGCACCTGTGGTCTTGTCCTTGCCATCGTAAAAGAACTCGGGCACTGAGATGTTGTAGTCAGGAGCACCTTCTTTGTCATTGTATTCCGGGTTACCGTAGCGCAGGTTAGTGCGCTCGCTCTGGAACAGGACCAAGGAGCCGAGCAGCTGATCGTCAAAGCCCTTGAAGCGCATACCGAGATCATAGCTCAGGGATTCAGAATCCTTCCTGTCCGCCGCGCCGCCGCTCTCAGCACCCGTTACGGCACCGAGCACGCTGTAGGCCGTGCGTCCTTTGGCATGATTGACGAAGAAGGACAGATTATCCGTCGGCATATAAGTTAACCCCAGGTTGTAGGTAATGCCGTGATCTTTGGTGTCCTGCTCCGGGGTCGGATCTTTTTTAGGGGTGCCCAGATGACTGTACTTCTGCTCAATCTCATTGAACGCTACACCCACCCTGGCAGTAAAGGTTTCACTCAGGTAACCCACATACTGCATGCCCAGACCCCAGGCGCGGACTTGTTTGTTGTAGTTGTCCTTGAGATCCGGGTTGTAGTCCTCAAAGGCTTTGTCACCCCAGTTGGGATTGCGGATATCCAGAATATAAGGCAGTTCACCGCCGCCATCTTTGTCGTACAGTGCCCAGCTCTTGTAGGCGATATCTCTGTCTTCCAGATTGGCATTCAGCAACAGCTCACTGTCTATGCCTGCCAGGCTGAAGTTGTAGCGCATATCGGCAAAGTACTGCCAGGATTTCTCGTGGGCATCTACCTTGCGGTATTCCTGTCTTCTGGCGGCATAAGGATACAGGACATCATCAATCACCAGTGGCGCGCGGGGATCGGCATTGATCACGTCTACGGATTTGACCTTGCGTTTCCAGTACACATAGTTATAGGCGCCAGTTTGGCGGATGAACCCGGACTGGTAGTCTCTATATTGTAACTGCTGATTGAGCTGCAGATTGTCACTGAGGGCAATGTTGTGGTTCAGCTTGAAGCGCCACTCTTCGCCTTCATTGGGCCTGCTGATGGGAGAGGCCAGGCTGGTATCGCCTATGTCGAAGGGTTCGATTCCATCGCTCGCCACCAGAGAGTCGGCCAGTTGTTGCCGCTGCGCCTCAGTCAGTTGAATGCCGGCGCCATTGGGGTCGTTAACCAAATCTTGCCAGCTGACTTGTGCGCCGCTCAGGCCGCCGGTAGAGGCGGCGTTGTAGATACGTATCGGGTGGCCTACAGAGTCTACTTGCATAGAGTCTTTAATCCAAGCGGCCGACAGCACCAGATCTTGAGAGTTTGAAGGCAGAATTTTCAACGAGGCATAGACTTCATCTCTGTCGCTGCCGATATCACGATAGCCATCGCTACGGGCATGTTTGGCCACCAGGCGATAGGCCAGGGTGTCGCTCAAGCCTCCGGTTGAGTCGAGCCCCAGGCTGTAACTGTTCCAGGAGCCCACTTCGGCGCTGACTTCTGTGCTGTCCTGAAATTGAGGTTTCTTTTCAATAAGGTTGATGATCCCGCCGGCGCTGCCCATACCATAGAGCCCGGTCGCCGGGCCTTTGAGCACCTCAACCGCTTCCACATTGGTCATGGAGCGAGTGGGATTAAAAGTGTTGCCGAGTCCTGCGCCGCCGTACATGCCGTCATAAGTGTAGTTGGCGTCCAGGCCACGGATCACCAGGTTATCACCTATGCCGTAGTTGTTGCCGGCTTGGGTAACACCACTGATGTTACGCACCAGATCCTGCAGAGAGTCGGCCCCCTGGGCGGCAAACAGCTCTTTATCTATCACCACCAAAGCCGCCGGGGTTTCCATCAGCGACATATCTGATTTTGTCGCCAGCCCTGAATTCATTACCACCTTGTTTTGTTTGCCATAAACGGTAATGCGTTCCACATCCTGTGATACCTGTTGTGACTGAGTCGCTTGGTTTGCCTGTGCGGCCTGTGCCATGGTCAGCGACAGGCAAGCCGTCACCGCCAGAGATATTGCGGATTGCTGCATTTGAGATCATCCCCCTCTAAAGTAGGGTGCGAATGATAATGGTTTTTATTTGTCTTGCAACAAAAGTTTCAAACTGTGTCAACCGAATGGATATTTTTTGACTAAGTCACTTGGATCCTGTTTCGGGAGCAAAATAGGCAAGTTTTTGAAAAAAATTTAAAAAAAATCGTTTTTTTATTGCTGCTGACCAAAGAGTTGGCCTGTGTTGATCACTATACGCAAGTCGTGAAAAACGGATCTCGATCACATTTAATTCTAACCTTTACGTAAAGGTTAGAATTAAACGCTCGTTTAATATCCATCACGGTTGCATTATTGTTAACTATTTATTTTTGTTGGTTATTTGAAGTTGACCCTGACGAGAGTTCGAAACGGATATTCGCGGATTAGACCTAAGTTTTAATGATATTTTGTGGAAATTAATTTTTCCTTCTTGTTATTTAATTACGTAATAAATTACTTTGTCGTTTGTGTGGTCAAGTTGTCTGACATTTTTCTATAACCTGCAGCATGAGTCTTTATGGTTTAATATTTTTTATTCTAAAAACAATCAATTGCGCTTTTGCTTTTGGCTTGGTCATACCAATTTTGAGTCAAGTTAAAGCCTATGTTTTGACGTTTTTTTCGACATGTCGACTGTTGCAAATACAAATGTTTATCGATAGGTTTTAGTACGAAACGAACATTTGCAGGGTTTGGCAGCCTTATCTGCCATCCAGGGAGACAGCAGCATGATAGCAGAGACAGTCGCACAGCAAGGGCTCAGTATTAAGGGGGCCGAAATACCACAGCAGCAGAGCCTTTTTACTGAAGGTGCGCTCAACTTCCTCGAGGCTCTGTGTCGGGAGTTTGCTCCGGAAGTGACCAGCTTGCTGGAAAAGCGTGAGCAACGTCAGCAGCGGATAGACGGCGGCGAGTTGCCGGACTTTTTACCGCAAACCCGAGCCATTCGAGATGGTGATTGGCAAATTCGCGGTATACCGGCGGATCTTAAAGATAGACGGGTCGAGATCACCGGGCCTGTGGATCGCAAGATGATCATCAATGCGCTCAACGCCAATGTAAAAGTCTTTATGGCCGACTTCGAAGATTCGCTGGCACCCAGCTGGCAGAAGGTGGTCGAGGGCCAAATCAACCTGCGTGACGCCGTCCGCGGTGAAATTGATTTCACCGCGCCGGAAACCGGCAAACACTATCAATTGCAGGCCAACCCCGCGGTATTGATTGCCAGGGTGCGGGGGCTGCACCTGCCGGAGGCGCATGTAGAATTCAACGGTAAGCCCATTCCCGGCTGCTTATTCGACTTTGCTTTGTACTTCTACCATAACTATCGCCAACTGCTAGCCAAGGGTAGCGGACCTTACTTCTATATTCCCAAGCTCGAGAGCCATCTTGAGGCGCGCTGGTGGGCCAAGGTGTTTGCCTTCGCCGAAGAGCGTTTCTGCCTGCAGAGCGGCACCATCAAGTGCACCTGTCTGATTGAAACTCTGCCGGCCGTGTTTGAGATGGAGGAGATCCTCTATGAGCTGCGCTCCAACATAGTGGCGCTCAATTGTGGCCGCTGGGATTACATTTTCAGCTATATCAAAACCTTGAAGAAGCATCCCGATCGTATTTTGCCGGACCGCCAGCAAGTGACCATGGATAAGCCATTTCTCAGCGCCTATTCACGCCTGTTGATCAAGACCTGCCACAAGCGCGGCGCTCTGGCAATGGGCGGCATGGCGGCCTTTATTCCCGCCAAGGATCCGCAAACCAATGCCCAGGTGCTGGAGCGGGTTCGCAAGGACAAAGAGCTTGAGGCCCGAAACGGCCACGACGGTACCTGGGTGGCACACCCTGGCCTGGCCGATACTGCCATGGGGATTTTCAACGAATATATAGGTGAAGAGCACGCCAACCAGCTGCATATCACCCGCGACGTGGACGCACCCATCCTGGCGACCGAGCTGCTCAAACCCTGTGATGGTGAGCGCACCGAAGAGGGGATGCGACTCAATATTCGTATTGCGCTGCAGTACATAGAAGCCTGGATTGGCGGCAATGGTTGTGTACCCATCTATGGCTTGATGGAAGACGCAGCCACAGCGGAAATCAGCCGCGCCTCTATCTGGCAATGGATCCAGCACGGGCAAAAGCTTTCCAACGGCAAGCCAGTGACCAAGGCACTGTTCAGCGCCATGTTGAAAGAAGAGTTGGCCAATGTGCGTGAAGAGCTCGGCAGCGAGCGTTTCGATAACGGACAATTCAAGCAGGCAGCAAGCTTATTGGAAGAGATCACTACAGCCGATGAGCTGGTGACCTTCCTGACCTTGCCGGGCTACGAGCTGCTTACCCGATAACCCCATAACCATTAACGGCTGCTGCCCGCGGGGGCTGGGTGGCTGCCAAATTACCCTACGAAGGAGAGTCAAAATGACCAAGGCAACACAGAATTCACGTCAGGCGCAGATAGAAGCTTTGAAAAAGGATTGGGCTGAAAATCCACGTTGGCAGGGCGTTCGCCGTCCATTTACCGCAGAAGAAGTTGTAGCATTGCGCGGTTCAGTGGTTCCTGAAAACACCATCGCTAAACGTGGCGCAGCCAAGTTGTGGGAACTGGTTAACGGCGGCGCGAAGAAGGGCTATGTTAACTCTCTCGGTGCTTTGACCGGCGGTCAGGCCGTGCAGCAGGCCAAGGCGGGTATCGAGGCCATCTACCTTTCAGGCTGGCAGGTGGCGGCCGATGCCAACCTGGCGGGCACCATGTATCCGGATCAGTCACTCTATCCGGCCAACTCAGTGCCTGCCGTGGTGGGACGGATCAATAACTCTTTCCGCCGCGCCGATCAGATCCAGTGGAATCAGGGCAAAAACCCGGAAGATGAGGGTTATGTCGATTACTTCCTGCCGATTGTGGCCGATGCTGAAGCCGGATTCGGTGGCGTGCTGAACGCCTATGAGTTGATGAAGTCCATGATAGATGCCGGCGCCGCCGGGGTGCACTTCGAAGATCAACTGGCCTCGGTGAAAAAGTGTGGTCACATGGGCGGCAAGGTTTTGGTGCCGACTCAGGAAGCGGTACAGAAGCTGGTGGCGGCCCGTCTGGCAGCCGACGTATCCGGAGTGGATACTCTGGTGATTGCCCGTACCGATGCCAACGCCGCGGATCTGCTGACCTCGGATTGCGACCCCTATGATCGCGACTTCATCACCGGAGAGCGTACCCAGGAAGGTTTCTACCGGGTGAAGGCCGGTTTGGATCAGGCCATTTCCCGCGGGCTTGCCTACGCACCTTATGCCGACCTTATCTGGTGTGAAACCGCCAAGCCGGATCTGGAAGAGGCGCGCCGCTTTGCCGAAGCCATCCATGCCCAGTATCCGGATCAACTGTTGGCCTACAACTGTTCACCTTCGTTCAACTGGAAGAAGAACCTGGATGACGCCACCATTGCCAAGTTCCAACAGGAGCTTGCCAACATGGGCTACAAGTACCAGTTTATCACTTTGGCCGGTATTCACAACATGTGGTACAACATGTTCGATCTCGCCTACGACTATGCCCGCGGCGAAGGCATGAAGCACTATGTTGAGAAGGTTCAGGAAGCCGAATTCGCTGCCGCGCAGAAGGGATACACCTTTGTGGCGCATCAGCAGGAAGTGGGTACAGGCTACTTTGATCAGGTGACCAATGTTATCCAGGGCGGCCAGTCCTCTGTCACGGCTCTGAGTGGTTCGACCGAAGAAGAGCAGTTTTAATCCCAAGTGTTGGCGTCCTCTCGGGCGCCACTTCCTCGGAAATGAACCTACGCCATTTTCGGGGGTAATTTGTGACTTCCCAGTCATTTGAGCCTTGTTGCTTGTGTTTTGGCGACTCATTGAGTCGCCTTTTTTTGTTGTAATTGTGTTATTTCTTTGAGGTTTGTGCTTTATTCATAACAAGAGTTCCATTCTCAAGCCCACCACTGGGCCAATACCTGAAAGAGTTGAGTCGTATTTGAAATCAGCCAACAAGGGGGTGGATTACTGGACCCGCAGGATCAGTGATCAGGAAATGCCCGCACTTTGCTCAACAATAAGGACATTGGAAAAACTCGCCAAGGACGATGTCTCCTCCATGGCGATTCTGGGGCGCAGCATAATGCACGACAATGCGCTCACTTCCCGTATTTTGCGGGTGGCCAACAGCGCCATCTATAACAAGGGAATAAGCCCTGTTACAACGGTCAGCCGCGCTGCCGTGGTACTGGGGTTCGACACCATCCGCAATATCTGCATTACCGCCAAACTCCTCTCCAGTTTGCTGGAAAGCAAAAATCTGGCGCCCTCGGTTTATCAAAGGTTGCTTAAGCTGATGGCTCAGGCGTTTCAGGCCGCCATGTTGGCCAAGATGATGCTCGATGGCTACGATGAGGAGTTGCAGGAGGAGGCGTTTATTGCCGCGCTGCTCTATCACTTGGGTGAGAGTGCCTTTTGGAGCACGGGAGCCGAACTGGCCGAGGAGCTGGATTCTGCCCTCAGCGCCGAGAGTGATGCCGTAAACAGGCTCAATCTGGTGCGTGAGGCGCTCGGGGCTTCATTCAATCAGCTCAGCCAGGGGCTGGCCCGCAGTTGGGGCCTGGGTGAACTCTTGTGCAAGTCGCTCAGCAATCCCGATGAACGCACGCCGGAAATTCGCAGTATTTTTCTGGCCAATAAACTCAGCGAAGCGCTGGCCGGCACCGCACTCAAACCCGAGGAGCTGGAGCGGCGCCTTAAACAAGCCGCCGATATGCTCAAGCTGGATACAGATGAGTTTCGTGGCCGGGTCCTTCGCTGCTCCAACGCTACCGTCAAGTTAGCCGAAGCCTATGGCGCCAAGGTGCTTATCGAGTATCTGCCGGACACAGATCTGCTGCTGCCCCAGGAGAGGGTGGCTGAGGTTGTAGTGCGCGAGGCAAATCTTGCGTTCCAGCTGAAAAAACTCAGAGAGCTGACCGGCTTTGCCGTCGAGAAGACTGATTTCAATAAGGTAGTGACCACGGCATTGGAGGGAATACTCGAGGGTATTGGTCTTGACCGCTGCGCCGTGCTCTTGCTGTCACCGAGCAGGCGCATGTTGCAGCCGAGAATCGCGCTTGGGGACGGCGCCGAGGAGATGAAAAACGACTTTATTCTCGAGCTGGAAGGGCGTGGCACCTTGCTGAGGGATTGTATTGAAAATCAGAAACTGGCCTGGCAGGGCGAGGGGGCCGACAAAGCCGTACTGGGTGAACAGCTGGCGAGAAAAGTCCCCGCCAGTGGTTTTATGCTGGCACCGCTGAAAGTGGACAATAAGGTAATAGGTGTCTATTACGCCGACAAGGCCAGTTCGGGACGGGACATTCATCCTGAAGATTTTGACAGTTTTGGCCACTTCGTGCAGTTGGCCAACATCTGTTTCTCAGTTGCCTTCAGGCACTGATTTCTGCTTTTTGCGATACAGCTTTATCTGATCGGTAATTCTGGGCGCCAGGGCGTTGGGAATGGGGAAACTCAGGCTGTATTGCAGTATTTGCCAGCCTTGTTCGGTTTTGACAAGCGTGCCTGTGCCCCGTCCAAGCCCATAGGACTGGCTGTCCAGCAGTTCATCGAACACTATCACATCGCCGTGCTGTACCAGGCGGCGCGAGGAACTTTGGTAAGTCCAGCCCTTGGTGGCACGGGCATACTGCTCAAATTCAACCATATTCCAGTATTCACTGGCATCTGTACCGATAAACCCCGCATCGGGGCTGAAGAGGCTAAAGTAGCTGTCCCAGTCGGCATTGGCAGCACTTTGGTGCAGCTTATCCAATACCGAAGCGGCCTGAGCTTGGCTAGCATCGAGTTGGCCGCTTTGCTCCTGGCTGTTTTGATTACCGGCTTCCAGGCTACTTGCCAAGACTGAATGGCCGTAAATCGGTAGCAGCAGCGCTGTACTCAGCAACAGAGGCTTAAGGTGCAACATAATGTTTCCTCTTATAAATTCTTATTGTTGGCCCCAGCTTAACCCAATTGGGCACAAGATGTGAGCCAAATGGGTTTTCTGTTTGCAGGTATGCCGTTATCCAGTTGAAAGCTGGCCTAGTGCCAACTCAGGGGATCGAGACGATAAAAGCGGCTCAGTTCCTGGTAGAGTGCCGGATAATCGGCTCTCATCTGCTGCGGCTGTTCGAAGAACACCTCGCTTATTACGGCAAAGAACTCGGCCGGATTAGTGGCGCCGTAGTAACTGAATAGGCTGGGCTCACCACTGGCGGCCTGAGCTTGCAGTTTGGCAAACTCTCGGCCAAGCACCTGCGACCACACAGGGTAGGCGTTGAACTCGCCGAGTCTGGGAGCGCCATTGGCATCGCCTGCTTCCTGATCCAGTTGATGGGCAAATTCATGGATCACGACATTCCGGCCGTCTGCCGGATCGGCGGCGTCATCCAGGGTATTTTGCCAGGAAAGGACGACCTTTCCCTGACCCCAGGATTCTCCCGCCAATAACCTTTGGCTGTGCCATTCCAGGCCATTGGCATCCCGCTGCTGCTGGCGAACAATAAAGGCCGATGGGTACACCAGAATTTGTCTCAGGTTAGGGTAATAGTCGGTTTGGCGATTGAGTAACAAGAGACAGGCCTGCGCGGCTATGGTCAGGCGGATTTCATCATCTATCTCCAACCCGTCGCAACCGACAAACTGCTTTTCCGCCAGAAACACCTGGATGTGTTTCTTGAGCTGCAGTTGCAGGTCACTGGGCAGGGAACGGAAATAGGGCATACGTTTTTTCAGGATAGTGCGCCATTCCTTGGGGAAGGGCTTGGCGCGTATCTTGTCTCTGCGTCTGCGATCCCGCCAGGATTGGCTGAGGATCCAACCTATGGCGCTGGCGCCGGCGGCAAGGGTGATCAGAATGGCCAGCATGATCCGGCTCCATGGCTAAAGAGTCTAATCAGATCTGTGGGGGCTCAGTGGGAATAACTCAAGCTCGGCGCATGAAAAACAAGCAAAAAAAAGCTGACAGCAAAGAGGTTGAAACCTGTTATCGGCTGTCAGCAAAGGGTGGGAGTGTCAAACAGTCCACACATTTCAAGGGAAAGGAATCAGTCCGGCATAAACTTCTGCTCCAACTCGCGACGCTCTTGCGGTGTCAGGCTGTGATGATGCTTGATAAGCAAACGTATCAGGCGTGACTTGGCAATATCACAGTCGCTGGCCATTTCGGCCAGGTGACTGATGGCCGCTTCACTCAGGGTGAAAGTTGCCTTGCGAAAAGGTTCGTGGCGGCGTTTGGGTATCAGTTTTTGCTGAGTGGCTTCCTGATTGGCGGAAGCTGTATTGGAATACCGCTGCTCAACCGGCATAGTTGCCGCCGATTGCTGTGTTTGCCCCATGGCGTAATAGATGGCACCGTCGATAAACTCATCCAGGGATTGCATGGCCAACATACGCTTACGGGCATCGACCTCAGATGGCGTAACGTTTTTCTTCAGATCGGCCAGTCCCATACTGAGTCCTCATGCTGTTGAGTTGGTTGGTCATCAGGCGGCTGCGGATCTCAGTGGCATTCTGTGCCTGCAGCATTTCGCAGGCGATGGCACGGATCTCGGCGGCGGCCTTGCCCTTGGGCTCAAATTCAATTACCGAGCGGCCAGACTCTTCGCTGTCATCATAGATGTTACGGCTGTAGGTAATGGCGTCCAGCACATTGATATCATAGGTTTTGCAGACTTCCTTGGCCTCGAGAATGCGGCTGACCTGATTGGGCAGGTTAGGGCACTGGGTGATGACAAAAGAGGCGCGCATCTTGGGGTTTATCATCATGCAGGTAGCGACTATGTCGTCCATATGGCTGACTGTTTTAAGATCGCGGCGTTTGGGCCTGAGGGGCATGAGTACATGGGAGGCCACTGACATGGTGGCACGCAGCGCCAGGTTGTCCTGGCCGCCGCAATCGACTATCACATAATCGTAGTGTTGCTCCAGGCTCAGCAGATCGTTGCGGATTTTGCCATAGAGTTGAACACAGTTGATCCCGGCTAGCTTGCTGTCGTTGTTGCGGGCCTGGATCCAATCAGAGGTGGTTCGCTGAGGGTCGCAATCCACCATGATCACCGATGCGCCACATTCCACCGTGAGAAAAACGGCAATGTTTTGTGCCAGGCAGCTCTTGCCGCTGCCCCCCTTTTCACCGCCAACGAGTATGATCATTGTCTTGCCCTCTGAAAGCCTGTTATTAAGTTATTTGCTCTTTCCCTGATGGCTTACAACTTTCCTTGGTTCGGGAGTGTTCCCAACCTGATGTTTGCCGTATCGCTGCTTTTCTGCACTCCGAAAAGTTGTTGCTGACGGAGGTGAACAGTGAACGGTAAAACAAATGTAAAAGCTAAATTGTTCTTGGTCAACTTGATGATTTTTATTGGTTTTTATTGTTTTTGTTGTGTCATGTTTTTGGCGTTGCCCCTTGGGTTGCCGTAATAATGGCAGTGTTGCCGGTGAGGGGAGGTGACGTAGGAAATTATCAATAAAATTATACTGTTAAAAAAATGTTTCCGCGTCATTTATTTGTTAAATCTGCTCTGCCACAGGGTAGGTTTCAGCAGAGCTTCTTTTATGACGCAGCAGATACCGTTTGTAGGAATTAAAAATATTTTTACTAGACCTAAAAAGTATAAATAAATGTGATCTTTGTCGATTGTCCATTAATCAGACTCTTGGTGTGCCTTTAAGTCGTTTGGGATGCCGGCTTTTTTCAGCTCTATCTTGTCACCCAGGTTGTTGCAACTGTCATCTGCTTGCCACAGTACTCTGCCATGTTGGCGTATTGGCTGGGGATACCCTGGCGTTCCGACCATCAGTATTTATGCAAGGAGGCATTTATGGGCCATGTACTCAACCAGACCAGTCGCTTTGAAGTGATGGAGTATTGTCTGGCAACCCACGAACTCTTGTTGCTCCGGGACAGAGCAGGACTGCCGGTGCATGGACTGGATGACAGTTGTTTGCCTGCCAAGCCGCTGCTGTCCTTATGTATCAGGGAAAGATCCGGTGGGGAAAACCTGCAGGAGGGACAACTGGTGGCCTTGGCTTTGGTGCGCAGCGGCTCAGCAGTTGAATCCAGTCAGGAACAGGAGCACTATCTGTTGCAGGACTTTCTGGTGTTGCCCGAATTTCGCCATCTTGGACTCGGCAGCTTTTTGTTGGAGACGGTTATTGAGCGATTATCGCTTCTAGGAGCGCCTAAGCGGCCACTGATGCTGGAGGTGCTTCCGGGAGACGAAGTCCTGGCGCAGCGCCTGGGGTTTAAGCCAGGCGGCCACAGTGTGCCGGGAAATCTTTGGCTGAGAAGCGTAGGTTGAATTAAAAGCCTAAATCAGCTGCAGCTCACCCGAGTGCGGTAATCGAGTTATCAAGTCGGCGCCCATGAGTTGTGATGGCGTATAACTGCCGCCATCATGATTATGCTGCAGCAGATAATCCACAACCGCCAGCGAGCCAAAAACCGTCAGACTATAACCATTGGCGGTTTTTATCCGCGCGGTGCGCCGCTCCCCTTGCGCATTACTGACTTCACCCCAGACAAAGGTCGGCAACTTTGCCCTTGCTGCTCCATCGGGCCCTGTCACCGTCTTGCCTATATGTGCCTTGAGCAGTTTCTGCAGCCAGCGGAATTTCAACAAGAGTCTGATGTAGTTGGCCCGTTTGGTGTTGGCTATCATCTTGGCCGAGCCTGGGATAAAGACCTCTATGTTGGGGATCCCTGTGGTGTAGAAAGCAGTTGCCACATCGCCCCAGGGAATTGTCATGGCCGGTTTCTCACCATCGCCGAAATCTATGTTTCTCACCTTATAGGCAAGCGGCACAGAGATTATTTTACCCTGTTTACGTACCTTGCCGCCCTGGGCCAGGCCTTCAACCGAGGTTTTGGCTGTACCGGGAGATAAGCCCGAGCGAGAGTCAAAACCGAGTGATAAGTGGTTGGCATCGGGCAAAGCACTTTTCAGGGTTGCGGCGAGACAGTCTGTGGGGATCACGTCGAAACCGACACCCGGACAGATAACAATTCCGGTGTCTTGGGCTTGCTGCTTGAGTGATTGCGCCAGCTCGAACACCGCAATTTCCCCTGTAATATCCAAGTAGTGCACCTTGGCAGCCAAGCAGGCTTGCATCATGGGTCCAGCCGTTGCCGAAAAAGGCCCGGCGCAGTTGAGTACCAAGCTCATGTCACCTATATGGCGTGGGATATCATCCAAGTCGAACACAGCTGACTCGAGCCGCAGCTCCTTGGCCAGTGCCCGGGTCTTTTCACGGTTGCGCCCGGCGAGTACTGGGCGCAGTCCTCGATGTGCGGCTTCCCGGGCGATAAGTTCACCCGTGTAACCGTAGGCACCGTAAATCATCCAGTTTCCCTGCTTGTTTGAACCTGTGTCTGTCATGGTTCTGCTCCAAAAAGATCTTGTAATCAATTGCTGGTGTCTGGCCCTGAGGCAAGGCATTCGGTTGCTGCTTGAGTGACCGCTAAGGATTGGCCGCCCGGTGGCTTCGCTCCTGGAAAATCTCACGCAATCCCTGTTCGTAGCCGGTGATTTGAAAGTCCGGGAAGCGCGCCTTGAATTTATCGGACACAAAGAGATTATCCACCTTATAACGCGGCAAGAGTTCGGCGGTATCTTTGAGCTTTTGGTTGAACTTGGCGCCCAGCCACAGCTGCCAGCTTTTGAGCACTTTATACTTGGCCGGAGTGCCGAAAATCTTTGCCGCCAGAAAGATGAACTCCCGGTAGGTCAAACGGTTATTGTCGCAGGGAAGATGCCAGGTTTGGCCATAGGCATCCGGGGTATTACCCAGCAGCGCCATCGCCCGGCTGGCATCCGGGGTGTAAATGAGGCTGCGCATAACCTTGTCATTCAGCAACACCTTGGCACTTTTGGCCGCTATCAGTCTGTCTATTACGGTGGTGTTGGTAAAGCTCTGGGTTTTACCCGGGCCATAAAATTCAGGCGCGCGGCAGATCATGGCTGTTACATTTCCCTGTTGCATCGCATCCAGCAGCATCTGGGTGATTTGGCCTCTGACTAACCCCTTGGGACCGTTGGGCACAAAAGGTGTATCTTCACTTTGAGGCACTGAGGTTTGCGGGTACATATAAGTGTTATCGAAATACACCAACTTGGCGCCGTGGGCACTGCAGGCGTTGATAACATTCCGCATCATGTCAGGCCATTGCTCAAGCCAAATCTGGGTATCCAGAGGTAACCCCGCGGTAAAATAGACAATTTCTGAACCTGCTACCGCCTTGAGTGTTTGCTCAGGATCTCGGAGATCGGCTTGAAATAGCTCATCACTGTCATTGACCTTCTGTGGTCTGCGGCTGACCAAGCGTATGGTGTCGGTGAAGTCGCGTTTGAGACTCAAGGCCAGCTCTCTGCCTATCTGCCCATTGGCACCCAGTATTGTTTGCATGACTCAGCTTACCTTTTGTTGTGAGGTTAAGGATAGTGCGAACAAGTCATGGTCTATTGGGCTCTGGCCCCTGATCCAGAGCAGGGCTTTTAGCGTCAGTTTAGCCGGGACTTGCTCTTACCCTGACTATCCTAAGGTTAAAGTTAAGTTTAAGGTCAAGAGGGAATCTTTATGATTAACCTGGCTGCCCTGAAAGCCGCTGGCTGCTGGAATCGGCGCGTGGTTTGGCCGCAAGGCTCTGCTGTGTCTGCTGGATATCGCCTGGGGAATGGGAAAATCACTTTTTGTTACTGCTGCGGGACAATATCTGCCAACCCAACTGGGACATGACTCTTTTGGCATTGCTGCTGCAGTCCAGGTCATCGGGCTTGGCTTCTATTTCGGCCAGAACCTGCAAGAGTTTGGCCTTGCTGGCGGCCACTTTGCGTTCAATCTCCTCCAGATCGGCTATCTTCCTGTGCAGTGAGCCAAGCAGTTGCTGGTGGTCCCATTGACCGAGTTCGCTCGGCAGCAGAGCCTTGAGCTCATCCAGGCTGAAACCGGCTTGTTGGCCTGTGGCTATCATATCCAGAAGTATCACGGCCTCGGGAGGATAGCTGCGATAACCATTGGCTTTACGGTTGACGGTTTTCAGCAGCCCAGTACGTTCATAGAAGCGGATCCGCGAGGGAGCCAGGCCGGTTTTCTGTGCCAGTTCACCAATTTTCATCTTTGTTCGTCCAAAATTGATTAATCCTGCTTTCATGAGCTGCGCAGATTGGCAGGCTTTCCACTCAAGTTTACTTTTCCGGAGTATACTGGCAACTTTAGCCTGAAACGGAGAGAAGATGCAGCCGGAACAGCAGTTGTTGGAAGCCATCAATCAGACCATGCCCTTTGGCAAGTACGCCGGACGCAAGTTATTGGAGCTTCCCGAGCCTTATCTGGTGTGGTTTCACTCCAAGGGGTTCCCCGAGGGCAAACTTGGGCAGCAATTGGCGCTTATCTATGAGGTGAAGCTCAATGGTCTTGAGTCTATGCTGCGGCCCTTGCTACGTCCGTGAAGCTGTCAAAAGTGTGAACCCTATTAGCGATTTATGAAATAACACATGTTTTAATGGCGCAGTATTTCCAACGACAACAGGAAGCAACAGACAATGGCAAAATTGGCAAAGATCTTGGCGACCGCGGCTTTGGCTCTGGGTATCTCTTCAGCCTGGGCGCAAGGTGCGGTACATGAAGGCACAGTGGTCGACACCATGAACAGTGGCGGTTATACCTATGTGCAGATTAAAGAAGCCGATAAGACATTCTGGGCGGCAGGCCCTCAGGTAGCGGTGGCCAAGGGTGATAAGGTGCAGGTTACCGAGCAGATGTGGATGACCAACTTCACCAGCAAGACCCTCAACCGGACTTTTGACAAGCTGATGTTTGTTGGTGAAATCGATAAGAAGTGATTTCATCCACTCTCTGTTAAAGTCGCGACTCTGTTCGCGGCTTTTTTATTTGCGCTTAAGGGCTTTGCCTGAGCACAAATGTCGGGCAAAATGCCTGCAATTCAACTGTGTTGGTACCAATTCTCATGTTGCGGGTAGAGGTTTACTCTCATTCTCGTCACAGGCACTTGGGGGAGCAGATAGCCAATCTCTACCACAGTGCCGTTACTGCCATAGATGATGCCCGCTATAGCGCGGCTCAGCGTCTGGCTTGGTCGGCGGCGCCGCGCTCGGGGCGATACTGGCAGCTAAGGCTCAAACGGGCTCAGGCCTGGGTGATGCTCAAAGGCAGCGAGCAAAGTCCTCAATGTGTCGGCTTTGTGTTGCTGGAGACCACCTTCCGTGAGCGAGGTTACATCGCCTGCCTTTATGTGGCGCCCGATAGCCAGCGTCAGGGTGTTGCCTCATCCTTGCTTGAAGCCGCCAAGAAGTGGGCACTCACCCAAGGCTATCATCACCTGACAACAGATGCTTCGGCACTGTCCAAACCTGTGTTTGAACGGGCCGGGTTTCGTTTGCATCACAAAAGCTACCAGGAAAAATCCGGCCAAATGTTCGGCAGCTACTTTATGAAGCTGATACTGCCGCCTTTGGAGCACAAGAGCTAAGCAGCCTATGATTTCACCAACGCCCATTCAAGCCGAGCACGGCTTTATTGTTCGCCAAGGTCGCCCCGAGGACAGCGCGGCCATCGCCGAGCTGTTTCATCTGGTGGTAAACGCCAGCACAGAGCATTACAGCCAGGCGCAATGCCAGGCTTGGTCACCTGCACAGCGCAGCGAAGATGAGTGGCGGAATCGTTTGCAGGGGACGGCGCTCTGGGTTGCCGAAGATGGTCGCAATTTGCTCGGATTTATTAACCTAAAGCCTTTGAATGCGCCGGGTGAAGCCGAGATAGACTGTCTTTTTACTCACCCCAATGCCCAGCGCCGGGGGATTGCCGCCGAGCTCTACCGGCAGCTATTGAGATACGCCGTCGATTCCGGGGTGCAGTGTTTGAGGGTAGAGGCTTCTTTCTATGCCAAAGCGTTTTTCGGCAAGCAGGGCTTTACAACCTTGAAGCGCAATCAGCATCAACGCCACGGGGAAGTGCTGACCAATTTCAGTATGCAGCTGCAGTTATAACCCAAGCCGCCCTGGAAAATCACCCAAATGAAGTTCCAAGGGCGGCCTGTGGGCAAACGCCAAGAAATGCTGCTTGTTATGGCAAATCAAACACCAGGGCGACGGCACTCTTGTTGCCGGCCTTGATGGCAAACTCCTCAAGTTCGTTGATGTGAATGCCATCGCCACTTTGCAGGGTTTCACCTGCCAATTGCAGCTCTCCTTCCACCACTTGAGCATAAAAGTTGCGTCCCTTTGCCAACTTGAAGCTCGTCTGCTCGGCTGCGGTCAGCTCCAGGCGGTAGACGCTGGCGTCCTGTTTGATGGACAGGGTGCCATCGCGGCCATCGGGAGTGACGACCGGGGTCAGGGCCGAACTCTGGGCAAAGGCTTTTTGCTGATAACCCGGGGTGCCACCCTGGCTGCTAGGTTGGATCCAGATCTGCAGGAAATGCAGTGGTTCAGTTGCCGAGGCATTGTACTCACTGTGATAGATCCCCGTGCCGGCAGACATAAGTTGGAACTCACCGGCCGGCAGGGTTTTCACGTGACCAAAGCTGTCTTTATGGGCTATTGTGCCGGAAATCACATAGCTGATGATCTCCATGTCCTTGTGGCCGTGGGTATCAAAGCCGGCGCTTGGCGCGACTCTGTCATCATTGATGACTCTCAGGGCCGAGATCCCCATAAATCTTGGATCATAATAGTTGCCGAATGAAAAACTGTGTTGGCTCTTGAGCCAGCCGAAGTCGGCCCGGCCGCGTTCGTCGGCATGACGTACATAAATCATAATTCAGTTCTCCTGCTGGGAAGGTGCAGACAAGTCTTTTGTGTGCTCTTCACAGACTTACAGGCCAGGATGCAAGGCCTGTAAGCAGTGAATGGCTTAAAGCAAGATGTGTGCTTTGCAAGAATTAATGTGTCTTGCGGGCTATCATGCTGTCGATGGACAGTTTACCGGCGCCAGAAATCGCCAGGGATACAGTGGCGGCCAGCAATGCCAGACCAAACTCGTAACCGTTGTTGGACATAAACAAGCCGTTGTCCAGGTGCACTGTGACTATCGCCATCAACATGGTGAATGCCAACACCGCGGAAGTGGGGCGAATCAACAAACCTATGATAAGCAGCAGACCACCGAAAAATTCACTGGAGCCGGCCATCAGCGCCATCAAATATCCGGGAGTCAGGCCGATAGAGGCCATCCATTGTCCTGTGCCTTCCAGGCCGTAACCGCCGAACCAGCCAAAGAGCTTCTGGGCGCCGTGAGCCATAAAAGTGATACCTATAGGCAGGCGCAGCGCCAGAGGAGCGAAACCGGCATCGGTGCGGAGCAGTTTAATAATCAGGTCTTTCATAATGGTGTCCTCAATGAATTTGAATAGGGTGGATAGGCTTTCCTGTCCAGTTGCTGTGCAGTTTATCCTTGACCTTTGTGGCTGAAAATCGGAACATTTTGATATTGAATTTCAAAAAAATTGAACATAGGTTTTATCATGCACTCTGTCATTAGCCTGGATGCGCTTAAAGTATTGGATGCTATAGATAAAAAAGGTAGTTTTTCGGCAGCGGCCGAGGCGCTTTTCAAGGTGCCATCTGCCTTGACCTATCAGGTTCAAAAGCTGGAGAGCGAGCTGGGAAGCAGATTATTTGAACGTAAGGGCACTCGGGCTCAACTTACCGAAGTGGGGCGTTTGGTGTTGACCCAGGGGCGGGAGATCCTGGCGGCCACCGCCCGGCTTGAGGATGCCGTGAGGCAATTGGAAACCGGCTGGGAGGCGCAACTGACACTGGCGCTGGATACCGTCTTGCCACAGGCGCCGCTGCTTTCATTAATTAAGGAATTCACCGAGCTGGGTAAACAGCTCACCGTCAGCGTGACCCATGAGGCTCTTGGCGGCGGCTGGGATGCGCTTTATTCCAACCGCGCCGATATCGCCATAGGCGTCACGGGTGAATTGCCAAGAGGTCAGTATGAACTGCAAAAGCTTGGTGAGCTGGAGTTTGTGTTTGTTGTGGCGCCTGAGCATCCCTTGGCGCAATTTGACACTGAGATAGCTTCTGAAGCCTTGTTGCAATTTCCATCCATCATAGTGGCCGATACCTCGCGCTCCTTGAGTCAGCGCTCCAGTGGGGTGTTTGACAGTCGCCAGCTTATCCGGGTGTCGTCGATGGAAGCCAAGATCACCGCACAGAAGATGGGAATAGGGGTGGGCTTTTTGCCGCTGCATTTGATCCGGGAGGCCTTGGCCAAAGGTGAGTTGGTGCAGCGCGAAGTGGCCTTGCCCAGGCCTTCACTGCCCATCTATATGGCCTGGCGAAAAGGGGAGATGGGAAAGGCGCTTGGCTGGTTTGCCGAGCGCCTGCAAGGCAGTGACTTTGGCTTATAAAGCAGTTTATAACGTGGTTTATGAAGCGGTTTATAAAATGGCTTATAACCTGGGTTTAGCATGCAGGCTGATGACCTTGAATGGTTGCTTTGTCAGCAAAAGGGGCGAGGCAAAACTGCTGTGAATACTACCGGCTTATTCGCCGGCAGCTTCGGCCCTATGGCTGGTATAGTGCACATGGGGCAATAGCAACTCATCCAGTTTGGGGGCCTTTTTCAGGAAGTTGATAAAGGCGCCCGGTAATGTCAGCGACGGCATCGACTCCTGCCAGCGGGCTTGCAGCAGGGGTTCATAGCCCTCTTTCCCGGCTGAGGTGTAACAGGTGGAAACCCCGATATAGTGCTGCTCTGGCGCCAGTGCTTGCCACAGGCCATTGGCCCGCAACAGCTCCAGCCGCAATAGCCTTTCTCCCTGCTCTTTGCGGCCATCATAGAAATATCTCAGCCCATAGGTATAGGGGAAACTGCCGGCGCCGGTGCCACGCACGCCGTTGTTGGTGGCGGCGTTAATGGCCGACTCCAGTGCCTGGTAGAGGTGTTCACCGGCAATTTCATATTTAACCAGCGGCAATTCAAACGGCAACAGACGCCCGAGCACGTCGGCTTTGGTCAGTTGTCCCTGGGGCACAGATTGACGCACGCCGCCGGCGTTATGCAGCGCAAAGTCCACTCTTTGGTCTTTGGCTCTGGACTCCAGAAACATGCTGCGGCTGACCCAGGGGGCAATTTCACTGCCGTGGGGCAGGGTGCGGCTTGGCAGGCGGGTATGCACCAGGGCCTTGGGTACCAGAGCCAGCACCTGATTTTCCATGCTGCTGATCGCCGGGCGGAACTCGTTGGCAATCACTTGCTCCATGGCTTCATCGTTATCATCCCAGTGGATCCCTGGGTGTTGTTCCAATATCGCCTTGGCGGCTTGATAGTCGGCTTCGCTGGCCGCCTGTGGGCCGCTCAGCAGAAACTGACTGTCCAGCATAAAGATGTTACTGCCTTCGAGCCGGATCACCCGGCCTGCATCATCGAACTGAATGTCGGCGAGCCCCAGGGTTTCGGCATGTTTGCCGGCATGGAGGATAGGCACGCCGTTGATGTTTTCACCATAGGGCAGGCATGGCAGGCCAAAACCGCGGAAATCACCCATCAGGGTATGGGTGTGGCCGCCGACTATCAGGCTGATCCCTGGGATGGTTTCGGCCAGTAATCTGTCTTGCTCCAACCCTAAGTGACTCAGCACTATGATATGCACTATGCCTTTGGCCCTGAGGGCTTCAACAGTCTTCCTGGTAGTGGCAAAGGCATCGGCAAACTCGGTATCGGGATCCGGCCTGGCGATGGCTTTCATTTGATCCAGAGTAATACCGACTATGGCCAGTTGCTTGTCGTGGAAAGGCTTTATCAGGCTGCGGCCGATACCTGAGGCGGTATCCAGATCATAGAGGTTGTCCAGCCCTCGAAGACGCCCGGGCTTATCTTCAGCTTCGCCGCTGAGATCCATATTGGCCGCCAGCACAGGGAAGCCGACCTCTTTGATAAAGCCGGCCAGCAGAGCGTTGCCATCGTCAATATCATGGTTGCCTATGACCATGGCATCGGGTGCCAACATCTTCAGCAGTTTGGCGTTGGCCCGGCCTTTGAACTGGCTGTAATACAAGGTGCCCTGGAAACAATCGCCGCCGTGGAGCAGGATAAAAGGCTGGTTTTGTGCTTGGGCAGCGTCTCTTGCTGCCTTGACCTGAGCCGAGATCCGCGCGTAGCCACCACTGTGGCTGTGAAGATCAAACTCGCGTCCCTGAGAGTCAATCTTGAACTGAACCCGGCTGGGATCCAAGTGTGAGTGGGTATCGTTGAGATGGGCAAGTCTTAAAACATAATCTGTGTGCATATCATCCTCATTCTGCGAGCGGGGATTGTACACCTCCAGAGGCGGATGAAAAAGGGGGAGCTCAAGCTCCCCCAAAATGATGACTGTATTGATGGGTGGGTCGTTAGCCTGTCAAACTATCTCCCACTTGGATGACACCTGTATTAAAGCACTGAATAAATATTCTGAAATCAGAGCCCTTGGGAGTCCGTGACCGGCTCTCTGTCATCCGAGAGTCGGATCCCCTTATCTTTCATGCGGCGTTTCCAAAGTCGCCTTGCCAGTTGCTGCATGTCGGTGGCCGGGTCATTGATATCGACAATCTCCAGCCCCAGCAAGGATTCGATAATGTCTTCCAGTGTCACCAGCCCCTGACCGCTGCCGTACTCGTCCACCACCATGGCTATCTGAGCGTTGCGTTTGATCATCAGCTCAAACAGCGGCAGGATGCGGGCGGTTTCCGGCACTATCACCAAATTGCGCTTGAGGTTCCCAAGGGGCGCATCGGGATTATCCCGCTCACTCAGCAGCACATCGGTACGGTTCACATAGCCTATGATGTCGTCGTGATCCTTGTCGAAAATAGGCACCCGGGTGAAAGGCTTATTGATATGCTGGCTGACAAATTCATGTTGAGTCAGTGCGGCCGGCAGAGTGAACATCACGGTTCTTGGAGTCATGATGGCGGTAACCGGCATCTCCTTGACGCTCAGCATCTGAGTCAGAATTTTGCTTTCCTGTTCATCCAGTTCACCGGATTCATGGCCTATTTTGGCCATGGCGCTCATTTCCTGACGGATATACTGGCCAGAGTCACCTTTGCCGAGCAAACGGGTAACCTTATTGGACATCCAGATAAGCGGTAGGGTGATGCGTTCCATCCACACCAGAGCCACAGACACACTGGGGGCCATGGCTCGCCAGTAGTTGGCACCTATGGTTTTGGGGATGATTTCGGAAAAGAACAGAATGAGGAAGGTCAGTACCCCGGAGAATACCCCCAACATCTCATCGCCAAACACTTTGGCAGCCTGAGCACCGGCCACGGCCGCACCTACGGTATGGGCTATGGTGTTGAGTGTCAAAATAGCGACCAGGGGAGATTCGACATTGTCTTTCTGTTTTTGAAGACGTTCGGCAGCATCCGGGTTGGACTGGCGCAGCGACGCAATATAGCTGGGAGTCACCGAAAGCAGCACGGCTTCAAACACACTACAGAGAAAAGAGACGCCGATGGCGACCAATACAATAACGATAAGCGTTAGCATAAGGGGGGAATTATCACTCCGATGCAAAGGCCAACATTAGCCCAGCGCTATTCTATCATAGAGCTTGTGAGCTGAAGCTTAATTTTCTGCTCGGTAGAGAGAAAGTCGGGTATAAGGGGATCCGCTGAATTACTGGCTATAGTGGCGGCCTATCTGTATAATTCGCCGCCCTGCTGCAGGTTTTGGTGTTGAGGTAAGTCAAATGAGTGAAAAAAAGATCAATCTTTTGGATCTTGATCGTAAGGCAATGCGTGAGCTTTTCGTCGAGTTGGGCGATAAGCCGTTTCGTGCCGAACAGCTGATGAAGTGGTTGTATCACTTCGGGATCAGTGACTTTGACCAGATGACCAACATCAACAAGCACCTGCGGGCCAAGCTGAAAGAGCGCTGTGAAGTGGTGGCACCGGAGATCTCCAGCTATCAGAAATCGGCCGATGGCACCATCAAGTTTGCCATCAATGTCGGCGAAGGTCAGGAAGTGGAAACCGTCTATATTCCTGAAGATGATAGGGCGACTCTGTGTATTTCATCTCAGGTGGGGTGTGCGCTGGAATGTACTTTCTGCTCCACTGCGCAGCAGGGCTTTAACCGTAACCTGACAGTATCTGAAATTATCGGCCAGATCTGGCGGGTATCCCATTTCCTCGGCTTCCAGAAGGAAACCGGTGAGCGCCCGGTCACCAATGTGGTGATGATGGGCATGGGTGAACCCTTGCTGAACCTGGCCAACGTGATCCCGGCGATGGATATCATGCTGGATGACTTTGGTTTTGCCCTGTCCAAACGGCGGGTAACGGTTTCCACATCCGGCGTAGTACCGGCGCTGGATAAACTGGGCGACGCCCTCGATGTGGCGCTGGCGGTTAGTATCCATGCCCCCAATGACGAGCTGCGTAACGAGCTGGTGCCTATCAACAAGAAGTATCCGCTCAACGAATTCCTGGCCGCTATTCGTCGTTATATCGCCAAGTCCAACGCCAACCGCGGCCGGGTCACGCTGGAATATGTGATGCTGGATCATATCAACGACAGCACAGAGCAAGCCCATGAGCTGGCCAAGTTGATGAAGGATACCCCTTGCAAGGTCAACCTTATCCCGTTCAATCCTTATCCTGGCTCTCCTTACGGGCGTTCTTCCAATTCCCGTATCGACAGGTTTGCCAAAGTGCTTATGGAATACGGCCTTACCGTGATAGTGCGTAAGACCCGCGGCGATGATATCGATGCCGCCTGTGGCCAGTTGGCCGGGGATATACGTGACAGAACCAAGCGTCTGGCGAAAAAACGCATGCAAGCCAATCAAATTTCGGTCACAATGGATTAACTCTTTGTTTGTCCAGATTTATAGGTTTGCCAATGAAGCACGGATTGCCAGGTTTAGCGCTCGCGTTACTGCTCGGGGCCACGTTGCCCGGATGTGTGACCGAGCGAACTTATGCCGGCACGGACATTCCGGTCTCGGAACGCCAGTTTGATAAGATTGCCGCCGCCAAGGAACGGACGCAGTTAGGCCTGACCTATCTGCAAAAGGGTAACTCCCAACAAGCCAAATTTAATCTCGACAAGGCCATGGAATACGCCCCTCATCTTGAGGAAGTGCATATTGCCATGGCCTATTACTATCAAACCGTGGGTGAAGCGGTGAAGGCTGAGCAAGCCTATGAAGCCGCCATAGACACCCGCAATGCCAGCGGCGACTCGATGAACAACTTTGGGGTATTTCTCTGCCAGCAGAAGAAATATGCCAAGGCAGAGAAGATGTTCCTGAAGGCAATCGACAACCCCAGATATACCCGCACTGCCTCCAGCTATGAAAACCTGGGTATTTGCAGCCGGGATGCCGGGGAAATAGAAAAAGCGCGACACTATTTTGAGATGGCGCTAAAGTATGAGCCCAGAAGACAGGTCTCATTACTGGAACTGACAGAATTGGAGCTTGACGCCCACAACTACGCCGCGGCCAGAGTGCAGTTGGAACGCCTTCACAGGGTGATTCCCGAAACAGCGGAGAGTTTGGCGTTGGGCATTAGCATTGAGCAAGGGTTAAATGATGACGCGGCCGCCAAGCGTTATGGAATACTGCTGCAGGCCAAATTTCCAGCGTCTCCCCAGGCCAAACAATACCGGGCAAGTATGCACTGATGACAGAGTTGAATAACCAAGTCAACAAGGATGAAGACGAGAGCCAAAAGGTTCCCGGGCAAGAGGATACGCTCGGGTCATTACTGAAAAGCGCACGCGAACAAAAAGGTATCACTATAGAAGATGCGGCTACCAGGCTGCATTTGCGTCCCTGTATTGTGGCCGATATTGAAGCCGATTGTTTCAGCAATATCGATTCCTCCACCTATGTCCGCGGTTACGTGAAGAACTACGCCCGCATATTGGATGTAGACAAAGAAGCCATTAACGCTTGTTTGGCGCGGCAGGTCCCCAAGGTGACTGAACCTGCGATGCAGAGCTTTTCGCGCAAGACCAGCCGTCAGGCTACAGACAGCCGTTTGATGTTGGTGACTTACCTTATCGGTTTTCTGCTGCTGGCTCTGCTGGTGGTGTGGTGGCTGCAAAAGCCCTCTGTGGTTTCCGATGTCGACTTCTCCAAACCGACGGCAGAAGAGGTGCAGCAGGCCAGAGAGTTTGAATCGCGTCAGGCACAAATGGAACAACAGGATGCATCGCAGCAACCAGTTGATGTACTGCCGGATAATGAGCCGGGCGCCTCTGCGGCAGCAAACCCAGCCTTGGAAACCGAGAGTGGTACTGAGAGCGCTGAAATAGACACAGACAGTGCCGGGAACAACACCAGCGGTGCCATCGCCGGCGTTGAGGCGGCAGAGCTGGAGCCGGTAACTGACCCGGCGCAAGCTTCGGTCGGTATTGAGCTTAACGGTGACTGCTGGATCAAACTCACAGATGCCAACGGCAAGACTCTGATAGATGGTCTGAGATCGCCAGGGCAAAGCATCAATGTACAGGGTAAAGCGCCTTTTAAACTGGTCTTGGGCGCGCCGCAGACAGTTAGCCTGACATTTAACGGCCAGGCCGTGAGCCTTGCCGATTTCCCCAACGGTCGGGTAGCCAGACTGACCCTGCCACAGGCATAATAGCATCAAGCAGGATAATTGAAGTGGCGCCCACAGGGCGCCGAGTCAACAGAGCAGAATACGATGTACAGTGAAAATCCCATAAAACGCCGTCCTTCCACCCGCATCTATGTCGGCAATGTGCCCATTGGTGATGGCGCTCCCATCGCAGTGCAGTCGATGACCAATACCCGCACTACAGATATAGAAGCCACAGTGGCGCAAATTCGGGCGCTGGAAACCGTAGGCGCCGATATCGTGCGGGTGTCTGTGCCTACCATGGATGCCGCCGAAGCGTTCAAGCTAATCAAACAGCAGGTCAAGGTGCCGCTGGTGGCCGATATCCATTTCGACTACCGCATCGCCCTTAAAGTGGCGGAATATGGCGCCGACTGTCTGCGTATTAATCCAGGCAACATAGGCAATGAAGAACGCATTCGCGCCGTGGTTGAGTCTGCCCGTGACAAAAATATCCCCATCCGTATCGGGGTAAACGGCGGCAGTCTCGAAAAAGACTTGATGGACAAATACAAAGAGCCCACCCCGGAAGCCTTGTTGGAATCGGCAATGCGCCATGTGGACATTCTCGACAGGCTCAACTTCGACCAGTTCAAGGTCTCGGTGAAGGCATCGGACGTGTTCCTGGCGGTGGAGTCCTACCGTTTGCTGGCGAAACAGATTAAGCAGCCGCTGCACCTTGGGATCACCGAAGCCGGTGGCGCCCGTGCCGGCGCCGTTAAATCGGCAGTGGGCCTGGGTATGCTGCTTGCAGAAGGCATAGGCGATACCTTGAGAATATCGCTGGCAGCCGATCCTGTTGAGGAGATCAAAGTCGGTTTCGATATCCTCAAGTCGCTGCGCATTCGCTCCCGCGGGATTAACTTTATCGCCTGCCCATCCTGCTCAAGACAGGAGTTTGATGTGATAGGCACGGTCAACGCCCTGGAGCAGCGCCTGGAAGATGTGACCACTGCCATGGATGTCTCCATCATAGGCTGTGTGGTCAACGGCCCCGGCGAAGCCCTGGTGTCCCATATTGGCCTCACCGGCGGTAACCGCAAGAGCGGTTACTACGACGAAGGTGAGCGTCAGAAAGAACGCTTCGACAACGACAATCTGGTCGATGCCCTCGAAGCCAAAATTCGCGCCAAGGCGCAAATGATGGAAAACCGTATTTCAGTCAAAGAAGCCGAATAATCCCCGATGATGTGAATGTGAACTGGCCAGCGCTGGCCAGTTTTACGTTTGCCGGTGAAGCGCCTATAATGGCTGGCATTTTTGAATTTTTAGCCCCAGAGCAAAACGAGTCGAGATAGTGGCAAAACAGATCCAAGCGATTCGCGGAATGAATGACATTCTGCCAACCCAAAGCCCCGTATGGCAAAAAGTTGAGGCGGTATTGCGCGCCTCTGTTGCCTCTTTCGGTTACAGTGAAATCCGCACACCTATCGTTGAGAACACAGACCTGTTCAAGCGTTCGATAGGGGAAGTGACAGATATTGTTGAGAAGGAGATGTACACCTTCGCCGATCGCAACGGTGACAGTCTCACCCTGCGCCCGGAAGGTACCGCCTCGACAGTTCGTGCCGGTAACGAACATGGCCTGCTGTACAACCAGGAACAACGTCTATGGTATATGGGCCCCATGTTCCGCCACGAGCGGCCACAGAAAGGGCGCTATCGTCAGTTCCATCAGTTTGGGGTTGAAGTTTATGGTATCAAGAGCGCCGATATTGACGCCGAAGTGTTGATGTTGTCCGCCTCTTTGTGGCAGAAGCTTGGATTGACCGAACACGTTTCCCTCGAGCTGAACACTCTGGGTGACAGCGAAGAGCGCGCTGCTTATCGCGAGGCGCTGGTGGCTTTCCTCGAACAGCATAAAGACAAGCTGGACGAAGACAGCCAGCGGCGCATGTACAGCAACCCACTGCGAGTGCTGGACTCGAAAGATCAGCAGGTTCAGGCCTTGCTGGCCGATGCTCCGGCGCTGATGGACTACCTGGGTGAAGACTCAAAGGCACATTTTGCCCGCTTGTGTGAACTCCTGGAGGCCGTTGGCATCCAATACAGGGTTAACCCACGCCTGGTACGCGGATTGGATTACTACAACCGCACCGTATTTGAGTGGGTCACCGACAGCCTGGGCGCTCAGGGCACAGTACTGGCCGGTGGTCGTTACGATGGCCTGGTGAGCCAGCTTGGCGGTAAAGAAACGCCGGCAGTGGGCTTTGCCATGGGACTGGAGCGGATTGTTCTGCTGCTGGAAACCCTGGAGCTGAACGCCGATGTTGCTGCCGAAGTGGATGTCTACGTGACTGCCATGGGCGATGACTGCGTAATCGAGGCGATGAAAATTGCCCAGGAACTGCGCGAGAAGCTGCCCAAGCTCAAGGTGATGAGTCACTGCGGTGGTGGCAACTTCAAGAAACAGATGAAAAGAGCCGATAAGAGCGGCGCGGGTTTTGCGCTGATTATCGGTGAGACCGAACTGGCCAATAACAAGGTGGCGGTGAAACCGCTGCGGGGTGATGGGGCTCAGCAGGATGTTGAACGCCAGGCCCTGGCCGACTATTTGGCAGAACTGATTAAATAATTTAGAGGGGAAGTGCGGGTGGAAATCTACAGCACAGAAGAACAACAAGTCGAAGCGATCAAGCAGTTCTGGAAAGACTATGGCACTTCGATAGTCGCAGGTGTCGTAATAGGTCTGGGTGGCCTCTATGGCTGGAACTACTACTCCGATGTCAAAGTGGAACGTGCCGAAGCCGCCTCTCAGGCTTTTAATCAGGCCTTGATGCAAAGCGGTGATGAAGCCGCGGTGATGGCTGCCGCTGCCGAATTTGACAAACAGCACGCCCAAGCCGGTTACTCGGCGCTGATGCAACTGATTGTTGCCAAAAGCGCAGTTGAGTCAGGCGATCTGCCCAAGGCCGAAGCCGCCCTCAAAACCGTGATTGCCGCCAAGCCGGGCGATGCCCTGACTGCGGTTGCCACCTTGCGTTTGGCACGTATTCAGGCTGAGCAGGGCCAGGTTGCTACCGCTTTGACCACGCTCGAACAGGTCAAGAACAGCGCATTTTCTACCCAAAGAGATGAATTTAAAGGCGATCTGCTGCTGCGTCAGGGCGAAACCGACAAGGCCAGACTGGCCTATCAGGAAGCCGTTAAAAATGGTGGCGTGACAACCAGTCCGGCGCTGCAGATGAAACTCGATAACCTGAATCAGGCATAAGGAAGGCCAATGAAGTCGTGGTGTAAAACCCTTTTGGCTTGTGGCATGGCCATAGGCGCACTGACAGGTTGTGCTTCCAGCGATGTGGAAGAAGAACCTGTGAGCCCGCTGCTGGAGATCAATGCCAGCGTATTCCCACAGGTTAGCTGGAGCGCTTCGGTTGGCAGTGGTGTTGGCGATTATTACTCCCGTCTGCGTCCTGCTGTGCGTTACGGCAAAATCTTTGTTGCCGACCGTTACGGTGAAGTAACCGCCTTTGACGAGACCAGCGGCGAGAAGGTCTGGAGCACAGACTTCAGCGAGGCGTTTCGTGATGGCGCCCTGAAAAAGAACAAGGGTGCCCGCTTGGCATCCGGCGTAACGGCGGCCCGTAACAAGGTATTTGTCGGCGGTGAAAGTGGCCTGCTGGCGGCGCTTGATGCCGAAACCGGTGAAGTGCTCTGGCATGCGGTAGCCGACGGCGAGCTGTTGTCCTTGCCCATAGTGGCCGAAGACATGGTGGTGGTTAACAGCAGCTCAGGCTCGCTGGATGCCTTCAATGTCGACACAGGTGAAAAGCTTTGGAGCTATGAAGCGTCCCTGCCGAACCTGACTCTGCGCGGTACCAGCTCTCCGGCTTATGCCCAGGGCGGTTTCTTTGTCGGTACGGCCGATGGCAAGGTCACTGTTGTTATCAAGAACAATGGTCAACCCGCTTGGGAACAGCCGATTTACACCCCTAAAGGTGGCAACGAGTTCAGCCGTATGGCCGATGTCGATATGACGCCGCTGTTGCTGGGTGACAACCTGTACGCGGTGAGCTACAACGGTAATCTGGTCAGCATGGAAATGCGCAGCGGCCGTATTGTCTGGTCGCGTAAGTATTCCAGTTTCCACGAGCTGGACACTGCGGGCCTGAGCCTGTTCCTGGTGGACGATCACAGCCGTGTATACTCAGTGGACAGACGTAACGGTCTGGAGCTGTGGAGCAACTCGGATTTGACCAATAGGGATCTGACTGCTCCGGCCGTGTTCCAGGACTATGTAGTGGTAGGTGACTTTGAAGGTTATCTGCACTTTATCGATCGCAGTAACGGCCAAATTGTGGGTCGGGTGCAGGTCGACAGCTCGGGCCTGTTCAGTCAACCTCTGGTGGTTGACGACAAAATCTATCTGCAGACCCGGGATGGCAAAATTGCCACAGTAACTCTGCCCTGAACCCAGGCTTTGATACTGCCAAGCCCCTGGGAGTGCGTTCCGGGGGCTTTTTATTGAGAAGTTTTAAAGAGGCAAAAAGATGATTCCTGTAGTGGCCCTGGTAGGGCGACCCAATGTCGGTAAGTCGACCCTGTTCAATCGTCTGACCCGCACCCGTGATGCACTGGTGGCGGATTACCCAGGCTTGACGCGGGATCGTAAATACGGTCGTGCCTATCTGTCAGGTTACGAATTCATCCTGGTGGATACCGGCGGTATTGACGGCACCGAAGAAGGCATAGAAACCAAGATGGCCGAGCAATCGCTGGCGGCTATCGAAGAAGCGGATGTAGTGCTGTTTTTGACAGATGCCCGCGCCGGTTTGACCGCGGCCGATCAGGCCATAGCCCAACATCTTCGCAGCCGGCAAAAGACCACCTTCGTGGTGGCCAACAAGATTGACGGTATCGATGCCGACTCCGCCTGCGCCGAATTCTGGGCCCTGGGCCTGGGTGAGGTGTATCAGATGGCGGCGGCTCACGGCCGCGGCGTTACTAATATGATTGAGTATGCGCTGGCTCCTTTTGCCGAGGCGATGGGGATTAACCCGGATGCGCCCGAGGAAGAGAAGGTCGACGAGCGTCAATACACAGAAGAGGAAGCCGAAGCCGAACAGGCCAGATTGCAGGACTTGCCTATCAAGCTGGCGATTATCGGCAAGCCCAACGTGGGCAAGTCGACCCTGACCAACCGTATCCTCGGTGAAGAGCGGGTAGTGGTTTATGATGAGCCGGGCACCACCCGCGACTCCATCTATATTCCAATGCAGCGTGAAGGCCGCGAGTACGTCATCATAGACACTGCCGGGGTGCGTCGCCGCGCCAAGGTGCATGAAGTCGTGGAAAAGTTCTCGGTGATTAAAACCCTGAAAGCGGTTGAAGACGCCAACGTGGTGCTCTTGGTTATCGATGCCCGTGAAGGTATCGCCGAGCAGGACCTTGGTTTGCTGGGCTTTGCCCTCAACGCCGGCCGCGCGCTGGTGATTGCGGTCAACAAGTGGGACGGCATAGACAATGACGTCAAGGAAAGGGTCAAGAGTGAGCTGGATCGTCGTCTGGGCTTTATCGACTTTGCGCGCATCCACTTTATCTCGGCGCTGCATGGCACAGGCGTGGGTCATCTGTATGAGTCCATCGAAGAAGCTTACGACAGTGCTACCAGACGGGTATCCACTTCGCTGCTGACCAAGATCATGCAGATGGCGCAGGACGACCATCAGCCGCCTCTGGTCAATGGTCGCCGGGTCAAGCTCAAGTATGCCCACGCCGGTGGTTACAACCCGCCTATCGTGGTGGTACACGGCAACCAGGTATCCAAGCTGCCGGATTCCTACAAGCGCTATATGATGAACTACTACCGCCGCTCGCTGAAGGTTGTGGGTACGCCCATCCAGCTGCGCTTCCAGGAAGGGGCCAACCCCTTTGAAGGTAAAGGGGAGAAACTGACCCTGAGCCAGGAAAGACGCCGCAAGCGGATGATGGCGCACATCAAGAACAAGAAAGCCTGATAGGGTTTTCGCAAAACAAAGCCGGGTTTAACCCGGCTTTGTTGTTTCTGATGACCAATATTGCACTTTAATTCAGTGAGTTGTGTTTAATAAAGGGCCTGTGAACTGGAATAACATCTGTCAACGACTCATAGGTATTTTCAATTCGGTTCCCTTCTCCAGCGAAGAGCATTTATCTGATTGATGCTATTCCTCAATAATGGCTTCAATTCTTGAGAGCAGCGCACCCTGTTTCAATTGGGTGCGCATCTGCTCGCCGACCACGGCGTCCTGGCTGTTTTCCAGGACTTTACCGGCTTCGTTCTTGCTGATGCTGTAGCCTCTGGACAGGGTCGACAGCGGGCTGACACTTTCCAGCGAATGGGCGCTGGCACCCAGGCGCGCCTTGGCCTCTTTCAGTTTATCGGCCATGGCGTCCTGCAACTGTTGACCGAGATAATTCAATCTGCTGCCTTCCAGGCTCAGCTTGTGGGCCGGGCTCTGGGCTTCGAGGCGGCTCTTGAGCTGCAGCTGCCTGTGCTCCAGCCGGTGGAGGCGACTGTTGATGGCGGCCGTCATTCTCAGTTGCTGCTCATCAAACTGTTGTACCAGCTGCTCCAGCCGCCGCTTGGGATCCTGGCGCTGCAACTTGTGATCCAGCAGCGACAGCTGTTGGCGCTTGGCCAAGTGCCAGTGTTGCCAGCCCTGGCGCAGCCTGGCCATGGCCGTGGTCAGCTTTTGCCGCTTGTTGTCGACATCCTGGGATACCAGCTCGGCGGCGGCCGATGGGGTCGGGGCACGCAGATCGGCGACATAGTCACTGATACAGGTGTCCACTTCATGGCCCACCGCCGAAATCACCGGCAGGGCACTGTTGTAGATGGCGTGAGCCAGATTTTCATCGTTGAAACACCACATATCTTCCAGGCTGCCACCGCCGCGGGTCAGCAGTAACAGATCCACTTCCAGCCGCTGGTTGGCCAGCGTGAGCGCCTCAATAAGCTGGTTGGCGGCAGTATCGCCCTGAACCTGGGAAGGATAGATCACCACTTCGATGGAAGGATCGCGGCGTTTCAGCACATGCAGTACATCGCGAATGGCGGCGCCAGTGGGAGAGGTGATCACCCCAATGCGCTGGATATTGGCAGGCAGTGGCCGCTTGGTGTCGGCGGCAAACAGGCCTTCGGCCGCGAGCTTCAGCTTCAACGCTTCATACTGCTGCGCCAGCAGGCCATCACCGGCAGGCAGCATGGTTTCGATAAGCAGTTGATAATCGCCCCTTGGCTCATACACACTCAGGGCTGCCCGCACCAGCACTTGCTGGCCGTTGGTCGGGCGAAAGGTCACATTCTGGTTGCGGCCACGGAACATGGCGCAGCGAATTTGTGAGTGGTTGTCCTTGAGCGTCAGATACCAATGGCCCGAGCTTGGGCTGGCAAAGTTGGAAATTTCACCATTGAGCCAAATTCTGCCGAGGTTTCCCTCCAACAAGGCGCGAACTTCGGCATTGAGGCGGGAGACGGTATATACCTGTTTTTTGGGCTCTGGCATGGAATTTGCGTTCAAATTGGAATTTTTCTCTATTTTCCCATTTACCACCCCGGGGTTGCAAGGTATAATGCCGCCGCAATATTTCACCTTCAAATCTGACCCCCGGGGAGATGTTGCAATGCTACGATTAATTAAAGAAGCGCTTACCTTTGACGATGTGCTGCTGGTTCCAGCCCACTCGACCGTTCTCCCTAATACCGCCAATCTCAAGACCCGTCTGACCGACAAAATCGAACTGAATATCCCCCTGGTGTCCGCTGCAATGGACACAGTGACCGAAGCCCGTCTGGCAATTGCCATGGCGCAGGAAGGCGGCATGGGCTTTATTCATAAGAATATGAGTATTGAACAGCAGGCCGAAGAAGTTCGTAAAGTGAAGATCTATGAAGCAGGTGTGGTTCAACAGCCTGTGACAGTGAAGCCTTCCACGACACTGGCCGAGCTTAAGGTATTAACTGCAAAGAACGGATTTGCCGGCTATCCGGTAATCAATGACGCCAACGAACTGGTGGGTATTATCACCGGCCGTGACGTGCGCTTCGTGACCGATACCAACCGCCTGGTTTCTGAAATCATGACCCCGAAAGAGCGTTTGGTGACAGTACCTGAAGGCACCAAGCTGGATGAAGTACAAAAGCTGATGCACTCCAACCGCATTGAAAAAGTGCTGGTTGTGAATGATGAATTCCAGCTCAAGGGCCTGATCACAGTTAAAGACTTCGAGAAAGCCGAGCGTAAGCCCAATGCCTGTAAAGATGAGCTGGGTCGTCTGCGTGTTGGTGCCGCTGTTGGTGCCGGTCCAGGTAACGAAGAGCGTGTTGATGCGCTGGTAAAAGCCGGTGTCGATGTACTCTTGATTGACTCTTCCCACGGCCATTCTGAAGGGGTACTGCAGCGTATTCGCGATACCCGTGCCAAGTATCCTGATCTGCAAATCGTTGGTGGCAATGTGGCGACCGCCGAAGGCGCCCTGGCGCTGGTAGAAGCCGGTGTGAATGCGGTTAAAGTCGGTATCGGCCCTGGTTCCATCTGTACTACCCGTATCGTTACCGGTGTGGGTGTACCGCAAATCACTGCAGTTTCCGATGCCGCTGCTGCCGTTAAACATCTGGGTATCCCTGTGATTGCCGATGGCGGTATCCGCTTCTCGGGCGATCTGGCCAAGGCGCTGGCCGCCGGTGCATCTTGCATCATGGCAGGGTCCATGTTTGCCGGTACCGACGAGTCTCCAGGTGAAACTGAACTCTACAAGGGCCGTGCCTATAAGTCTTACCGCGGTATGGGCTCACTGGGTGCCATGTCTCAGGGCTCTTCCGATCGCTACTTCCAGAGCGACAACGCTGCCGACAAACTGGTACCTGAAGGTATCGAAGGCCGTGTTCCCTACAAAGGCAAAATCAAAGAGATTATCCATCAGTACATGGGCGGTCTGCGCTCCTGTATGGGCCTGACAGGCTGCGCCACCATTCAGGAATTGGGTGAAAAGGCCCAGTTCGTCAAGGTGACTTCTGCCGGTATGGGCGAATCTCACGTTCACGATGTGACTATCTCCAAAGAAGCGCCGAACTACCGTTCAGGCGTTTAACAAATTCGGGGCGGCATGAGTGTCGCCCTTGGTTTATAAGCAGATAAAAACTGTGCCTGTTACGGCAGGCACTGCAATCAAACTAAAGAGATAAAGGTTATCAATGAGCAATATTCATGAGCACAAGATACTGATCCTTGATTTCGGATCCCAGTATACCCAGCTGATTGCCCGTCGTATCCGCGAAATTGGCGTCTACTGTGAACTCTGGGCCTGGGATGTCAGTGAAGAGCAGATCCGCGAGTTTGCCCCTCAGGGCATTATTCTGGCAGGTGGTCCCGAGAGTGTCACCGCCGACAATTCTCCCCGTGCCCCTGAGTATGTGTTTAACGCAGGCGTGCCTGTACTGGGTATCTGCTACGGCATGCAGACCATGAGCGAACAGCTGGGCGGCAAGGTTATCCAGGGCATAGGCGAGGGCGAGTTCGGTTACGCGCAAATCGAACTACTGGCCGAATCTGCACTGTTCAAAAACATCGAAGATGCCGTTAACGAAGCCGGTCGTCCATTGCTGGATGTATGGATGAGCCACGGTGACAAAGTCTCGGCCATCCCTGAAGGCTTTGTCGCGGTTGCCAAGACCGAAACCTGCCCTTTCGCCGCCATGGCCAATGAAGCCAAAGGTTTCTACGGCGTGCAGTTCCACCCTGAAGTGACCCATACTCGTCAGGGCAAGCGCATGCTGGAGCATTTCGCACTGGAAATCTGTGGCTGTGAAGCCAAGTGGAAACCCGCTTCCATCATCGAAGATGCCGTTGAGCGCCTGAAAAAGCAGATAGGTGACGACGAAGTGATCCTGGCGCTTTCCGGTGGGGTTGACTCCTCTGTTACCGCCATGTTGCTGCACCGCGCCATCGGCGACAGACTCACCTGTGTGTTTGTCGACAACGGCCTGCTGCGTCTGAACGAAGGCGAGCAAGTGATGGAGATGTTCGGCGACCACTTCGGTCTCAACATCATCAAGGTGGAAGCCGAAGACAGATTCCTCAATGCCCTTAAAGGCGAAAACGACCCTGAAGCCAAGCGCAAGATCATCGGCCGGGTATTTGTGGAAATCTTCGACGAAGAAGCCGGTAAGTGCGTTAACGCCAAGTGGCTGGCCCAGGGCACCATCTACCCTGATGTTATCGAGTCTGCCGGCAGCGCCACAGGCAAGGCCCATGTGATCAAGTCGCACCATAACGTCGGCGGCCTGCCGGAAGATATGGAGCTGGGTCTGGTTGAGCCGCTGCGTGAACTGTTCAAAGACGAAGTACGCAAGATAGGCCTGGAGCTGGGCCTGCCTTACGACATGCTCTATCGTCACCCATTCCCTGGCCCAGGCCTGGGTGTACGGGTACTCGGTGAAGTCAAGAAAGAGTACTGCGATCTGCTGCGCCGCGCCGATGCCATCTTCATCGAAGAGCTGCGCAAAGCCGAACTGTACGACCGTGTCAGCCAGGCCTTCACTGTGTTCCTGCCGGTTCGCAGCGTAGGCGTAATGGGCGATGGCCGTAAGTACGACTGGGTTGTGTCTCTGCGCGCCGTGGAAACCATCGACTTTATGACAGCCCATTGGGCTCACCTGCCGTACGACTTCCTCGGCCGGGTATCCAACCGCATCATCAATGAAATCGACGGTATCTCCCGCGTGGTGTACGACATCTCAGGCAAGCCACCGGCAACGATTGAGTGGGAATAAGTCCTCTCGGGATAGTGATTTAAAAAGGCGCTTCGGCGCCTTTTTTGCTGCCTATGGGCACAATACCCAAGGAGGACTCCGGCGTTTTCGAGCATTATGCGTAGAAATCAGTTTGTCAAAAATAAGTGTTTCAGTAGGTAATATTTGCTATAAATGCAAAAAATGCTGGTGATGTATTTAGGTAAGAGTGATGAAAACACGGTCCGATGACTTGGCAATACTGCTGGCGGTTGTAGACAATGGTGGCTTTTCTCCGGCAGCTGAGCTTTTGGATATCCAGGTCTCGCGGGTTTCAAGGGCGGTGAGTAAGGTTGAGAGTCAGCTTGGGGTTTCAATACTCAATCGTACTACGCGCCGCATAGATTTAACCGAAGAGGGACGGCAGTTTGTTGATACAGTTCGTCTTGGTTTGTCGCAAATTCAGCAAGCAGAAGAAGAGATTATCACCAGAGGGACATTACCCAAGGGGCGTCTACGCGTCGATGCTGCAAGTCCGTTTGTGTTTCACCAACTGGTGCCGCTTATCCAGCCCTTTATGCAAGCCTTTCCGGATATTGAACTGGAACTGACATCCAACGAGGGGTTTGTTGATCTGTTGGAAAAGAAAACAGATCTAGCGATTCGGATAGGTTCTTTAAGCGATTCGACTCTGCACGCACGGCCGCTCGGAAAGAGTTTGCTCTATGTTGTCGCTTCGCCTGAGTACCTGGCAAGACGGGGATTTATCAATAAAAGCAGTGAGCTTATTCATCACGATTTATTGGGTTTTTCCAGCCCTAAAACCCTTAACGATTGGCCGCTCAAAGGGATTGGTCGTATCACCCCAACAATAACATCGAGTAACGGTGAAACGGTGAGACAGCTGGCATTACAGGGCAATGGTATCGCTTGCTTATCGGGATTTATGGTGAAGAAAGATATCAGTGAGGGACGTTTAATCCCTTTATTGGAAAGAGAAAAAATCACCAATATAGGACGAGAGCAGATTAATGCCGTTTATTATAAATCCTCCAATGTTGCCAAGCGTATCTCCGCTTTTATTGACTTTATTCAGCCTAAATTGACGCTATGACTCGGCTTTGGGCAAGCTCTCTTTGCGGTTTGCGTCGGCGGTAATCCAGTCCTTCTCTAACGTTATTTGTACCTTCCATGGTTCAAGGGAGTCGAATGCTTTTCCTTATCTGGCATTGGGCTTTCATGTTACTTGGCAATTTTTGCGTATATGACAAAAATGATTTGTCTTTATTGCTCTCAATGCCTCTATTTGGGTTTGTTACTATGCCTGCCATCACATGAGAGGGCTTTTCTATGACGCAATCACTTTTTCAATCGATCAAACTGGGTGAGCTACTGCTCAACAACCGAGTTGTCATGCCACCTATGACGCGCTCAAGAGCCAGTCAACCAGGCGATGTGGCCAACGAGATGATGGCAACCTATTATGCGCAGCGTGCCGGTGCGGGCTTGATTGTCTCAGAGGGGACACAGATTTCCACCATGGCCAAAGGTTATGCGTGGACGCCGGGGATCTACACTCCCGAGCAGATCGCCGGTTGGCGCAGAGTGACTGAGGCTGTGCATGCCAAAGGCGGTGCGATTTTTGCGCAGTTGTGGCATGTGGGGAGAGTGACTCATCCGGACAATATTGGTGGTTTGCAGCCTATCTCGTCATCAGACATTAAGGCTGAGAACGTGAAAGTGTTCGTCGATAATGGCAGCGACAAACCCGGTTTTGTCGATGTGGTTCAGCCCAGGGCAATGATAAAGGCCGATATAGAGCAAGTTATCGCTGATTATCGTCAAGCAGCGCTCAATGCTATTGAAGCCGGTTTTGATGGTATTGAATTACATGCCGCCAATGGTTACTTGATTAACCAGTTTATTGATTCCGAAGCAAACAATCGTGGTGATGAGTACGGTGGCAGCCTTGAAAACCGTCTTCGTTTTCTTGATGAAGTGGTTACGGCATTGGTTGACGCCATTGGGGCAGATCGCGTCGGGGTGCGTCTGGCACCGCTGACCACACTCAACGGCACAGTGGATGCAAACCCTATTGAAACCTATACCGCTGCTGCAGCGCTACTCAATCGACATCGCATTGTTTATTTGCATATTGCCGAAGTGGACTGGGACGATGCGCCCGATACACCGCTTTCGTTCAAGCAAGCGCTCCGTGAAGCCTATCAAGGAGTGTTGATTTATGCCGGTCGCTATAACTTGGAGAAGGCAGAGCAAGCTATTAACGCTGGCCTTGCCGATATGATAGGTTTTGGTCGGCCTTTTGTTGCCAATCCAGATCTGCCGGAGCGTTTGCGACAGGGCTATCCCTTGGCTGAACATGATCCCAACACCCTATTCGGGGGCGGTGAAGCAGGGCTCATTGATTATCCAAGTTATCAGGCATAGGGGGTAGCATGTTAACAGCATTCCATGGTCAAGCATTGAAGACCAACAATCGCATCGTCATGGCTCCCATGACACGTTCACGTACTTCTCAACCGGGAGACATTCCCAATGAGATGATGGCTGAGTATTATCGGCAACGCGCCAGTGCCGGGCTCATTATTACAGAGGGAGCACCGGTTTCAGCCATCGCGAGAGGCTATTCGATGACCCCCGGGATTTATACCCCTGAACAGATCCAAGGCTGGAAAAAAGTCACTCAAGCTGTCCATCAGCAAGGGGGAAAAATCTTTGTTCAGCTTTGGCATGTGGGGCGTCGCAGCCATGCCAATATCGCCGGCTCGCAACCTATGGCACCATCGGCGATTAGCATTCCAGATCAGGTGTTTGGCCCGTTGGCTGAAGGCGGTTTCGGTATGGTGGCGACACAACAGCCAAAAGCGATGACGGAAGCAGAGATTAAAGCCACTACCGCAGATTTTGTGCAAGCAGCCCAAAATGCAATAGACGCGGGGTTTGATGGCGTTGAAGTGCACGCCGCACATGGTTATCTGTTCGACACTTTCTTAAGGCTGGAAAGTAATCAACGACAAGATCAATATGGTGGCAATCAAGAGAATCGGATGCGTTTCTTGCTGGAAACGCTACAGGCACTTTGTGAGGCGATTGGCGCAGGCAAGGTCTCTGTACGTTTGTCCCCTTATGTTAACGAAGGCTTTGCCGGCGAGGACCCGGAAATCGTGCCTTTGACGTTGGCCTTGCTGGAAAAGTTGCAGCCGATGAATCTTGCATATGTGCACTTTTCGGAGAATATCTCCCGTTACTCGGTAGTACCCGAGGCATTTCGTCGCCAGGTTCGCAGTGTATATAGCAATCCTATTATGGTGGCGGGCAAGCTGACCAGGCAAACAGCGCAAAGCTTACTCGACAAAAAGTATGCCGACTTTGTTGCCTTTGGTACGCCTTTTGTGACCAATCCGGACTTGGTTGCCCGTTTTACCCATGACTGGCCATTGGCTGAGTTCGATGCAGATGCAAGGCTAACTTTATATGGTGGTGGTGAACAAGGTTATATCGATTACCCAGCTTATGAGGTATAGCCGACAGGGTTCATTGGTTCCCCTGCTGCAGGAATACTGAAGGGATAAAATCTGGGGTTACATCATGTCCAAGTCAGTTCAGCGTATAAGGTAAGAAGATGAAGCAGAACATTGTCCATATTGCACTGGTAGTAAAAGACTACGATGAAGCAATCGATTTTTATACCAATAAGCTTCAATTTGAGCTTATTGAAGACACTTACCAACCTGAGCAAGATAAGCGCTGGGTTGTGGTTGCGCCGCCCAATTCTCACGGAGTGGCTTTGTTGTTGGCAAGGGCTTCAAAACCTGAGCAATTAGACTTCATTGGTAACCAAGCGGGAGGTCGTGTATTCCTTTTCTTGAATACCGATGACTTTTGGCGAGACTACGAGCGTATGCAGTCAGTAGGTATCGAGTTTGTACGTGCCCCCCAAGAGCAGGATTACGGTACGGTAGCGGTATTTAAAGATTTATATGGCAACCTTTGGGATTTACTTCAGTTGAATCCTGAGCATCCAATGGCGAAAAGGCAAGCATAACAAATGGCTATGGCGTCAATGGTTATTTTTCCATCTGACGCCGGCTTGTTAAGTTTTCCTGTAGCCGGAAGTCGTTGAATGCCTGTTACCTTCACACAGTTAACCCACACTCGGCGATTGCAATATCTCTTCATCCACCCAATGGAGCAGTTTCTTGATGGCTTTGGAGAGCACCTGGTTCTGACGCACTATGTAACCCAGGCTGGCGGAAGGGAAGCTGGGCAGTGGGGTAATGCTGGACTGCAAATTGAGTTTCGGGTGCAGGGCGAAGTCCGGCACTATGGCGATGCCGAAGCCGGCTTCGGCCCAGTCGATTTGGGCATCCACGCTGCCCACCTCCATGATGCGGTATTCCGGCAGTTTGAGCTCAGGCAGAGCCGGGTCAATCAGATCCCGGGTGCGGGTGTCGTGCCCCAGTAGTATCAAGGTCGGAGCTTCCTGCGGGCTGGGGACTTTTCCTCTCTGCCAGGCCTTGAGATCATTGCCCAAGGCGTACCATTTCACTTGTTTCAGCTCGGTAAAATGCAGCGGCTGACTCTCTTTTTGCGCCATCACAAAGCCGAGATCGGCCTTGGCACTTTTTACCAGGTCTGCCGCCTGAGAGGAGGTGGTGTTCAGCAGTGTCAGGTCGATGCCGGGGAATTCGGTTTTGAACGACTGAAACGGGCCTATCAACAGCCATCTGGAAATAATATCGCTGGCGGCTATGGTCATCGTGCCCTGGCACAGATCATTGATGGCGTTGAGATCGGCCTGGCAACTTTGCAGCTCCATCAGGGTATTGTGCGCACTCCTTAGCAAGCGCTCACCGGCTTGGGTCAGCCGAAATGGATTACGCTCAATCAGCTTTACTCGGGTGGTTTGCTCCAACTGCTTGATATGCAAGCTGACATTGGGTTGCGTCATATGCAGCTCATTGGCTGCCTTGCCGAAGTGTTCGAGGCGGGCCAGGGTGACAAAGGTTTTAAGCCAGTGGAGTTCGAGCATAACAGCCTCTTTAAGAGCTTTTTAGCGGTACTTTTGCAGCGTTAGGGCAGGCGCTTTATGGTTGGCTGCTTTTGGCCATGGCCTTAGTCATGGCCTTGGTCACGACAATTGCCCGCTATCTTCGATGCAAAGTATCCCGATATGGATTTCTTATCAAGCCAATAATGATTATTAATTTTTCTTATTTATGCCGTGGTCATAGGATAGACAGGTTTTTGTTTAGGAGAACTGGAAATGTCGTCTATCGTTGTAGTTGGTGCAAACTGGGGTGATGAAGGTAAAGGCCGTATCGTGGACTATCTGGCAGATAGCGCAGCGGCGAGTATACGTTTTCAGGGCGGCAACAATGCCGGCCACACAGTTGTGAATGACTTTGGTACATTCAAACTGCATCAACTGCCTAGCGGCGTATTCAATCCTGGTTGTTTGGCGGTATTGGGTCCCGGCATGGTGATAAGCCCGGCGCCACTTTCCGAAGAGATTGCCGAGGTAAAAGCCGCCGGTGTCAATGTCAATCTGTGCATTTCCGACCGGGCGACTCTGTGCCTGCCAATCCACGCCATTGAAGATACTCTGGAAGAGGAGCGTCTCGGTGACGGCGCTTACGGTTCTACCCGCCAGGGCATTGCCCCGGCTTACGGTGACCGGGTAATGAAAAAAGGCATTCTGGTGGGTTGGTTGAAGCAGCCTGAAGTACTGCGTGAACGTATCCAGTTTATGCTGGACTGGAAACTGCCGCAGCTCAAGGCGCTGTATCCCTCCTTTGAATTTTCGCAAACCGCAGAAGAGATGACAGCTTGGTTGCTGGAAGTGTCTGCCCCTTGGCGTGATGCCATCTGCAACGTGAGCGAGCCACTGAAAGCGCTGCAGGCAAAAGATGAAAACCTGCTGTTTGAAGCCCAGTTGGGCGCGGGTCGTGACCTGGTTTACGGTGAATACCCTTGGACCACTTCTTCCAACGTGACCGCCGCTTATGCCGGTCTCGGCAGTGGTTTACCGGCACTGCGCCCCGAGCGGGTGATTGCCGTAGCCAAGTCCTTCAGCTCATCAGTGGGAACCGGTACCTTGATTACTGCCATGGAAGAACAGGACAGCTTCCGCGAAGCCGCCAATGAGTACGGCGCGGTAACCGGGCGTCCCCGTGATATGGGCTATTTCGATGCCGTGGCCACCCGTAATGGTGTCGAGCTGCAGGCAGCTACCGAAGTGGCGCTGACCAAGCTGGATTGTTTGAGTGGGATGCAGGATCTGAAAATCTGCATCGATTATCAGGGCGATCACAGCGAAAACCCGATTTGGCCACAAACCTCAGCCTTGGCGCCGGTTTATGAGCAGATGGAAGGCTGGAGCGAAGACATCACGGCTTGTCGCACCTTTGAGAGCCTGCCTCTGGCGGCGCAAAAGTATGTGCAGCGGGTTGAAGAGCTGATGGGCGTACCGGTAAAAATGATCTCTGTCGGCCCGGAGCGGGCGCAGATGATCCTCCGCTAACAGCCTCTTGTGTGCCATGCCGCAACCTTAGCTTGTTAAAGAGAGCGGAATAAAGAGAACTGATTGAGGGCCCCATTCACTTTTACCGGGTGAATGGGGCCCTTTGGTTGTATCGGCTTGCAAGATAAACTCTTGGAGACATGGACCTGCTCCAGAAAAAGGAATAATGACCATGAACAAACAGCAGGAAACGGCAAAACCAAACTCAATATCTCAGCGAGATGAGCCGCTGGTTCGGCGGCTCACGGATGAGGAGATAGCCGAGCTCAGGCGGGATATGGCCGAATCGGCTGCCTGGATGCGCGCCGAATTGAAACGGCGCAGGGAAGCCAAAGATAAAGCGGACAAGGCTCAGGAAGCACAAGACTAAGGAATCGTCATGTCGCTTAAGGAGCGCTGCGAATAATAAACTGCCCGCAATCGCGGGCAGTTTGGTCTTTCTATAGCGAGCCCGAGTTACTGGCTCTGCAATACAGGCGCCAACTGCTGCTGTCTTTCGTCTATGCGGGTATGGTCCCGTGCCAGCAGGGTGTAGATGGTCGGCAATATAAACAGGGTAAACAGCGTGCCTATCAACATGCCGGAAACGATCACCAGGCCCAGACCGAAACGACTGGCGGCACCGGCGCCGCTGGCAAACAGCATGGGGATAAGCCCAAATACCATGGCGGCTGTGGTCATCAGCACCGGCCGCAGGCGGATCCTGGCGGCTTCCAGTATCGCCTGTTGACGGCTCAACTGTTTTTGCTGTTGCAGCTCGTTGGCAAACTCCACCATTAAAATGCCGTGTTTGCTGATAAGGCCTATCAGAGTGACCAACCCTATCTGGGTGTAGATATTGAGAGTGGTCAACCCCAACGCCAGTGGCAACAGGGCGCCGCAGATGGACAAAGGCACAGTGATCAGAATGATAAGCGGGTCAATCAGGCTTTCATACTGCGCCGCCAGCACCAGATAGATGATCAGCAGCGCAGCGATAAAGGCAAAGGCCAAACTATTGCCTTCGTGCACATACTGGCGCGAGTCAGACTGCCAGTCATGGCTGTAGTCGGCGGGCAGTGCTGCAAGCTGCTGCTCGAGGAAGGCCACAGCTTGCCCCATGCTTACTCCCGGCGCCGGAATCGCCTGTAAGGTGGCGGCATTTTGCTGGCCGAACTGACTCAGACGGTTTGGCTCGACTCCGCGCTCGAGTGTGACCAGGCCGGAGAGGGGCACCAGAGTGCCATCAGTGCTGCGTACATACTGTTTGCCAAGCTCTTCGGCCGAGAGGCGTTGTTCCCTCAGGCTTTGGGGGATTACATCATAGGCGCGGCCATCCATGGCGAAGCGATTGACATAGTTCTCACCTACCAGCAACGCCAATGACTCGGCGATATCCTGCATCCTCACCCCTAAGCTGTTGGCCTTGGCCCTGTCGACACTGAGTTGCACCACTGGGTTGTTGTAATCCAGATCGCTGTCCACCACGACAAACAAACCGCTCTGGCGCGCCGCCTGCTTGATTTGCTCCATGGTTTGATAAAGCTCGGGGTAAGCGCCGGGGGAGCGCAATACCATCTGCACCGGCAGCCCGCCGGTGGAACCTGGCAGGGGCGCCAACTGGAAGGCAAAGATACTGCTGCCCGGGATAGTGCCCGCCAGTTGCTGCAGCTCGGTCTGAATAGCACTGGCGTCTCGGCTGCGCTCACTCCAGTCACTGAGATTGATACCGCCGAAACTGGCCGCCGGGCCGTCGGTGCCATTGATTATCCAGGTACCCTGGGTTTCCGGGATCCGGGTAAATATTTGATCCAACTGCCGGTTGAAGTGCTCGGCATACTCTAGATTGGCATGTTGCGGCGCCTTGATGGCGGTTAATACGCCGGCCTGATCTTCCGTGGGGGCCAATTCCCGCTGCGGCTGCAAATAGAGCCATGGAAGAGCAAGCATCACCAGCAGGGCGAAGCCCAAGCTAAGGGTTCTATGGGCGAGCGACCATTTCAGCAGACGGCCATAGCTATCGCCCAAGCGCTCGAAAAAATGCTCGGCGGCGCGGGCCAGTCGGCCTTCGCTCTGCTTTGGTTGCAGCAACATTGAGCTCATTACCGGCGATAAGGTCAGGGCGACTATGCCGGAGACAAGTACAGCACCGGCTAGGGTCATGGCAAACTCACGAAACAGGCTGCCGGTAAGGCCGCCCATCAAGCCTATGGGGGCATAAACTGCCGCCAGGGTAATGGTCATGGCTATCACAGGGCCGGCCACTTCGCGGGCGCCTATCAGGGCAGCTGCCACAGGGTGTTTCCCCTCTTCGATATGGCGGTGGACGTTTTCTACCACCACAATGGCGTCATCCACCACCAGGCCTATGGCCAGCACCATGGCCAAGAGAGTGAGCAGGTTAATGCTGAAACCAAAGGCCAGCATCAGTGCAGCGGCGCCGAGCATGGATAGGGGAATGGTGGCTATGGGGATCAGCACAGAGCGCAGCGACCCGAGACACAAGAGGATCACCAGCACAACTATCAACAGTGCTTCGAGCAAGGTGCGCAGCACTTCATCTATGGATGCCTGAATAAAGCGGGCGTTTTCATAGGCAAGTTCCACCCGAACACCCGGCGGCAAGGTTTTGCGGATCTCCGGCAACTGCTTGCGAATGCCATCCACTATGATCAGAGGGTTGCCCTTGGGGGTGGCAAATAGCCCCAGATGCACAGCTGCCTGACCATCCATGGAGGCGCTGCTTTCTTTGGAAGCGGCGCCCAGCTCCACAGTGCCGACATCACCGAGGCGCACCAAGTCCCGCCCATCGTTTTTCAATACCAGATCGCGAAAGGCTGCGACATCAGTGATATCGGTATTCACCTTGATATTGGCGACAACAAACTGGCCCTTGACCACACCGGGAGCGGCCTGAAAGTTGTTACGTCGCAGCGCATCGGCCACATCGGCGGCCGTCAGGCCTCGTCCGGCAAGCTTGTCGCTGTCGAGCCAAAGGCGCACCGCCAGTTGTTGACCGCCAAACTGCTGGACCTTGGCCACACCGGTAATGCTGGCAAATCTGGGCTCGACCACCCGCGACAGATAGTCGGTCAGGGCCGGAATGCTCAGGCTGTCACTGGCAAAACCGACATAAGCCACGGCGGTGGATTCACCCGAGGAGCGCTCGATAACAGGATCGAAGGCATCCTTGGGCAATTTGTAGCGCACGGCACTGACCTTGGCCATCACTTCGGTCAGAGCCTGGGTGGAGTCACTGTTGAGTGTCATCCTGAGTTGAATTTGACTGCGGCCCTGAGTGGAGGATGAGGAGATAAAATCGACGCCCTCCACTGATGACAGCGCCTGAGTCAGCACCTGGGTCACAAAGCCCTGCATCAGCTCGGCCGAGGCGCCGGGATATTGGGTTGTCACACTGATAGTGGCGTTTTCCAGCTGCGGATATTGGCGCACCGGCAACTTGCCAATGGAGAACAGCCCCAGCAATAGGATAAGACTGCTGACCACCAGTGCCAGCACCGGACGCTCGACAAAACGGTCGGTAAATCTCATTGTGATTGCCCCTTGCTCTGATAAAGCAGCGCTGCGGTGAGGCTGTCCTGGCCCGTGCTGCTGACCTGGACGCCATCACTCAGCCTGAGTTGACCGGAGGTGACCACCAGTTGATCAAGCGACAGGCCGGAGATGACCTCGACCCAGCCATTCTGACGTTGGCCGGTTTTAACTGCCACTTTGTGGGCCGTGAGGCTTTGTTCTCCGGCATCGACCCGAAACACGGTTTCGCCCCAGGTGTTATAAGTGATGGCGCTTTCGGGGATCATCAGCGCCTGGCGTCTTGACTTTTCCAACGCCACCCGGGCAAACATGCCGGCTCTCAGCTTGGCTGCGCCATTCTCCTGGCTTGGATAGCTGGCCGCCTTTTCGGCAGGCTTGTCGTCGACTCGCTCTTTATCATCAGGCTCGCCATCAATAGGTTTTGGCAGCAATATCGCCTGCAGTTGCAGCATTCGTGAGCTGCCGACAATCGGCTCTATGGCGCTCAGTTTGGCGGGCCAGCTTTCATTGGGGCGTAAGTCTGTCCAGAGTTGCAATGTTTGCCCAAGCTCAAGTTTATCGGCCTGGGCTTCGCTGATCGCAAAGTTGATTTTGAGCTGACTGTCATCCACCAATTGGGCGATGGTTTCACCGGCGCCAAGGTATTGGCCCAAGTGAATTTTGCGGATCCCCAAGGTACCGGAGAAGGGGGCCTTGATGGCCTTTTGGGCTATCAGAGCCTGGGTTCGGGCGACAGCCGCGCGGGCCATATCGCGCTCGGCCAGGGCATTGTCCAGTGCTTCCCTGGAGGCCAGATTATCGGCGGCCAGGCTAACGAGACGCCGATAGGCACTCTCGGCTGCCAGTAACTGCGCCTCTTGCTGCAACAGTTCGGCTTGCTCCACCGCATCATTGAGCTGCACCAAGAGTTCACCGGCTTTAACCTGTTGCCCCGAGTCGAAGTGCAGCGCCGTTACCCGGCCAGATGTCTCGGCAGCGACGGCGATTTGGGCAGCGGCTTCCAGTTCGCCAACGGCGTCGAGTTGCTGTGGCAGGCTGATTTGTTGCACGCTGGCCAATGACACAGCCACAGGGCCATAACCATGGCCGCCACTGTCAGCCTCATCATCGGCTTTCAGGCCGTAGGTAAGACCCAGGCCGAGAAGCAGCGAAAGGCCAAGCATCAGAGATAGGGATTTGTTGATCATGATAGCGACAAGTTTCCTGTGTTTTTTGTCGTTTATGTAAAGGGGCCATCCTTGGCGGGGGTTGATTTATTCCTTCGGCGGCACTATAAAACCTCAAGTTAACTTGAGGTCAATAGTCAATGAACACAAAATTTACTGCCGAACCTGAAAATGATGACGAAGGGGCATCCCGCGGTGCTCTGACCATAGGCCAGGTCGCCAAACGCAGTGGGGTACCGGTGTCCACTATTCACTTTTATGAGTCCAAAGGGCTTATCAGCAGCCAGCGCAGCAGTGGCAACCAGCGGCGCTTTCCCTCGACTGTGCTTAGGTTGATTGCCATCATTAAGGTGGCGCAGCGCACCGGAGTGCCGCTGGAGGAGATAAAGCAGGCACTGGCCAAATACGGCACCAACGCCAAGTTGACGGCGGCGCAGTGGCGGACCATTTCCGCCGAGTTAAGGGCCTCGCTGGATGAGAGGATCAAGAAGCTGACCCGGCTGCGGGACGAGCTGGACAGCTGCATAGGCTGCGGTTGTTTATCGCTGGCCGAATGTCCACTCAGAAACCCAGATGATGTGCTGGGTCAGGAAGGCGCGGGCCCGAGGATCCTGGAGCGGCCTTGAGTCTATGCCGCATGCAGGCGCCGAAAGAGTCGATATCCGCGGATCTCGGATTTGGTACTGGTATTCATGCCAGTTATACTGGCGCCGCATTGAGAACGGATGAATAGAATGACAGAGAATCGCGACTTACATTGGATGCAGTTGGCCATGGAGATGGCGCAAAAGGCTGAGGCCCTCGGGGAAGTGCCGGTGGGGGCCGTGCTGGTCAAAGATGACAAGCTTATTGCCTGCGGCTGGAACCAGCCTATTGCCGCCAACGACCCCTGTGCCCACGCGGAAATTCTCTGCCTCAGGCAGGCGGGCAGTCAACTGGAAAACTACCGTCTGCTGGATACTACCCTCTATGTGACGCTGGAGCCTTGCGCCATGTGCGCCGGGGCCATGGTGCATGCCAGGGTGGGGAGACTGGTGTACGGGGCTGCGGATCCCAAGACAGGCGCGGCCGGTTCAGTGCTGGATCTGGTGCGTCATCCCCTGTTCAATCACAAGTTGGCGGTCAGTGCCGGGGTGATGGAACAGGACTGCAGCGAACAGTTGAGCGCCTTTTTCAGGCGACGCAGACAGGAGCAGAAGGCATTGAAGCAGGCAAGGAAACTTAATCCGCCTGCTGCAGAAAACTGAAGAAGAGTTTGTGACGGTTGAGAATGCGCTTGTGACGGGTTTTAACCAGGCTGCGGCGACGGGCCATTGCATTGTTAATGGTCTTTCTTTTCATAAGCTTACCTTAGGGAAGGTGCGAACAAGTCCCATGTGTGCTCTGCGTCGGCTTACGGGCCTGGATGCAAGGCGTGGTTCGCAGCAAATGGCCTTAGTCCTTTGCAAGAGGCACAACACAGCAGGCAGGCCAGTAAGCCACGCCCTTCGGGGCTTTCACAGCAACCGGCTCTCTGCGTTATCCGACTTCGACAGGCCCCGGCATGCCTTCAGTCAGATGCCTTGAACGCCAATTACTGTGCAAGCCAGAGTGCCACGAGGACTTATTCACACCTTCCTTAGTTTATTCAGATGTTTTTGTGAGTTTTTTGGCATCAATGACAAGCTAACAGCTTATTTAAGCTTGCGCCAGCCCCAAATGGCGGGCTGCGCATCAAAGCAAGACTGTTTGGCGCGAAAATGAGTCGTGTGCGGGGTTTTCAGTTGGGCTGGGCACCGCTGAGTTCGGTTTCTTCCCCGGCCTGGGATTCAGCTTCTCTTTGTGCTGCCTCTTCCTGAGCCTGCTCCCTGGCCAGGGCTTCCAGTTTGGCCTGATTGTCTATCCACACCAGAGTGTCATAGTAACGGCGAATGCTGTCGACATAATGCACCGCCTCGTTGCCTCTGGCATAGCCATAGCGGGTGTGCTGGTAGTATTTGCGCTTTTGCAGCAAGGGTAATACCTGCTTGAGATCTTTCCAGGCACTGGGGTTAAGGCCGCTGGCCTGTGCCAACTTACGGGCATCCTCCACATGGCCATAGCCTATGTTGTAAGAGGCGAGGGCAAACCACATCCGCTCCTCCTCCGGAATAGACTCAGGCAGGCGTACCAAAATGTCGCTCAGATAACGGGCACCGCCACGGATGCTCTGCTCGGGATCGAGGCGATTCTCCACCCCCAACTGTTTGGCGGTTGCCAGAGTCAGCATCATCATGCCGCGCACGCCGGTCGGTGAGCGGGCCCTGGGGTTCCAGTGCGACTCCTGATAACTGGTGGCGGCCAGCTTGCGCCAGTCGAGTTCACCGGCATAGGTTTCAAACAGATGGCGGTACTTGGGCAGCTTGCTGTCGACCGCACGGATAAAGGCGCGGGTGTCGACATAGTCGAAACGTTTGACATGACCGAAGTACTTTTCCACCAAGTGTTCCAGCGTGCCGTCTCTTTGTTCCTGATGCCAGAAACGCAGCAGTTGGCTCATCAGTTGATCGCTGCCTCTGGGGGGCAACAGCCAAACCACAGCCTGTTGCTGCTCCAGCACCTGGCCGGATCTCAGCTCAGGCATAAAACGGCGATTGATATTGATGCTGGTGGAATCTGAAATGGTGTAGCTGAGTTCGCCGCTGGCTATCATGCTCAGCAGCTCTTCATTATCTTTATCTGCGACCTGTTGCCACTCAAGGTTGGGATTATCTGCCTTGAGTCGGTTCAGGGTTTCCACAAACGACGAGTCGGCTATCACAGTAACAGGCGCATCCAGGGCGTTGAGATCTTTGGGGACAGGGGTGCCGGCGCGGTAGACCATCACCTGATTTACCCGATAAAGCGGTGGTCCCAGACGAAACTGCTGTCTGCGGCTCCGGGTATCCGACAGCCCGGCGGCAATCAAATCTATCTCGTTTTGTTTCAGCGCCTGGTAGAGCTCATTGATATTGCCATAGGGCTTCATCTCCAGCGGCTTGCCGAGAAAGTCGGCGAAACGCGCCGCCATCTCATAATCAAACCCGGCACTGCCCTGGGTGGAAGAAACATAGATTTGTGGGCCATAGAGGGTGCCAACCCTGAGTTCCTTGGCCTCATTCACCGCCGGGGTTACCTGAGCATCATCCACGACAGGTTGCCGGCAGCCTGCCAGCAAGATTATCAGGGTGAGAGTCGCGGTGAATCGTTTCATTATCTATCGGTAAAAGCCCTTAGCCTGTGGTTTGCCGCTGAGATAGGGGTTATTCCTTTTGTTTGATTAATTTGTAAATAAATTCAATGAATTGCGTCTTGGTTGCAGGCCTGGTATCCCCGTGATTGAACCATGGGGTCAGGCACCGGAGGGTATATTACCCCATAGGATTACTTTATATCACAGGAAACACTGTTTTAAGCAAAGTCTGAGGTGATTTGTAGGGCGCATTTACCTATAATAGCGCCACCTCTGACCCTGTAATTATAAATAATAAGGTGATAAGACGTGATGGAGATCATCCGCGGAGCCCCCGCACTCTCGGCATTCAGAGTGCAAAAGCTGATGCAGGCCTGTGAAGCCGCCCAGCTTCCGGTAAAGCAAATCTATGCCGAATATGTTCATTTGGCTTATCTGAGCGAAGCGCTCAACCCCGATGACCAAGCGCAGTTGAGTAAGATTCTAACCTACGGTCCGGCCATCGAATCCCACGAGCCCCAAGGCACTCTCCTTTTTGTTACTCCCCGTCCCGGTACTATTTCTCCCTGGTCTTCCAAAGCCACCGATATCGCCCAGAACTGCGGCCTCAAGCAGGTAAAACGTTTGGAACGCGGTCTGGCTTACTATGTGGAATCCGACGCTCTGAGCGGCGAACAGCTCAAGAGCCTCAAGGCGCTGCTGCACGACCGCATGATGGAAGTGGTACTGGACAGCTTTGAAGCGGCCGATGTGCTGTTTGCCCGCACTGAGCCCAAGCCTTTTGTCAGCGTCAACATTCTCGGCGAAGGCCGCCGGGCGCTGGAAATCGCCAACCGCGAAATGGGCCTGGCCCTGGCCGATGATGAAATCGACTACCTGGTCACCAATTTCCTGCGCCTTGAGCGCAACCCCAACGACATTGAACTTATGATGTTCGCCCAGGCGAACTCAGAGCACTGTCGTCACAAGATCTTCAACGCCGATTGGACCATTGACGGCGAAGTGCAGCCCAAGTCGCTGTTCAAGATGATCAAGAATACCTATGAGAAGACCCCGGACTATGTGTTGTCGGCCTATAAAGACAACGCCGCGGTAATGACAGGTTTTGAAGCCGGGCGTTTCTTCCCCGACAGTGACGGCGTTTATCGCTATCACACAGAGCCGATGCATATTCTGATGAAGGTGGAGACCCACAACCACCCGACCGCCATCAGTCCTTATCCTGGTGCTGCCACCGGCTCTGGCGGTGAAATCCGTGACGAAGGCGCTACCGGCCGCGGCTCCAAGCCCAAGGCGGGTTTGACCGGCTTCAGCGTATCCAACCTCAAGATCCCGGGCTTTGTGCAGCCTTGGGAAGGCGACTACGGCAAGCCGGACCGGATTGTGACTGCCTTTGACATCATGATCGACGGCCCTCTGGGCGGCGCCGCTTTCAACAACGAATTCGGTCGTCCGGCCCTGTTGGGTTACTTCCGCACCTATGAGCAGCAGGTTTGCAGCCACAACGGTGTCGAGGTGCGCGGTTATCACAAGCCTATTATGCTGGCCGGCGGCCTTGGCAACATTCGTGAAGAGCACGTACAGAAAGGGGAGATCTCCTTAGGCGCCAAGCTGATTGTACTGGGTGGCCCGGCGATGAACATTGGCCTTGGCGGCGGTGCGGCTTCCTCCATGGCGTCCGGCCAGTCCAGTGAAGATCTGGACTTTGCATCGGTGCAGCGGGAAAACCCGGAAATGGAACGCCGCTGTCAGGAGGTTATCGACCGCTGCTGGCAGATGGGCGATGCCAACCCTATCCAGTTTATTCACGATGTGGGCGCCGGTGGTTTGTCCAACGCCTTCCCTGAGCTGGTAAGCGATGCCGGTCGCGGCGGTAAGTTTGAGCTGCGTAACGTGCCTTCCGATGAGCCAGGCATGAGCCCGCTGGAGATCTGGTGTAACGAATCCCAGGAGCGTTACGTGCTGTCTGTGGCAGCCGAAAACCTCGATACCTTCGCCGCCATTTGTGAGCGCGAGCGCGCGCCATTTGCTGTGGTGGGTGAGGCGGTTGCCGAGCAGCACCTGAGCCTGAGCGACGAGCACTTTGACAACAAGCCTATCGACTTGCCGCTGGAAGTCTTGCTGGGCAAACCACCGAAGATGAGCCGTGATGTAGTGACTCAAAAGGCGCAGTCTGCGGCGCTGGATGAAGCGTCCATCGATCTCGCACAAGCCGTTAAGCGGGTGCTGACTCTGCCAACCGTTGCCGACAAGAGCTTCTTGATCACCATAGGCGATCGCACGGTAACCGGATTGGTGAACCGCGATCAGATGGTCGGCCCCTGGCAGGTACCTGTGGCGGATTGCGCCGTTACCGCCGCCTCGTTCGACAGCTATGTGGGCGAAGCCATGTCCATGGGCGAGCGCACTCCGCTGGCCTTGCTGGATTTTGGCGCCTCGGCGCGGATGGCCGTGGCCGAATCCTTGCTGAACATGGCCGGTGCCGATATCGGCTCACTGAAGCGCATTAAGCTATCGGCCAACTGGATGTCTGCAGCCGGTCACCCGGGTGAAGATGCCGGCCTCTATGAGGCGGTCAAGGCAGTGGGCGAAGAGCTGTGTCCCGAGCTTGAACTGACCATTCCCGTGGGCAAAGACTCAATGTCGATGAAGACCGCCTGGGAAGACAAGGGCGAGCAGAAGGCGGTTACCGCACCTATGTCGCTGATCATCTCTGCCTTCGGTGCGGTGCGCGACATTCGCAATACCGTGACCCCTGAGCTGCGTACCGACAAGGGCGAAACTGTATTGTTGCTGGCCGATCTGGCCAAGGGCAAGACTCGTCTGGGCGGTTCCTGCCTGGCGCAGGTGTTCGGTGAGCTGGGCGATATCGCGCCGGATCTGGATCAGGCTGCCGTATTGAAAGGTTTCTTCGAGGTGACTCAGCAGTTGGTGGCCGAGCGGAGTTTGCTGGCTTACCACGACAAGAGTGACGGCGGTCTGTTCACCACCTTGGTGGAAATGGCCTTCGCCGGTCACACTGGCCTGAATGTGGATATTTCTGCGCTGGCCGGCAGCGCTCTGGCGCGCCTGTTCAACGAAGAGTTGGGCGCCGTGCTGCAGGTGAGCAAAGACCAAGCCGCCGAGATTATCAAGGCTTACACTGATGCCGGTGTGGATTGTCATCCGATAGCAGAGCTGAGCGACGATGGCCGCATCCGTATCCAGGATCACGGCGCCGAAATTTATAATGCTTCACGCACCGAGCTGCGTAAGCTCTGGTCTGAAACCACCTACAGAATGCAGGCGCTCAGGGACAACCCTGAGTGTGCCCGTGAAGAGTTTGACCTCAAGTTGGATGAAACCGATCCCGGCCTCACGGTTAACTTAAGCTTTGATCCGGCAGAAGACGTTGCCGCGCCTTATATCCTCAAGGGCGCTGCACCCAAGATGGCGATTTTGCGTGAGCAAGGGGTCAACTCGCATATCGAGATGGCAGCCGCCTTCGAGCGTGCCGGTTTTGAAAGCCGCGATGTGCATATGTCGGATATCCTCAGTGGCCGTATCAGCCTGGAAGAGTTTCAGGGGCTGGTGGCCTGTGGTGGCTTCTCTTACGGTGATGTATTGGGCGCCGGTGAAGGTTGGGCCAAGTCCATCCTGTTCAATAGCCGTGCCCGTGAGGACTTCAGCCGCTTCTTCGAGCGTGCCGACAGCTTTGCTCTGGGTGTTTGTAATGGTTGCCAGATGCTCTCCAACCTCAAGGAGATCATTCCGGGTACCGAGCATTGGCCGCACTTTGTCCGTAACCGCTCTGAACGCTTTGAAGCGCGTTTTAGCCTGGTGGAAGTGCAGCAAAGCCCATCGCTGTTCTTCAGCGGTATGGCCGGCTCCAGAATGCCGATTGCCGTTTCCCACGGGGAAGGGCGTGCCGAGTTTGCTTCAGCTGCCGCCATGGCAGCGGCCGAGCAGAGCGGCACTGTGGCGCTGCGTTATGTCAATGGTAAAGGTGAGGTGGCCAGCTTGTATCCACAGAACCCTAACGGCTCGCCCAACGGCTTGTCCGGGATCTGTAGCCTGGATGGCAAAGTCACCATCATGATGCCTCACCCTGAGCGGGTGTTCCGCACAGTCGCCAACTCCTGGCATCCGGAAAACTGGGGTGAAGACAGCCCTTGGATGAGAATGTTCCGTAACGCCAGAGTGAAGTTGGGATAAGGTTAAAAATCATCCCATAAAGGGTAAAAAAAGGCGGGTATTTATAACCCGCCTTTTTTATTTAACTTTTGCCCTACAGTAAAAACTTTAAATCATCAATAGCTTGCACTTTGTTCAATATATTCTTATGTATTGAAGTGTCAAAATGCAGGCTTTACAGCGCTTAACAGGCTAAAGCCGGACTAAGGCTGGAATCACTCTTTAATGGCTGCAGAGACGAAAAAGCCCCATAGGAATACCTATGGGGCCGTTTTGCGCTAACAAAACTTCAAGACAAGCAGTTGCTCAGCTGTGATTAGTAAACCAGTTGAGACTTGTAAAGTTCAACAAAAACAGGCTTGTAGCAGTTAACCAGACGTTCAAAAAAATTTTTCATAATGATATCTCCACACAAAGTTCAGTCAATGTGCGCGGAGGAAGGTCTGCAGATATTGATGTCGGCCGACCCGAGCGTCTCCTTAACACAGGCTACATATTAGTCAACCCTGGCGGCTTTATCAAACGAGAAATAATACGATATGAGATTAGAAAAATTAATCTGAATTTTTGGTGATTTTTATGTTTGGTTAATTGGTGTTTATTTATTTCATCATAATCAAATGGTTAAAAAATAATGAGATCAAAATCACACGCTTTGAGTTAGCATATTTAACTTTAAAAATTGTTAAAAAGTTTATTTGGCTAGTTTATACGTGTTTTTTCATAAAGCATCCAAAATGATGGATTATTTATAGTTGGTGTAAATGCTCTAACAGGATTTTACCACAAAGTCAATACTCATCCTTGGTGGCTGTGTGCCCCTCCGCAAAACCCAGCTAAAGCCCGGAGTTTGATTGATTTGCGTCAAATTCAAGTGGTATAAAATCAGGGCAAATCTTAGCTGAACTAATAACGCAAGTGCCTGATATTAAATAATTTGCAAATATTGGAACACTGGCAAATGCTGATGCTGATCGCATAAATCTGCAAAAGCGTGATTCGCCTCTCGTTAAGGCCGCCAAAAACCGATTTTTAAGCTTTTGGTGAGTTAAAGCGCAGCAACGCGAATCATTTGGGTGGTTTATCCGGGTTTCCGGGTAGATAAGAAATTAATGAACTAAGCTATCCAACTCACCACCTGTTGTCTTTGATGGGGATCTGAAGACAACGGGCGGAGCACCATGTAAGGAGTCACAAATGATAGTTGAAGAAGTCGTTGAGCTATCGCGCATACAATTCGCGCTGACAGCCATGTATCACTTCTTGTTTGTTCCTTTGACTTTGGGTTTGGCCTTCCTGCTGGCAATCATGGAATCACTCTATGTGATGACAGATAAGCAGATCTACAAGGACATGACTAAATTCTGGGGCAAACTTTTCGGTATAAACTTTGCCCTGGGGGTTACCACAGGTCTGGCAATGGAGTTCCAGTTCGGTACCAACTGGTCCTACTACTCACACTATGTGGGTGACATTTTCGGTGCTCCTCTTGCGATTGAGGGCTTGATGGCCTTCTTCCTGGAATCCACTTTCGTGGGTATGTTCTTCTTCGGTTGGGACAGATTCTCCAAGCGTCAACACTTGGCTGTGACCTGGTTGGTTGCATTGGGAAGTAATTTGTCTGCGCTGTGGATCCTGGTCGCCAACGGCTGGATGCAAAACCCTGTGGGTAGCGTGTTCAACTATGAAACCATGCGCATGGAAATGACCAGCTTCGCGGAAGTGGTATTTAACCCAGTCGCTCAGGTTAAATTTGTTCACACTGTCGCTTCCGGTTATGTAGCCGGTGCCATGTTTGTTCTGGCTATCAGTTCTTACTACATCCTCAAGAAGCGTGACCTGCCATTTGCCCGCCGCTCTTTCGCCATTGCGGCGAGTTTTGGTATGGCCTCTATCCTGTCTGTTATCGTACTGGGTGACGAATCCGGTTATAAAGTTGGTGAAGCTCAGCGGGTGAAACTGGCGGCGATTGAAGCTGAATGGCACACAGAGCCTGCTCCGGCAGCCTTTACTGCGATAGGTTTCCCTAACCAGGAAACCATGCATACCGACTATGCCATCAAGATCCCATATGCCATGGGTATCATAGCTACTCGTTCTATTGATGAAGAAGTGACAGGTATCAAGGATCTGATCGCCGAGCACGAAGTTCGCATCCGCAACGGTATGAAGGCTTATGCCCTGCTTGAGCAGTTGCGTGCCGCCAAGGCTGACCCTGCTATTGAGGAAGATCCTGCGGTTCGCGCGGCTTTCGAAGAGCAGAAAGTTGACCTGGGTTACGGTCTGTTGTTGAAGCGCTACACAGATAAAGTGGTCGATGCCACCGAAGAGCAGATTAAGGCGGCCGCCAGGGATTCTATTCCAAGCGTAGCACCACTGTTCTGGAGCTTCCGTATCATGGTGGGCCTTGGTTTCGTCATGCTGGTAGTGTTTGCAGCTGCCTTCTGGCAGAGCACACGTCATCAGATTGAAGAGAAGAAGTGGGTACTCAAAGCTGCGCTCTACAGCTTGCCTCTGCCTTGGATCGCCATCGAGTGTGGTTGGTTTGTGGCCGAGTATGGTCGTCAGCCATGGACTATCTCCGAGATTCTCCCGACCTTTGTGTCTGCTTCCAGCCTGACGGCGGCCGATCTCTGGTTCAGTATCATCAGCATTACTCTGTTCTACACTGTGCTGCTGGTTATCGAGCTCTTCCTGATGTTCAAGTTTGCGCGCCTGGGTCCAAGCAGTCTCAAGACCGGCCGTTATCACTTTGAAAAACTAGAAGCCTGAGCAGAGGGATTTCATTATGTTTGATTATGAAATATTAAGATTTATCTGGTGGTTGTTAGTTGGCGTCTTGCTCATAGGCTTCGCTATTACTGATGGCTTTGACATGGGGGTAGGTGCCTTACTGCCAATCTTGGGTAAGGACGATACCGAGCGCCGGGTGATGATTAACACGGTTGCTCCTCACTGGGATGGTAACCAGGTGTGGTTGATCACCGGTGCCGGTGCCCTGTTCGCCGCTTGGCCTACTGTATATGCCGTTTCTTTTTCCGGCTTTTACGTGGCCATGATCATAGTGTTGCTGGCGCTGTACCTGCGTCCCGTAGGTTTCGACTATCGCTCCAAGATAGAAGATCCACGCTGGCGCAAGAGCTGGGACTGGGCATTGTTTGTCGCAGGTTTTGTTCCTCCGCTGATCATAGGTGTTGCCTTCGGTAACCTGCTGCAAGGCGTGCCTTTCAGCTTCGACGAGTACCTGCGTGCCCACTATGATGGTGGCCTGTTCGGTCTGCTCAATGGCTTTGGCCTGTTGGCCGGTCTGGTCAGTGCCTGTATGTTTATGATGCAGGGTGCTTGCTGGTTGCAGATGAAGACCGAAGGTGAGCTACGCAATCGCGCCGCTGCAGCTTCACAGTTGACCGCACTGCTGCTGATTGTACTGTTCGGTGCAGCCGGTGTGTGGCTGGCTACCGGTATTGATGGTTATGTGGTGACTTCGGCTCTGGATACTAACGCCGTGTCTGACCCAACCATGAAGACAGTTGAAGTTGTTTCCGGTGCTTGGATGGCCAACTACGACAAGTACCCAGTGACCATGCTGTTCCCTGCTTTGGGCCTGTTGGCGCCTGCCTTGGTGCTGCTGACCAGCCGTATGGGACGTAGCGGTTTCGCCTTCCTGTTCAGCTCACTGGCCATTGCCGGTATCATCCTGACCTGTGGCGCGGCTATGTTCCCATTCGTGATGCCTTCATCACAGGAGCCTAACGTCAGTCTGACCATGTGGGACGCTACCGCCAGCCAGATGACTCTGACTGTGATGACTTGGGTTGCGATCATCTTTGTACCAACAGTGCTGAGTTACACCTGCTGGACTTACTACAAGATGTATGGCCGTCTGAACCGTCAGCACATTGAAAACAACAGCACATCACTTTACTAAGGAGCCTGAATTATGTGGTATTTCACTTGGATACTCGGCATTTTATTGGCTTGTTCCTTCGGTATCATCAATGCTCTCTGGTTGGAAAATACAGAGAACATGGATAGAGACACTGAAGAGAAGTGATAGCTTGAGTTAGAATCGAAAGCCTCCGCTCTGCGGGGGCTTTTGTCTTTTTAAGGGGGCTATGGTGGCAAATGATAAGCTTGAGTCGAGAGGGCCGCAGCAGGTCAGTGAAAGTGAGGCGGCTGAGCTGATTGAAAACTGGCTCAGGCAGGACAGGATGCGAATGCAGGCACTTGAGTGTGTTGCAAACCTTGGGCCTATTGATGCCTGGGTAGCCGCGGGATTTGTCCGTAATCTGGTGTGGGACAAGTTGCACGGCAGTGTATCCAGGCTCAGCGACATAGATGTGCTCTACTTTGAGCCAAACGACAGCTCGGAAGTCACCGACAGGGCCTATGAGGCCAAGTTGGCCACAGCACTCGACTTACCATGGTCGGTAAAGAACCAGGCCAGAATGCACCTTAAAAACCACCATAAACCCTATACTTCAGTGATTGATGCCATGAGTTACTGGCCAGAGCAGCAAACGGCCCTGGCTGTCAGGTTGAGGGCAGGGGAGCTGCAACTGCTCAATCTGTTCCCGCTTGGCCCATTACTGGCGTTGGAACTCAGTCCTAATCCCAAGAGCACTCCCGGCGTATTCGAGAGTCGGCTCAAGGCTAAGAACTGGTTGGCAAACTATCCGTTGCTGAAGAGGCTTTACTGAGTACTTTCTCAAGCATTCTCTGACACATTTATCTTGCCGATTGCAGTTATCTGGCATCCTCTGTTTCCTTTCCTCTCCAGTTAAAAACACCATTCTGTAAGTGCTGGTCAGCATATCTTACTGTGACTGATTGTTAATTTTTGGTTGTGAGCGCCTCAAGCGTCATTGCTCGAAAAATGTACTTTTCTTTCACTTTGGGGTTAGTGGAGTTTTGAACTGGCTCACTTATTTTAAAGGTGCAATATCAATAAATCTTTATTTTATGTGATCTGTTTCGCGCTTGCTGTATCTAAATCTGGGTACCTCTTAAAACGCTTGATGCAGATCAAAAATGTGAAGAGTTAAATCTGGCAGTGTGGCCTCAGTTGTTATGGATGTAATAAAAAACAAAGCGCTGTGTTGTCGCTACGGAGTGAGATGATGAAAAAAAATATCGTATCAGGATTGATTGCCGCCGCCCTTTTTTCTACTGTTGCTGCCCCTGCACTGGCCCACAAGGCCGGTGACTTTATTGTTCGTGCCGGTGCCGTTGTGGTAGCCCCGGACGAGTCCAGCCCGGTTGTGGCCGATATCGCCTCTTTTGGCGTGGACAATAACACCCAGTTGGGTCTGAACTTCGGCTATATGCTGACAGATAACTTTGGTATCGAACTGTTGGCCGCTACCCCGTTCAGCCATGACGTATCTCTGGGTGCACTCGGCAAGATTGCCGAAACCAAGCACCTGCCGCCTACCTTGGTGGCCCAGTACTACTTCGGTAATGCCGAGTCCAAGCTGCGTCCTTACGTGGGTGTCGGTGTTAACTACACCAACTTCTTCGACAATGACTTCACCGATGAAGCTAAAGGTCTGGGTCTGGATAACCTGAGTTTGAGCAACTCTTGGGGCTGGGCTGCACAAGTGGGTCTGGATTATCAGATCAACGATAATTGGCTGGTAAATGCTTCTGTGTGGTACGCCAAGATCAGCACAGACGTGAAATTCACTATGGGCGGTGCCGAGCAGGTTGTTGATACTGACATAGATCCTTGGGTCTATATGATCAGTGTCGGTTACACCTTCTGATCTCCCCCAAATCCAGCTCCCAACCCAAAGCTCCCAACTATTGAAAAGGCGCCTCTGGCGCCTTTTTTGTCATTGGCGTCAGCTGTATGTTTTTCCTCTGAGGAAAATACTCTTGTCTTGATGGCAACTCGCTGGCATCAGTCCGGGCATTTATGCTGACAAGCAAATTCCTGCTCTATCAACTGATCATGCGTTATTACCTTATCTGTGCCTTTGCCTTGGTTTTACTCTATCCATTGGGGATCGATCTCTACTTGGTTGGCTTGCCCGAGATAGCCCTCATCCTAAACGCCGATGAGGCCCAATTGCACAACGCCTTTTCCTGTTATCTGGCGGGCATGGCTCTGGCCATGTTGCTCGGTGGGCATCTTGCCGATAGGCTCGGGCGCAAGCCGGTAGCCCTTTGCGGAGCGTTGATTTTTGTGCTGTCGTCGATTTGGGCCGCCACGACTCTATCAATCACGGCGTTTTTGTTTGCCAGGGCCGGACAGGGTATAGGTGCCGGGGCGGCCTATCTGGTGACCTTTGCCATTCTGCGGGATGTGCTTGATGACCAAAGACGAGCCAAAGTCTTGTCGATGATAAATGGAATTACCTGCATAGTGCCGGTTCTAGCGCCTGTGCTGGGGCATTTGGTTTTGCAGTATTTTCCCTGGCCGGCGCTGTGTGTATTGATGGCTTTGTTGGCTGCGGCGGCGCTGATTTTGTGTTTGGGTTTGCAAGAGTCGCTTCCGGCCAAGACGGCGGAAGAATTGATAGCCGGTGAATCCTTGCTCTGTGTGACTTTCATCAGTCGCTTATTGATCAGTTGTCTGGCCGTGACGGCGATACTCACCTTCGTCAATACTTCGCCCATGCTGTTGATGGAGCAGTTAGGGCTCGACAGTGGTGGCTACGCCTCAGCCATGGGTGGTTTGGCACTGATAAGCATGGTTATGGCCTTTGTTTCTCCCTGGCTAATAGATTCGATTGGCCAACAACGCATGTTGCAACTGTCGCAACTGGCTTTTGCCTTGGCGGCCACTGTACTGCTGTTGGCTGCGTCTCTGGCCGCAGAGCTTTGGCTATATTTGCTGGGCATTGGCTTTGTTTGCGCCGGTTTTTCTGTGGGGTTCGGGGTCACTATGAGCCAGGCTCTGGCCCCCTTTGCTCAGCGCTCGGCTCTGGCAAGTTCCATATTGGGGATCTGCCAGATAAGTTGGTCTGGAGCCTTCATTGCGATAAGTGCTTGGTTTGGATTGACGGCGAGCACTATGTTGATACTGAGCTTGCTGATCGCCGCTTTGGGCAGCATCATACTGCTGTATTTTACCTCGCGCGCTCCAATTAAGACCAATAGCCAATGGAAGCAAGATGAACAGAGCCTTACATCGCCTCGATCTTAACCTCTTGGTCACGCTGCAGATCCTCCTCAGTGAGCGTAGTGTTACCAGAGCGGCCAAACGCCTGTCGGTAACACCTTCTGCCGTAAGTAAATCTTTGACCAAGTTACGTCATTGGTTCGATGACCCTCTATTGGTTCGTTCTCCCCAAGGCCTGTTGCCGACGCCATTGGCGTTGGCATTGGCCGAAGAGTTGGCCGAGCTGTTTCAGTTGGCCAGCAGTATAGTGGCCAAACGTAATGTTGAAGTTCCCAAAGGGGTAGAGTTTCAGCTGATGTTGGAGTCACCATTCTACCTCGAATTGTTGCCTGAACTTCCAGGGTTGATTGATGCCCATTTCCTTGATTCCGTGGTGCGGATCCGCAATTGGGACTATGACTCCCTGGACGCCATTATTTCCGGCAAGGCTGACTTGGGGCTATCGGGGCGTGAGAGTCATCCCGGCTCGCGGGAGACGCTGGCACTCTTGCCTGCGGCCGTGGATTATGAGGTCTTGTTCAGCGACGAGCCCTTGGTATATCTGCGGAAAGATCATCCCGCACAGCAACAAGTCTGGAGCCTGGAGACATTCCTTGAGTATCGGCAAATCAATATCGAGTGGGAAAAATGTGAGGGCTGGGCTCTGGATAGCCTGCTGGCTGAAAAAGGTCTGAAGCGGGATATCGCGTTGTCGGTTTCCCTGTTTGAGCAATCTTTATGGCTGGCATCACAGCCCGGGTCGCAGCTGTTAACCACGGCTCCTGGCTATTGCCGGACCTATGCGGCCAGGACATGCCCTGAGCTGGTGACCCGGCCATTGCCAATGGTTGCGGAAGATAGGGAAAGCTCACCATTCTCTTTACCCTGATGTGGCACAAACGCGACAGCTACAATCCCAAGTTGCGCTGGCTTAAGGAAACCATTCGCCGGCAATTGGAACAGCGGCTGTCGCTTTAAAAGATTATTCCGCTTGCCCCTTGCGTTTCTTCACCTTCCAATGGCGGGTGTTATAGATAAACTCGGGCAGCAGTTTGGTGAGCCAGGCAACCGTCGCCCAGCGTTTGGTGACATAGACCCGGCGCTTACCTTTTTGCAGGGCGCGGATGATTTGCCCGGCAACCACATCTACGGGGGATAGCCATAGCCTGCTCTGCTGCAGCGCGGCCTTATCCAACAAACCCAACTGAATATCCGTGATGGTGATCGGTAGCTTGAGCCTTTGGGCATGCATGGACAGCCCCTCGAGATAGTTCATCCCAAAGGCTTTGGAGGCATGAAAGGCTACGCTGGGGCCACCGCGAAGACCGGCAATGGAGTTGATGGCCGCAAGCTGGCCATAACCCTGCTCGCGAAACAGCCTGAAAGCTGTGTTGCAAACGGCGGCAAAGCCACGGACATTGACACTGATGATCTCATCTTCCAACTGCCAAGGCAGATCCGGATGATAGGAGTTGAGTCCGGTATTGACCAACACCAGATGTGCGCCACCCAACTGTTGCCAAATCTGTTCCAGCTCGGCTATCAAGGTTTGCGGTTTATCTATGTCCAGGCCAAACACCTGAGCCTCGGTTGCCAGGGTGGCGGCAAACTCTTTCAATGAGTCGGGATCCTGTGCCAGCAATGCCAGTTTAGTGCCTTCATCGGCCAGGCGGCGGGCTATTTCACGGCTGAGGAGTGAGCTGGCGCCCACAATAATCGCAGTTGCTTGTGTCATAAGGATATTTGAACTCAAAAATGGAGTCCTATGATAGGATTATCCTCCCAGGTTCTCAATGATTAAACTTGGATGTATAGACATCCAGAAGTCTTTGTGTATGATTAGGAGCTAGCAATGAAAATGACAGGCAACTGGCTGCGACTGCCAATGATGGTGGCTGTAGCAGGAATGATGGCACTCACAGGTTGTGCGACCCCGAATGCCACAGTCGAAATTGATGGCGATGTTTGGTACCGCGAACGTATTGCTCTGCCACCGGAAGCCGTGCTGACGATTCAGGTTCAGGACATTTCCAAGGCGGATGCTCCGGCAGAAGTGCTGGCGGTTATTCAGCGCGACAGCGTGACCAGCCCAACGCCTTTTAAGTTTATTCTTGCCCGGGACCAGTTCCAGAGTGGCCATAGCTACAGTGTCAGTGCCAGGATCACTCTCAAGGATGACTTACTCTTTATCAATACCCAGGCTTATCTTGTCGATATCGACAAGGCTGAGCCGGTATCCGTCATGGTGCAAAAGGTAGGGCGCTAATAGGTAGAATCAGCCGAGCGTCTTGCCCTGGATAGTTCAGGAGAGGCGCTTTTATGCCCGTAAGAATACCCGATAACCTGCCCGCCGCCGGCGTTCTTGAGTCGGAAAATATCTTCGTTATGTCCGAGAGCCGGGCGGCGATGCAGGATATACGGCCGATGAAGGTGTTGATCCTCAATCTGATGCCCAACAAGATTGAGACAGAAACCCAGTTGCTGCGGCTGTTGGGCAATACTCCGTTGCAGGTGGATATCGACCTGCTGAGGATCCACGACAAAGAGTCGAAACATACGCCGACCGATCATCTCAACACCTTTTACCGTGACTTTGAAGATGTACGCCATCGCAACTATGACGGCCTAATCATCACTGGCGCCCCCCTGGGACAGCTGGATTTCGAGGAGGTCACTTACTGGGATCATATCCGCGAGATTATCGATTGGTCACAGGAACATGTTACCTCGGTACTGTTTCTCTGCTGGGCGGCCCACGCCGGTTTTTATCACCTGTATCAACTCGAGCGCAAGATCCTCGCTGAAAAATGCTCCGGGGTTTATCAGCACAGGCGTATTCGCGCCCACGTGCCCTTGCTGCGCGGCTTTGATGATGAGTTTTATGCTCCGCACTCCCGTTATGCCCAGATGGATGTGGATGAGCTTAAGGCGCATCCCGAACTGACAGTGCTGGCCGAGTCGGACCAAGCCGGTGCCTATCTGGTGATCAGTAAGGACAATCGCAACCTGTTTGTGATGGGGCACCCAGAGTATCGCAAGTCGACCCTTAAAGATGAGTACCAAAGAGATCTGGCGGCCGGTTTGGCGCCCAAGATCCCGCAAAACTATTTCCGCAACGATGACCCAGAGGCTGAAGCGATTGCCCGTTGGTATAGTCACGGTAGTCTGTTGGTGAGCAACTGGCTCAACTATTATGTCTACCAGTTGACCCCTTATGACTTATCGGATCTCAGTGCTATTACGCCCTGGGAACAGAGTGGCTGAGCCCGTAACGCCAAATGTTTTGTTGGCGGGAGTCGCAGTCTTGTGACTCAAGGAAGGTGCGAACAAGTCCCATGTGTGCTCTGCGCCGGCTTACAGGCCTGGATGCAAAGCGTGGTTCGCAGCAAATGGCCCGAGTCCTTTGCTAGAGGCACAACACAGCAAGCAGGCCTGTAAGCCACGCCCTTCGGGGCTTTCACAGCAACCGGCTCTCTGCGTTATCCGACTTCGCCAGGCCCCGGCATGCCTTCAGTCAGATGCCTTGAACGCCAATTGCTGTGTAAGCCAGAGTGCCACTAGGACTTATTGGCACCTTCCCTAAGTCCTAAAGGGCTTAGCTCATATCAAGCCAGATGGCGTCGGCCTCTACTGCTTATGCTTCCTCAAACTGGTACTTCCTTCCCTAACCTTTTCTAAGCCGTAGTGTTTTGGCTTTCTTTCAGGGCACAAGCTGTCATCCTGCTGTAAATCCTCCCTGACAAAAATACCTATAAACAGAGCCTGTATTAGACTAATTAGTACTTGCCTTACGTTCGCGTAAACGTCAAAGTGACAGCAACAGAGTGCAAATTTGCTGCACCTAACACCGCCGGCCTGCTGTTGGGCCGGTGTTTGGGTGCCCAACAAGGGAGTCAACAATGAGTCGTCCTCAGGATATTGTTATCGTCGCTGCCAAACGAACCGCCATGGGCGGTTTTCAGGGCTGTCTTTCCACTGTGCCTTCTCCTCAGCTGGCGGCTTTCAGCATCAAGGCCTTGATGGAAACTACAGGAGTGAAGGGCGAACAGGTCGATGAAGTGCTGATGGGATGTGTATTGCCGGCTGGCCTCGGTCAGGCCCCTGCCAGACAGGCGGTTTTGGGGGCAGGTTTGCCCCAGTCTGTTGGCGCAACCACAGTCAACAAGGTGTGCGGCTCGGGGATGAAAACCGTGATGCTGGCGCACGATCTTATCAAGGCCGGCAGTGCCAATATCGTGATTGCCGGTGGTATGGAGAGCATGAGTCAGGCGCCGTATCTGCTGGATAAGGCTCGCGGCGGCATGCGTATGGGCCATGGTAAGGTGCTGGATCATATGTTCCTCGATGGGCTGGAAGATGCCTACACAGGTGGCGCCATGGGAACTTTCGCCCAGAAAACTGCCGACGATTTTGGCCTGACCCGGGAAGCCATGGACGCCTTTGCCCTGAGCTCACTGGAAAAAGCCAATGCAGCCATCACCTCAGGTGCCTTCAAGGAGGAGATAGTTCCGGTAACCGTAAGCAGCCGCCGCGGCGATACGCTGATTGATACCGATGAGCAGCCCGGCAATGCCCGCCCTGACAAGATCCCGGCGCTACGCCCCGCTTTTGCCAAAGACGGCACCATTACCGCCGCCAACTCCAGTTCGATTTCCGACGGTGCCGCCAGTTTGATGCTGATGAGCCGTGAGCAGGCCGAAAACCTGGGGCTGGCAGTGATGGCCACCATCAAGGGCCATGCTACCCATTCCCAAGAGCCGGCCATGTTTACCACGGCGCCCGTGGGCGCCATGCAAAAACTCTTGGCACAGACCGGTTGGAGCAAGGATGAGGTCGACCTTTTCGAAATCAACGAAGCCTTCGCCATGGTGACCATGTTGGCCATCAGCGAGTTGGGGCTGGATGCCGCCAAGGTTAACGTCAATGGCGGTGCCTGTGCGCTCGGTCATCCGATAGGTTGCTCCGGCGCCCGTCTGCTGGTGACTCTTATTCATGCGCTCAAGGCCCGAGGTCTCAAACGTGGCATGGCATCGCTGTGCATAGGTGGCGGTGAAGCCACTGCCATGGCGATTGAGCTCTAATATCCAGTAGGCCGCGGCAGCGGCCGGCAACAAATTGAAGCAATCAACAAGACAGGAAACGGCGCCATCAAAAAACAGCCACAAGAGCTGTTGCCGCGCCGTTCCACTACTTACAAGGAATTCTTATGAGCACACAAGTCAAGCACTACATAGATGGCGAATTCGTCAACGGTTCCGGCAGCAAGCAGATCAATGTCACCAACCCGGCCAACAATGAAACCATCGCCTTTATCAACTGTGCGACCCAGCCGGAAGTTGAGCGCGCCATCGCCAGCGCCAAGGAAGCCTTCAAGAGCTGGAAGGAAGTGGCCGTTTCCGAACGCGCTCGGGTGATGCTGCGCTATCAACATCTTTTGAAAGAACACCATGACGAGCTGGCCACCATTTTGGCCCAGGAAACGGGTAAAACCTTTGAAGATGCCAAGGGTGATGTCTGGCGCGGCATTGAAGTGGCCGAGCATGCCTGCAACATCGCCTCCTTGCTGATGGGTGAAACGGTTGAGAACGTGGCCCGCAGCATAGATACCTACTCCTACACTCAGCCGCTGGGTGTCTGCGCCGGGATTACGCCATTCAACTTCCCGGCGATGATCCCGCTGTGGATGTTCCCGCTGGCTATCGCCTGCGGCAACACCTTCGTTCTCAAGCCGTCCGAGCAGGACCCAATGACGCCGCAGCGTCTGGTGGAGCTGTTTGAACAGGCCGGTGCTCCCAAGGGCGTGTTGCAGCTGGTTCACGGTGACAAAACTGCGGTTGATGTACTGCTGTCTCATCCGGATATCAAGGCGATTTCCTTTGTGGGTTCTGTGGGTGTGGGTCAGTACATCTACAAGACAGGCACTGACAACCTCAAGCGGGTGCAGGCCTTTGCCGGTGCCAAGAACCACTGCGTGATCATGCCTGATGCCAATAAGCAGCAAGTGATCAATAACCTGGTGGGCGCCTCGGTTGGTGCCGCCGGTCAACGCTGTATGGCGCTGTCGGTCGCTGTGTTTGTCGGCGCCGCCAAAGAGTGGATCCCTGAGCTGAAAGAAGCCCTGTCCAAGGTGCGTCCCGGTCTTTGGGATGACAAGGAAGCCGGTTACGGCCCACTCATCAGCCCGGCCGCCAAAGAGCGGGTGCTCAAGCTTATCGCCGAGGGCAAGGCTGAAGGCGCCGAGTGTCTGCTCGATGGTTCCGACTGCACTGTACCCGGTTATGAGTCAGGCAACTGGGTCGGTCCGACCATGTTCGACAAGGTAACCACGGACATGAGCATCTACAAGGAAGAGATCTTCGGCCCTGTGCTCTGCTGTATGGAAGCCGAGTCGCTGGAAGATGCCATTGAGTTGGTTAACGCCAGTCCTTACGGTAACGGCACCTCTATCTTTACTGCCAGCGGCGCCGCGGCGCGTAAGTATCAGCATGAAATCGAAGTGGGTCAGGTGGGTATCAATGTGCCTATTCCTGTGCCGCTGCCATTTTTCTCTTTCACGGGTTGGAAGGGCAGCTTCTACGGCGATCAGCACGCCTACGGCAAGCAGGCGGTGCGTTTCTACACAGAAACCAAGACCATCACCAGCCGTTGGTTCGAGTCTGATATCGCCTCTGGTCCCAACATGACTATCGCCCTCAAGTAACAGTGTGAGCCCAAGGGCACCGGCAATGGCCGGTGCCCCTTTTTAATCGCAACAGTAAATAACAAGAGATCCGGCATCACCGGATCACCGCAAGACGCAGAGATCTGCGCACAGGAGTCAAGCATGGATTTCAATCTCAACGAAGATCAGCGCCAATTCGCCGAGCTGGCCCGTCAGTTTGCCGCCGATGAACTGGCCCCATTTGCCGCCAAATGGGATGAGGAACATCACTTTCCCAAAGACGTGATCCAAAGAGCCGGGGAGCTGGGATTCTGTTCACTCTATTCTCCCGAGTCTGAAGGCGGCATGGGCCTGTCGCGTCTGGATGCCTCGATTATTTTTGAAGAGCTGGCCAAGGGCTGCACTGCCACCACAGCCATGCTGACCATTCACAACATGGCCACCTGGATGGTGACAACCTGGGGCCAGCAAAGTCTGCGGGCCGAGTGGTCTGAAGCGCTGACCACAGGCAGCAAGCTGGCTTCTTACTGCCTGACCGAGCCTGGTTCAGGCAGTGACGCCGCTTCACTTGCCACCCGCGCCGAGCGCGACGGCGATGAGTATGTGATTAACGGCTCCAAGATGTTTATCTCGGGCGCCGGCGCCACCGAGCTTTTGGTGGTGATGTGCCGCACCGGTGAGGCCGGCCCCAAGGGAATTTCGGCCATTGCCATCCCGGCTGATGCCAAGGGTGTTATCTACGGCAAGGCCGAGGACAAGATGGGCTGGAACGCCCAGCCAACCAGACTCATTACTTTTGAAAACGTGCGGGTGCCGGTCAATCATCTGTTGGGTGAGGAAGGCCAGGGCTTTACCTTCGCCATGAAGGGCCTGGATGGCGGCCGCATCAATATCGCCACCTGCTCTGTGGGTACCGCTCAGGCTGCACTTGAGCGCGCCACTGAATATATGCATGAGCGCAAGCAGTTCGGCAAACCACTGGCCGCCTTCCAGGCGCTGCAGTTCAAGCTGGCCGACATGGCCACCGAATTGGTCGCCGCGCGGCAGATGGTGCGTCTGGCGGCATTTAAGCTGGACAGCGGCGATCCCGAAGCCACGGCTTATTGCGCCATGGCCAAGCGTTTTGCCACAGACATAGGGTTTGCCGTGTGTGACAGCGCGCTGCAAATTCACGGTGGTTACGGCTACATCCGCGAATACCCACTGGAGCGACATTTCCGTGATGTACGGGTACACCAGATCCTGGAAGGAACCAATGAGATTATGCGCCTTATCATCGCCCGCCGTCTGCTGGATGAGCATGCCGGCGAGATCCTCTAAGGCCAAACCCATTTAACCGAATTGCAAGGAGTCATTCATGTCTTTTTTGATTGAGCATATCGAAGGCCACACGGCTGTTCTGACCATCAACAATCCACCGGCCAACACCTGGACGGCCGAGAGCCTCAATGAACTGCGCCTCAAGGTGGAAGAGCTCAACAATGATCCCGATATCTATGCCTTGGTACTGACAGGGGAAGGGGAGAAATTCTTCTCGGCCGGCGCCGATCTTAAGCTGTTTGCCGATGGTGATAAAGGCAATGCCGCTACCATGGCACGCTATTTTGGCGAAGCATTTGAAACCCTGAGCGCCTTTCGCGGTGTGTCTATTGCCGCCATCAACGGCTATGCCATGGGCGGCGGTTTGGAAGTGGCTCTGGCCTGTGATATCCGTATCGCCGAAGAGCAGGCGCAGCTTGCATTACCCGAGGCCACCGTCGGCCTGCTGCCTTGCGCCGGCGGCACCCAGAATCTGACCGCTCTGGTCGGTGAAGGCTGGGCCAAGCGGATGATCCTTTGCGGTGAGCGAATCGATGCCGCCAAGGCCCGTGAGATTGGCCTGGTAGAAGAGGTAGTTGGTAAGGGTGAGGCCCTGAGTGCTGCCATTGCGCTGGCGAACAAGGCCGCCAAGCAGAGCCCATCGAGCGTGACCGTTTGCAAGCAGTTAATCCAGGCCGGACGTAATATGCCAAGAGCTCAGGCGCTGCCGCTGGAGCGTGAGCTGTTTGTGGCTCTGTTTGACACCCAAGATCAGAAAGAAGGGGTCAATGCCTTCCTGGAGAAGCGCGCAGCCAACTGGAAAAACGCATAAGGAAGGCGCTGATATGAGTCATGAAGTGGTATTTCAGACCCTGGGAACCGCCAGCGGCAAGTTGATTGGTGTGGCGACACTCAATGTGGAAAAAGCACTCAATGCACTGAATCTTAACATGGTGCGTTTGCTGGCCAAGCAGTTGGCTGCCTGGAAACAGGATGAGCAGATTGCCTGCGTGATCCTCGACGGCAGCGGCGACAAAGCCTTCTGCGCCGGTGGTGATGTGCGGGCGCTGTATCAGGCGCAGCAGGCCAATCCCGGCAGTTACACCCAGGAAGCACGGGTGTTTTTCGAAGAGGAATATCGGCTCGACTTTCAGCTGCACACCTTCGGCAAGCCTGTATTGGTTTGGGGCGACGGCATAGTGATGGGTGGTGGTCTGGGGCTGATGATAGGTGCCAGCCACAGGGTGTTGACTGAGCGTTCGCGCATCGCCATGCCCGAGGTCACCATAGGCCTATACCCGGATGTCGGCGGCAGCTATTTTCTCGGCCGCATGCCGGGCAAGACTGGGCTGTTTCTCGGCCTGACTGCCTACAATATGAATGCGGCCGATGCCCGTTATACCGGCATTGGCAATCATTTTCTGGCCTCAACGGATAAAGAGCGCATGCTCGATGCCATGGCGACGGTGAACTGGGGCAATAACACCAGTCTCAACCAGCAGAAGCTGCATGATCTGCTCAATGAACTGGAAACCCAGAGTGAAGAGCGTCCCGGCAGCAGCCGCTTGAAGGGCCATCAGGCTCAGATAGATGAGCTGATGACCGGAGATATGGCGGAAATTCTCGCCAAGATGCAGGCCCTGGAAACCCAAGAGAGCTGGTTGCAGCGCGCCCGTGACACCATGCTGAGCGGCAGCCCGCTTAGCTGGGCGCTGGCCTACGAGCAGTCAAGGCTTGGGACTGACATGAGCCTGGCGGATTGTTTCCGCTTCGAGCTGGGGCTCAGCCTCAACTGCTGCGCCATAGGTGATTTTTGTGAGGGTGTCAGGGCGCTGCTTATCGACAAGGACCGTAATCCCAACTGGCGTTACGGCAAGGGCAAGATAGCACCGCAAGAAGCGGTATCTGCCTTGCTCGAGTCGCCATTTGAACATGAACACCCATTGGCCGATCTGTAACAGATGCAGGCAAACAAGATTCCAACAGGGAGAGCAAACAGATGACAACAGTGGCTTTTATTGGTTTGGGCAATATGGGGGGGCCGATGGCGGTCAACCTGATCAAGGCCGGGATGACTGTTCGGGTATTCGATCTGGTGCCGACGGCGATGCAGAGCCTGGCAGAGCAGGGGGCTATAACGGCCCAGAGCGCCTGTGGCGCAGCGGCGGGTGCCGATGTGGTGGTAACCATGTTGCCGGCCGGCAAGCATGTTCGTAGCCTGTACCTCGGCAGCGAGCAGCAGCAAGGGCTGCTGGATGTTGTGGCCGAGGGGACCTTACTTATCGATTCATCGACCATAGATGCCGACAGCGCCCGCACTGTGGCGGCTGCGGCGGCCGCCAAAGGGCTTGAGTTTGTTGATGCGCCGGTTTCCGGTGGCACCGCCGGGGCCGCGGCCGGTACGCTGACCTTTATCTGCGGCGGCAGCGACGCAGGTTTTGCCAAGGCCAAACCCGTTCTCGAGTGCATGGGCGCCAATATTTTCCATGCAGGTGGTGCCGGAGCTGGTCAGGTTGCCAAAATCTGCAACAACATGCTGTTGTCTGTCTTGATGGTGGGTACCAGCGAGGCACTGAGTCTGGGGATAGATAATGGTTTGGATCCCAAGGTGCTGTCAGATATCATGAAAGTTTCGAGCGGCGGCAACTGGACCTTGGAGAAATACAACCCCTGTCCCGGGGTGATGCCAAGCGTGCCATCATCCAATGACTATCAGGGCGGGTTTATGGTGGATCTTATGGTCAAGGATCTCGGCCTGTCCCAGGAAGCAGCGCTGTCCAGCCAGTCAAGCACCCCTATGGGCGCACTGGCGCGCAGCCTCTATGTCAATCATGCCCGCAAGGGCAATGGTCGTCGCGATTTTTCCAGTATTTTTGAACAATTCAAGCAAGAGAAATAAGGATAACCCAATGGATGTAAAAGGTAAGGTAGTCGCCATCACAGGTGGAGCCGGTGGACTGGGTCTGGCCATGGCGCAGGAGCTGGCCGCTGCCGGTGCCCGTCTGGCGCTGATCGATGTGGATCAGGACCGTCTGGAGCAAGCCTGTGCCCTGATGGGCGAGACCGAAGTTCAGGGTTATGCGGTGGACATCACGGATGAAGAAGATGTGATGGCAACCTTTCAGTACATTCTGGAAGATTTTGGTCAGCTCAATGTGCTGGTAAACAACGCAGGTATTCTGCGTGACGGCATGCTGATTAAAGCCAAAGAGGGCCAGGTGACAGACCGTATGTCGCTGGAGCAGTTCCAGTCGGTTATCAATGTAAACCTGAGCGGCAGCTTCCTCTGTGGCCGTGAAGCCGCAGCCGCCATGATAAGCTCTGGCCAGGAAGGGGTGATCATCAATATCTCCAGCCTGGCTCGGGCCGGCAATGTGGGGCAGAGCAACTATGCCGCCTCCAAGGCCGGTGTTGCTGCCATGGCGGTGGGCTGGGCCAAAGAGCTGGCGCGCTACAAGATCAGGGCCGCCGCTGTTGCCCCCGGGGTTATTGCCACCGAAATGACCGCCGCCATGAAACCGGAAGCGCTGGAGCGCCTGGAGAAAATGGTGCCGGTCGGCCGTTTGGGCGATGCCGCTGAAATCGCCTCGACAGTTAAATTCATCATTGAAAACGACTATGTCAATGGCCGGGTATTTGAAATTGACGGCGGTATCCGCCTGTAATTCAATGCTTTGATATCAAGGCGAAAATAGATATCATCCCTGTTCTTTACTGCGTTTCAAACAAGGACAGGGATGATGTTTTCTTCCACCAGGCAGGTTTCCTTTAACCCTCTATTGTTGTCAACCACGCTAGTGCTGACTGCTTCGCTCTCCTGTGCTCTTGTCGGCTCACAAGCCAATGCTAGCCAAACCAATGCCAGCCAAACCTTACACACTACTCAGACAGTTCACCCCAGTGAAGCCAAAGCTGCCATACGTCACGAGGAAGGGCGGCAGATTTATGCTGAGCAGATGGAAGGAAAACTGCTCGCCAAAGACGGCCAGAGCTTGCCAGATGGCGTTGCGCCCAAGACGTTGCTCGATTGGTTGGCGCCGGGACGCTCCCCGGACTTGCTGGCAAGCATAGGCGCCAAACCTTGGGGCAACCAGGGCTTGTATCTGGGCTATGCCTGTGTGGTTGCCGAAGAATCGGATCTTAAATATACGGATGGCAGCGATCTTTGCAGTGAGAACTTTGCCGAGCGTCAGACCCATGATTTTTACTTTGGCGTATTTAAGCTGGACCAGGGGAACTTCCAAGCGCTTGCTGCCCACGATGGCCCACTCAATACCCCGGTCAACTGGAACTACTCCAATCTGGAAAGCACAGTGGATGGCGGTTCTGATACAGTACCTCAATCGGTCAAAAAGCTGGATCTGGCACCCTACAAGGTCAGTGACCAGTTAACCGCCATAGGGATCCGAGTTGGTTTCAGTGAAGGTTTTTCCGGTGGCGGTGCCTTCTATGAAGCGCTGCAGCTCTATGTAATTGATGGAGAGAAGCTGGTGAATATCTTCTCTGAACCCATGTATTTCTATAAAGATCTGGCCGGTGAGCGGGATGAAACCGGCGTACGCGCCCGGGTTATTGATGAAGGCAAAAATCTGCTGCAGCTTCTTGGGCGTCAACATCAGGGATACTATGATCTGCGCCTGAAAAATGTCGACAATGGCAGCAAAGTGGACTTTCGTTGGTCCAGGGATGCCGGGCGTTATTTGCCCAAAAATAGCGGTTGAGCCGCGCCCAAGTCTCTCAAAAGTTATCATTCTGCAATCCGGGGTGTCAGATACTTGTCCGCTTTGTATCACAGACGTTGACAATTCTTGTCCCGGATTGAACAATTCCCCTACTAAAAGGTAAAAGCACCAGAGGTATAAACACTCACCCATGCATTGGCTGGAGAAACAAATCAAGCGCCTGCTTTTACTGGTGGGAGTCGTGGGGGTCATGGTAATCTACTTCGGATTCTTCTACCTGCTTCTCAGCGGTCGCTCCACAGAACCCATCACCTGGTACTATTTGCTTTCACCTTGGATCTGCATCTTTTTTGGATTATCCAGTTTGCAGCAGTACAGGGTTTTGCAGTGGTTCTGTGCCAGATATAAAAAATAAGAAAAACCAAGAAAACACAAGACTTAAGTTGTAGTAGTTTCAGCCTGCCCCTGGGCAGGTGTTGGGGGAAACGAAACCATGATTTTCAATCCCGGAAAGCGAATTCTGGCCGCAGCGCTGATGGCTTCAGTGTTGCAGGGTTGCGGTCAACCTACGCAGGAGCAAGAAGCCCCTGCCAACAATGAACAGAGGATTAGCGCCGCTTATGGCAGCTGGGTCTCACCTTTGGGAGCCGCCGAAGTCTACGGCAGTGCCTCGGCAATAGGTGAGCTGCAGAGTGTCGGTGATGCGATTTATTTCTCGGAATCCAGCCCGGCCGAAGGTGGCAAGGTGGGGATCAAGCGTCTCGAAAAAGACGGCAGCATCACCAGTGTGGTGGCGCCGGCCTTTGGTATTGGCAGCCGCGTTCATGAATATGGCGGAGGCGACTTTCTCGGCATAGGCCAGAGCCTGTTTGTCACCAAGGGGCAGGATCAGCTGTTTTACCGGATAGCGCCCAATCAGGAGGCGCTGGCACTGACACCCAATGGCACCCGTCACGGTGACTGTATCTCTTATCCCAAGGGCTCACGGATTATCTGTGTCCGGGAAGATCATCGCCAACCGGGAGAGCCCAAGGCCAGTTTGGTGACCATTAACCTGAATTTCTCCGGTGAAGGGGATATCTTCGTCGATGGTCACGACTTTATCAGTTCTCCGGCAATTAATGCCGACAATACACAGCTTGCCTGGATCACCTGGGAACACCCCAATATGCCTTGGGATAATACCCAGTTGTGGCTTGGGGATCTCAACCGCAAGGGGCAGTTGACCAATATTCGGCAAATCGCCCCTGAGCGAAAGGGCGCACTGATGCAACCCCTGTTCAGCCCTGGCGGTGTGCTCTACTTTATTGCCGACTATGACAACTGGTGGAACCTGTATCGGCTGGATGCCAACGGCAGTATCGAGCAGGTTACTCAACTCAAGGCTGAAATCGGCGGCCCTGCCTGGAAGCTGGGCCAGCATGCTTACGCCTTTGAGAATGAAAACACCCTGATAGCCAGCTTCAACAAGGAAGGCGATGCCGGATTGCTGCGACTGGATCTGCAGACTGGGGTCATTGAACCTTTGGCCGCCGACTTTGCCGATATCAGGCAGGTGGTGCAAGGAGCCGACGGGGTTTATTTTGTTGGCAATAGGCCAACACCCGAGCGTGGCATCTACAAGGTTTCCGGCCGCGGTACAGAGCTTGTGTACGCCCCGGAGATCAGCGGATTGGATCCCAAATATATCTCCCGCGCCATCAATGTGGAGTTCACCACCAAGGGGGGAGACAAGGCTCACGGCTATTTTTATCCGCCGGTAAATGGTGACTACCAACCCCTGCCGGACACCCGGCCGCCGCTGCTGATGATGTTGCATGGTGGCCCGACCGCCAAGGCCAACCGGGCTTACAGCAGCGCCATTCAGTACTGGACCAGTCGCGGCTTTGCCGTGTTTGAGCTCAATTACCGCGGCAGTACCGGCTTTGGTCGCCAATATCGCCAAAGCCTCTATGGCAACTGGGGCAAGGCAGATGTTGAGGATGCCGTCTGGGCCGCAGGGTTTTTAGTTGACCAAGGCTGGGTCAGTGCTGACAAACTGGCGATTCGCGGCGGCAGTGCCGGTGGCTTGAGCGTGCTTTCGGCCTTGGCCTTCTATGACAAGTTCAAGGCCGGGGTGAGCTATTTCGGGATCAGTGATATCGAGGTGCTGGGCAAGGAAACCCATAAGTTTGAGTCAAGATACCTGGATCAACTGATAGGCCCTTACCCCAAAATGAAGGCTGTATATCGTGAACGCTCGCCCCTGTATCATCTGCAGGGATTCAATGAGCCTTTGCTGCTGTTGCAAGGGCTCGAAGATAAGGTGGTGCCACCGAATCAGTCACAGCATATCTTCAAGGCGCTGAAAGACAAGGGCGTTCCCACGGCGTTTATCGGCTTTGAGGGGGAGGGGCACGGCTTTCGCCAGCCCCACAACAAGATACTGGCATTGGAGTCAGAGCTGGTGTTCTACGGCATGGTGTTTGATTTCACCCCGGCGGGCACGCTGCCGGCACTGAAGCTGGACAATGCCGCAGCCTTGGCGCGGCCCGGGCAGCAAGCCAAATTGCCTGAGTGACAACTTCAGGCCTGTTTGGCTTCGCTGGACAGGCCATCTATGATGGCGCATTCAGACTGGCTGCCACCGCGGCATTGAGATACCAGCTCGCTCAGTTGGGCATGCAGTGAGGCCAGTCTGGTCATCTTTTCTTCCAACGCCTGCAGGTGCCCCTTGGCCAGGCGTTTGACATCCTCGGCGCAGCGCTTGGGATTGTGTTTCAGTTGCAACAGATCCCGGCATTCATCCAAGGTAAAGCCCAGCTCGCGGCAGTGCTGCAAAAACTTGAGCGCCTCGATTTCGGCTGCCCGATACTCACGATATCCGTTGTCACCTCTGTGGGCCTCAACCAAGCCTATGTCATGGTAATAGCGGATACTCTTGATACTCAGGCCTGTTGCCTTGGCCACTTCGCCTATTTTCATCGTCAAACTCCCGCTTTCTGCCGTATTTGGACTATTGTGGGCTATTTTGTCGCGCCGCAAGCGTATTGTTGAGAGTCAGTGCACCTTTTATCTCACTGATGATTTTTCGAGCTTGACTCTCCCGTTACTGGAGACTTTAACCTTTATCCCAGTGTTGAGCCAGCCTCGCTTGCGAGGGGCACAGAAGGGAGTTTCCAATGGACCAGATACAATTCACCATAACGAATATGAAGTGCGGCGGCTGCGCCAGCAAGATAAGAGCCCTGTTTGCCGACGATATCGGCGTAGAAGCCGCTACCGAGGTGGCCGATAAGTCGTTGACGCTGACATTCGCCCCGGGCGCTGAGCTTACCCCCGCCGCGGCGCTGGCGAGGCTGAAAGACGCAGGTTATGACGCTGAGCAGGCCGAGATTGCGGCTCTTGGCGCCGGTGACAGCGCGCAAGAGCCAAGCCCTGAACCCAGCCCTGAAGCCAGCCCTGAAGCCCCTGCCAGCTTTAACTTCCATGTTGCCGATATGAACTGCGGCCACTGTGAGAGTAAGCTTCGCAGGGCGCTGGCTGATGAGCTTGAGGTAGAAGTCGACCTTAAAGGCAAACAGCTGCGGCTGAAAAGTCACAAGAGCGCGGCGGAACTGGCCGAATTGATAACCGGCGCAGGCTTTACCCCGCCAACGCTTGCGCCAGGTAATACAAGTGAGCCGGAAAACTTCCACTTTTATGTTGGCGATATGACCTGTGGCCATTGTGAGGCCAGTATTCGTAAGGAGCTCAGCGATGAAGCCGAGGTGACAGTCAATCTGAAACAGAAACGGCTAGCAGTGAAAAGCCATAAAACCGCCGCCGAGTTGACCGAGCTGTTAAAGGCCGCTGGGTTTACCGCCGAGCCTTGGCGCGATGAGCATGCCGAGGCTGATACCGAGACTGAGACAGAAGCTCAGGCTGACGCTTTGAAACCGGCGGTGGCCGAAGCCACAACTGAAACCGAAACTGGCAACCATGCCGATAAAGCTGTCAAGCACAAGGCCGCCACGGCTCACCCTGCCAAGCCCACACTGCTGTTTGTGCCGGATATGAGCTGCGCCAGCTGCGTGGCCAAGATAGAAAAAGCCTTTGCCGCCAAAGAGGTCGAGGCCAGAGTCAACTTGGCCGACAAGCAGGTGAGCGTGGCCGCTGGGTTGCCAGTGGCTGAAGCTGTTGCGCTGCTGCTCTCGGCCGGGTATCGCGCGGAGCCGATAACCGACGCCGCCAGTGCCATGGCCGACAAGGCCGAGCATGATGCCAGGGAATACCGCACCCGGATCAGACAGGCCATCGCCGGTCTCGGGCTGGGGATCCCCTTGATGATCTGGGGCCTGGCCGGTGGTGACATGATGATCCACGATAGCAAAAGCCAACTTATCTGGGGCGCCATGGGGCTGTTGACCTTGTTGCTGCTGGTCACCACCGGGAGCCATTTCTTCAGTGGTATGTGGCGCTCACTCAAGGCCAAGAGTGCCAATATGGATACGCTGATCGCCCTGGGTACGGGCACGGCCTGGCTTTACTCCATGCTGGTGGTGCTTATTCCCGGCTTTTTCCCCGACGGCACCCGTCATGTGTACTTTGAGGCCAGTGTGATGATCCTCGGCTTGATTAACCTTGGACATGCATTGGAGCTGAGAGCACGCGGCAAGACCAGTGAAGCGGTGCAGAAGCTTATTGGCCTGCAGAGCAACACGGCCATCAAGATCACTGAAGACGGCGATGAAACCGTGGCCATAGCAGCGCTGGTGGTGGGCGACAAGCTGAGACTGCGCCCGGGTGACAGAGTGGCGCTCGACGGTGAAGTGCTTTCAGGCAATTCGCTGCTCGATGAGTCCATGCTCACAGGCGAACCCATTCCCGTGGCTAAATCCGTGGGCGACAGTCTGAGCGCCGGCACAGTCAATGGAAACGGCAGCCTTATTTACCAAGTTACTGCCGGGCCTGCCGATACCCGCCTGGCGAAGATTATCGCCCTGGTTCAGGAGGCCCAGACCTCCAAGATGCCCATAGGGCGACTGACAGACAAGATAGCCGCCGTGTTTGTGCCTGTGGTGGTGGTGATTGCGCTGCTGGCGGCCATCATCTGGTATTTTGCCGGCCCTGAGCCTGCGCTGTCCCATGCGTTGGTGGTGCTGACCAGTGTACTGATTATCGCCTGTCCCTGCGCCTTGGGGCTGGCGACGCCCATGTCCATCATGGTATCTGTCGGCCGCGCCGCTTCCATGGGGGTATTGGTGAAAAACGGTGAGGCGCTGCAAACCGCCAGCAAAGTCAGCTGTGTGGTGCTGGATAAGACCGGCACCATCACAGAAGGTAAGCCCGCCGTCACCCAGGTGGATATTTTTGATGATGCCTTTGATGAGCGCGAGCTGCTGCGCGCCGTGGCGAGTCTTGAGCAACACTCGGGCCACCCTTTGGCGGCGGCGCTGCTGGATGCCGCCAAAGTCAAAGAGGTTGTGCTGAGTGAGCCGCAGGGGTTTGACTATCGCCAGGGGCAAGGTCTGCTGGGGCAGTTTGAAGGCCGGCAGTGGGCGGTCGGTAACAGCAAGCTAATGGACGCACTGGGCATTAGGCTGACCGAGACGCACCAGGCAAGGCTGGAGCAGGGGGCGGCGCTTGGACACACCCAGGTGCTGGTGGCCCGAGATAATCAACTGCTGGCGTTGGTGGGGATCAGTGACCCAATCAAAGCCGATGCCAAAGAAGCCATGACCGCGCTCAAGGCCCAGGGCAAGCGCTTGGTATTGCTCAGTGGTGATAACCAGGCCACAGCCGAAGCCGTGGCGCGTCAGGTGGGGATTGAGGAAGTCATCGCCGGGGTGTTGCCGGATGAAAAGCAATCCTGGGTCAGTAAGTTTCAAGCGCAGGGTGAAGTGGTGGCCATGGTCGGTGATGGGATCAATGACGCCCCGGCGCTGATGGCCGCCGATGTCGGCATTGCCATGGGCTCGGGCACCGAGATTGCCATAGAGAGCGCCGACCTGACCTTGCTTAACCCAAGGCTGGGTAGTTTGGCCGGGGCATTTGCCCTGTCGCGGGCGACACTTGGCAACATCAAGCAGAACCTGTTCGGCGCCTTTATCTACAACACTCTGGGGATCCCGATTGCGGCCGGGGTGCTGTACCCGCTGACAGGGATCTTGCTGAGCCCTGTGGTGGCCGGCGCGGCAATGGCGCTGTCTTCACTGACTGTGGTGACTAACGCCAACCGCTTGCGGCGTCAGTCTTTGGATTAGGGTTTTTCAGCATTTGAGCCGGGGAAATTGCCCCGGCTTTTTATTGTTTTCTTGTTTTATCGCCTTGTTTTTCCTGTTTAAATAAGGGGTTTGCCTTTGCTCAGCACCAATGCCTGCCGAAAAAGGCAGTCGGCGGTCACGGCCTGAGCCCTTAGCCTGTCAAAGCCTTTAGTCTCTAAGAGCCTTTGGTCAATATAAGCTTGGGGCTGGATATCGCTGGCCAAGCGAGTCACAGCAAGGGCAACGGGGAATAAGAAACGAAATGGGAAAGGAGTAGGAAAATGCAATCCAGAAAATTAACCGCGGCAGCTAAGCCGAGTCTGCTAGGCGGTGTCTTGCTGCTCAGCGCCATCTCTGTGCCTGCTCAGGCGGGCTGCGGCGAGAAAACCACTGAGTGCATAGTGATCAAGGGTGACAGCCAAAAGACCCTGGAGTGTGAAATCACGGTTTGTGCCAATGTGCACTCATTTCTCAGTCGCTGGCAGTTGGCCGATGGCACCACGCTGAGCACGGATTACACCGATGACAGCGAGAGCATCACTATCAATGGTGAGCCGGGATATGCCTTGCCGACAGAGATTTTGCGCCCCGAACTTGGCTGTTACAGCACTTTTGCAACAAACAAGGCGGAAACTACCTTGGTGTGTGGCCGCGATCTGGATTTTTAATCTGCTTGCAGAAGATTTTTAAAGTCTTTGGTAAACAGCTGGTTGCACTGCTTTATCTCGCTGGCTGTCCGCGACTTTGGTTGATAATTCACGCAGGAATGTTATAGTGCCCGGCTTTATTTACCCGGCCAATCATAGGCCTTGGGCTCTTGGACGCGGCTTTACATAGCCAGGTCCCGCATCTGGATATTTTGGAATCATACAGTGATAACGACAGCTAACATCACCATGCAGTTTGGCGCCAAGCCGCTGTTTGAAAACATCTCGGTTAAATTCGGCGAAGGCAACAGATACGGCCTTATCGGCGCCAATGGCTGCGGTAAGTCTACTTTTATGAAGATCCTTTCCGGTGAGTTGGAGCCAACCTCGGGTAATGTGTCGCTGGATCCCAACGAGCGTCTGGGTAAGTTGAACCAGGATCAGTTCGCCTATGAAGAGCACAGCGTTATCGACACAGTGATCATGGGTCACAAAGAGCTGTGGGCGGTGAAGCAGGAGCGCGATCGCATCTACTCCTTACCGGAAATGAGCGAAGAAGATGGCATTAAAGTGGCCGATCTTGAGATGCAGTTTGCCGAAATGGACGGTTATACCGCAGAAAGCCGCGCCGGTGAGCTGCTGCTCGGGGTGGGTATTCCGCTGGAACAACATTTTGGCCCCATGAGTGCAGTGGCACCGGGTTGGAAACTCAGGGTGCTGCTGGCACAGGCCTTGTTCTCTGATCCCGATGTGTTGCTGCTCGACGAACCGACCAACAACTTGGATATCGATACCATTCGCTGGCTGCAGGAGATGCTTAACCAGCGTAACAGCACCATGATCATCATTTCCCACGACAGATACTTCCTCAACTCTGTCTGTACCCATATGGCGGATCTGGACTATGGTGAGCTGCGGGTCTATCCGGGCAACTATGATGAATATATGACAGCCGCCTCTCAGGCCCGCGAGCGCCTGGTGGCTGAAAACGCCAAGAAAAAGGCACAGATTGCCGAGCTGCAAACCTTCGTGGCGCGCTTCTCTGCCAACGCTTCCAAGGCCAAGCAGGCCACATCCCGTGCCCGTCAAATCGACAAGATCAAGCTGGATGAGATCAAGGCTTCCAGCCGGGTTAACCCCTACATTCGTTTCGAGCAGGAGAAGAAACTGTTCCGTAACGCTTTGATTGTTGAGAATATGAGCAATGGTTACGATGAGCTGCTGTTCAAGGATGTGAACTTTATCGCCGAAGTGGGCGAGCGTATCGCGATTCTGGGTGAAAACGGCGTGGGTAAGACCACCTTGTTGCGTACTCTGATCCACGAGTTGCCACAAAAGTGCGGTACCATTCAGTGGTCTGAAAACCATCGTATCGGCTACTACGCCCAGGATCATGCCAGCGACTTTGAAAATGATATGAACCTGTTCGACTGGATGGGTCAGTGGCGTCTGGAAGGTGATGACGATCAGGCAGTGCGTTCAGTGCTGGGCCGTATGCTGTTCAGCGCCGACGACATCAAGAAATCTGTCAAGGTACTGTCCGGTGGTGAGCAGGGGCGTATGCTGTTTGGCAAGCTGATGCTGCAAAAGCCCAATATTCTGGTGATGGACGAACCAACCAACCACCTGGATATGGAATCGATTGAGTCGTTGAACAACGCCCTCGAGCTCTATGAAGGCACCTTGCTGTTTGTCAGCCACGACCGCGCCTTCGTGTCATCTCTGGCCAACCGTATAATAGAGATAAGCGCTGATGGCGTGAGCGACTTCAAGGGCACTTATGATGAGTTCCTGGCCAGCAAAGGCATTGAAGCCTAAGTCTTTTATGGCGAGCTTGGTTTAACACCAAGTAAAAAAAATCACAATAAACAAGGCCGGTTCATTGAACCGGCCTTGCTGTTTTTTAAGGGCTTGGATCAGAGGCTGGACTTCCACTTCTGATTACTGTCGCCATGGTGGTGGTAGAGGATAAGAGCCGCGCCGGCTTGTTCTCCCGAGGCATCAAGCACCTGATTGGGTGCCATTCGGCTTGAGAACACGCTGCCGTCTTTATCGAATGCCTGAGCCGGATTGGAAGCATCGCAGGGCGCCAGTGCCAACTGGCTGTGATCCTGGGTATTGCCACCCGGAATGTGCAGGCACAGTCCCGCGTCACCAGCCAGTTTGATACTGCCTTTTATCGGTTCGAAGTACCATTTTTGCCCCTGACGGTTGCTGCAGTTGTCCAGGTTCACCAGGCTGCCGCTTTGGGCCTGTTCGGGAGCGCTGATACATAGTCCGGCACGTTTATCCCGCAAACTGACCCAGCGGTGAATGGTCATCTCAGGCCTGAGCAACCATTGCTGGTTGGCGCCGCCATGAAACTGCCATTGACCCACTTGGGCATCGTTGCCACGGCCGTAGGCGTCGGCCACTATATTGGCGTCATGGGCACTGCGAATAAAGCGGCCGTCATAATCCCAACGCAGATTGTCGCTGTCGACACACTCCCATACCACGATTTCGCCTTCATTGTAGGCCTGGCCGCGATTGTCCAAACACAAGGATGGATTGGCCTTGTTGCTGAACATGTGTTTGTCGGCATCAAAGCTCCAGCGTTGATCCCAGGCGTCGCGTTCACAGTCATAGAGGATCACATCTGTGCCATTGACCATATCGCTGCCATTACCCGGAATGTCCATACACTTGTCCGAAGCGCGGTTGACTATCCGCACATAGGTCGGTAGCGGATTGATATAGGCTTCATCCCTGTGGGCTTCAGCGCGCTCCCACATCTGCAGATAGGCTTCGGCCGAGTTCATCAAGGCTTCATAGGTACTGCCGCCAAGCTGCTCGCGCACATCCTGCAGATGATCAGCCAGCATCCCGTAATGGGCCATGCCATCCTGATTGAAGTCAAATACACGATTCCCCGATACCTGACGCTCAAACTGGATACCGAACTCACTGACGAAGGGGTAGTGCAGTGGATTAGTGGCCGCATCGTCTCTGGGACCGGCCTGAGCGCCGAGGCCACTCATATCGGTTCCCAGGCCGACACCCGGCAGAAAAGGAGTATCGGCTATCAACTGCAGGTATCTATCAATACTGCCTCCAAGATGGTTGGCGTTACTGTTGTAGGGCGCCATAAAGCCGCCGACCTTGGCCAGGCGCAGGGTGTTGGGGTGCAGTCTGCCTTGGGTACCGTCAGTCATCCAGCTGTGGCTGGTGATCACCCCACCATATTGGCGCTGCTCGACAATATCCATCACACTGGTGGCGGTTTGTGCCGACATATGATCCAATTCTATCAACATTCCCATATCTATCATGCGGTTAACCAGGTAGACGCCTTTTTCGGACAAGCCATGCTTGTTGCAGTGCAGCATGTTCTCGTCGTACTGGGGATTGAGACCCACGGCATTGAGAATATCCTTGAGTACTGGGATTTCGCCCAAAATGGGGAAACCTGACTTGAATGGTCTGCCTTGGGTGTCGGCGTCACAGGCCTGGGTTTCAAAGAAATGGCCCGTCGCCAAGACTTCACCGATATTGATAAAGCCGTCTTCCACCACTGAGCCGCCCAGTTGGTTATCGAACTTGTGGGTCGGGAACAGGATTCTCACCCCCTTGGCATAAACTTGCTGCAGTTGCTCTTCAATCTGGCGGCGGTTGCAATCATCCTTGATACCGCAGTTGAACAGCTCTGAGGCCTCTATGCCCATCAGCACCGCCAGCTTGCCGTCGGCAATGACCTCGCGAGCCTCTTGAGGCGAGGACACCAGGCGGAAGAAGCCTTTGCCGGGGCCGCCGGACTGCACATCAATATACTCCTGCATTTGCTTGAGACGGTTAATCTGCAACTGAATGCTGTTCATGGTGTTACAGTCGTTGGGGTTGACCCAACTGGCGGGATTGATGGTTTTCTGGGCGTTGCACAACACTTCGTTTTCCACCAGATGGGTGACCATCAGGCGCAAACCGCCTAGCCAGGCGCGCTCAATCCACTTGTAGTAGTAACCTGAGTGAGTCATCTGCTCGTGATTGGGCCACCAGGGGAAGTCCGGCCAGCCTCGGGTGTCATAGCGGAAGTTGGTGTCGTTGAAGGAGTAGAGATTGCCGATGAGATCCAGTGAGCCATTCGGCCCATGGATCACCGCACTGTCGTTCAACGCCTGGGTCACCCCCCAGCGGTGGAACGGCTTGCCATGCATCATCTTGCCGCCCATAAACTCATACGAGGTGATATGGGTGTGGGCATCGACCAGACCCCGCACCGGCAGTGAAGCATCGCCTTTCAGGGCGGAGAAATCACCACTGGCATTGACTTCAACCTCGGGAAACGCGCTGCAGGCATCACTGGCAACCAGCTTGAAGCTTGCCTCTGAAGTGTTGTTTCCAGGGTTGAGCAGATCGAAGAAATACAAGCCACCACCGCTGTAGTTGTGCCTGAGTCCCAGATTGAGGCCCACGGCGTGGAAGCGATAACTGAATTCACCGGATGGCGTTGTTTCGGCGTCAACCCGCCACTCGGCAAATTCCCCCGGATAACGACCGGCGCTGACTTCGGCCGGCAGATGGCTGGCAAAGAAGCGGCCATCTGCGTCTGTCATCATAAAATGACCGCGGCGACTGGGTTTGAAGTAAAACGCACTGGCCTCGGCCTGGCTGATATTATCGAAACGATAACTCAGACCATCATCCACAGTGCCTCCCTGATGGAAGCGATGCAGATACTGGCCATTGGTCGGCGATTGAATAATAAAACATTGCTGCGCCAGGCTGTCGACCGCCTGGGTGGTTTGAGTTTCAGCTGCAGTTAGGGGTAGGGTTCCCAGCGCAAACAGGCCGGGGATCAGGGCAGAGAACAGACTTTTGGCACTGGGCCAATCTCCATGTCCGATTAGCTTTTTCATAGGTTAGTCCACGAAGTTGCTGGTTAATGTTGGTTTATTTCGCAACTGCTAAACTTCTGCACCCTCATGTATATGGCTAACACTGGTTTTAATCAAGCGATTGTTTAAATTTTGTTAACTTTGAGGTTGGTGATCTTGGTAACAGGCAACGTTGAGATGTAGAGACTGCTGCGCCACTGCGCCTTCTTGATTTGAGCTAGTTGGTTTTTATATGTTTAAATTCAATATCTTGTGATTTTTTTGGCGGTTGGCTATATAGGCTATGGCGTCTCTTATGCTGCGGATTTAGCTGTGTCAAAGGTATACCTTCTGATATAAGTAGCTCCTTGCCGGAGCTCGCGATTGGGTGCAGGTGTTGTCTGCGTTTGGTGAAATAGGCCAAACGATTGAAGGGAAATTGGCTGAATTTACAGCCCGGCTTTGGCCAGTTCTGTCGCCATCTGTTCAAGACCGCTCAGGCCCTGGATATCGGTTTCCTTGAGGGGCAGTCGAAAGCGGGACAGCTTGCTAAAGTTTACGTCTATTTCTTCGAGGTGCACGGCTTCCTGCTGGCGGCGTTTGGCAAGAAAACTGCCGTCGGCCTCGGGTGGCAGCAGTCGATTGACCACCAAACCGGCCAGCGGTAACTGCTCGGCCTGCAGGCTGGCCACGGCGCGGCGGGTTTCCAGAATAGGCAGCTTCTCTGCGGTCAGAACAAACAGCAGCCCTGTTTGCTGCGGATCTTTAATCAGCTCACGGGTGCGTTGCAGCAGCCGTTGTCGCGCCAGCAGGGTTTCGGCTATGGCCTTGTTGCGCGGCGCCATTCCGGCGGTGGCGTGCTCGGCCGGATCGTCGAAGGGGTTATCGACATCACGGCCCCGGCCGGGTGTCAGGTGCGACAGCATGGCGCCGAGCTTCTCTGATTTCTGATTGGCGCTCAGCATACCTTGGGTCCAGGCGGCCATCGCCTCAGGCAGGCTCAGCAGCCTAAGGGTATGGCCGGTGGGCGCGGTATCGAAAATAATCAGATCGTATTCACCGAGGCCGCTTTCCAGGGTCTTGGCTATTCGCTCCAGCAAGGCGGCTTCCTGGGCACCGGGAGACTGACGGGTGAGGCGCATCTGCCGCTCGATTTCAGCGAACATCTCCGGGCGGGTAAAACTCTTCAACTGTTGGCTGACCCGGTCGAGATGTTGGCGCACTTCCTCATCCGGGTCGATTTCCAGTGCATCCAGATTCGGTGCCAGCCGGGTGCAGTGATCGCCTATCTGCTTGGCAAAGGCATCGCTCAGGCTGTGGGCCGGATCTGTGGACACCAGCAGGACTTTCTTGCCGCGCCCGGCTGCCAACAGGGCCAGTGAGGAGGAGACAGTGGTCTTGCCGACACCGCCTTTGCCACCCACCCACAGAATACGTTTGTCGGTCAGCTGCGCCATAGCCCGTCCTTAATTAACATCTTGTTTCAACAGCATCTGAACTGATCCAGTGGTGAGTGGGGCATACCCATACGCAGGTGCCAGTCATGGAACTTTTCCAGCATCAAGGGCTGCAGCTCCAGAGTGTAGTAACTGGCCGGGTTGGGTACCCCCATCATTTCGGAGAAGATCAGCAGCATAAAAAGATCGTCCTGCTCCCTGCGGGCGCGGGCGACTGCCGAGCGAAAAGGGGCGTTATACGCCTCTTCCGCCAGGTGGCTAAGGTCTTTGACCAATGCCTTGATCTTCGCTAGTTTCATCAGTCGTTCTCCGCCGCAGTTTTACGCGCCTTGAGCGAACGGCTCAGCGTGGCACTGCACTCCAGTGAAATCACTATGGCGGCGATCAGTACCACCAAGTCCAGAGTAAACAGGAACCAATCCTGCTTGTCGTAGAAGCCTTTGAGTTGAATAAGCAGGCCCATGGTGGTCATCACCAGCAGGAAGATAAGCGGAGCCAGGGTATACCACATGGGGCGACCCAGTTTCACCAGCATCACTGTGATTACCAACAATGTCAGGCCAGCCAGTAACTGGTTGGTGGTGCCAAACAGCGGCCAGATCAGCATGCCACCCGAGCCGTCACCGCCGGCGCCGAAGGCCAGCAGCAAGCAGGTGCCCACGGCCAGCAGAGTGGCGACGGCGCCATTTTGCATCCAGTTGAGGTTATAGATGCTGCCCCATTCCTGGAATATGTAACGCTGCAGCCGCAAGCCTGTGTCCATGGTGGTACCGGCAAACAGCACCACCATTACTGTCAGCAGGGTTTGCGCCATGGTTTCATCCATGCCTATCCCGGATTCGAGGATATTGGCGCCGCCCTTGATAAAGGCGCTGACGCCCCCCTGCCCAAAGGCGTGGTAGACAGCCTGCCAGTCGGCCAGGGTCGCAAAACCCGCTGTGGCGGCTATGATGGCCGCCAGTGCCAGAGAGCCTTCGCCTATGGCGCCAAAGTAGCCGACAAAACGTACATCCGGTTCTTTATCCAGTTGTTTCGAGGTGGTTCCGCTGGAAACCAGGCCGTGGAAGCCGGAAATCGCGCCGCAGGCAATGGTAACAAACAGCAGTGGCACTATGGATGGAGTGCCTTCGGGCACATCGGTATTAAAGGCCGGTGCCACTATATCAGGCGCGCCCAGAAGCACGGCGCCGTAAAGCAAGCCTAAGCCGATAAACAGCTGAATACCATTGATATAGTCCCGTGGTTGCAGCAGCATCCATACCGGCAGCAGCGAGGCGATGGCGGCATAAACAAACAGCAGGATGATCCAGCTTTGGTTATCCGACAGCGGCCCCAGGGTTTCCGGCAATGCCAGCGGCAAAGACGGACCGATATAGATGAGCGCGTACAATGCTGCCACGCCGACAATGGACACCACCAAGAGGTTGATAAGACGGCGGTAGATGAGCTGGCCTATGATGAGTGCCACCACTATGGCGCCCCAAACCGGCAGGGTAGCGCTGGGGAAGTTGATCAACTGCTTGGCAATGACGACGGCAAACACGGCGTTAACCATGAGCAACACCAAGAATATTACCACCATAAAGATGCTGCGGGCCCGCTCGCCGATAACATCACCCGTGACCGCACCTATGGATTTGGCCTTGTTGCGGTTACTGGCCCAGATGGCGCCGGCATCGTGCACCCCGGCAAAGAAGATGGTGCCGAACACCACCCAGAGGAAGGCCGGCACCCAGCCCCAGATAACCGCAATAGCCGGGCCGATAATCGGTGCAGCTCCGGCCACAGAGGTAAAGTGGTGGCCCCAAAGCACATATTTATTGGTGGGCACATAGTCGATACCATCCTGCATCTCGTGTGCAGGAGTCACGAAGTTGGGATCGACTTTGAAGATTTTTTCGCAGATGAATTTTGAATAGACAAAATAGCCGGCCGCCATCGCGCCCAGGCCCATTAACATCAACAGCACAGCATTCATGGGACACCTCTTGTTGTTGTTTTGATGTATCGATGTTAATGGAAGGTGGTTGTGGCTGATATCAGACTAAAGTCCTATTCGCTCGCGGCTATCAAGAACAGCATCTTTGCTGTAGGCATTTGTCAGAAAAGCAATAATTGCCTGCAATACCGCGGTGGTTCATGCCGCTTGATTGTGCGTTTTGCCGCTTTTATGGGCTATCAAGCTTATCCGGATGAGAGCCGAATATTGCAGTGATAGCCCTTAGGTGAACAGATACTGACCCCTGTGTCTCATTTCCTCAATTCGGCGCACTATTATGGGGCGCACAGCGTGAGATTTAGCGCTAGAATGGGCCAGTGCCGCCGGCTTGCAGCGGCACAGATAATATCAATAACATCACAAAGGAAGCTGGATTGTGACGAAGAAAATTATCCTGGATACAGATCCCGGTATTGATGATGCAATGGCAATTCTGTTTGCCGAAGGGCATGCATCTGTGGATCTTATCGGTATCACCACAGTATTTGGCAACGCCACCATTGAAAACAGCACTCGCAATGCCCTTTACTTGAAACAGAAATACGGCATGAAGGCAGACGTATCCATAGGGGCGGATAAGCCGTTGTCGCGCCCTCCTGTCGGCCCTACCACCATAGTTCATGGTGATACCGGTTTTGGCGATCTGCAAGTCACCGCCGCCGATGTCAGCCTAAGCGCCGATCCCCGTCCGGCATGGCAGTATATCGTCGAGCAGCTCAAGGCGCAGCCGGGGGAGATCACTCTGGTGGCTGTTGGGCCTCTGACCAATCTGGCACTGGCGCTGCAGCATGAACCCGGGATCACCAAACTGGCTAAAGAAGTGGTGATCATGGGCGGGGCCTTCGGGGTTAACGGCCATCAGGGCAATGTCAGCCCGTTTGCCGAAGCCAATATCCATGACGATCCCGAGGCGGCCGATATCGTATTTACTGCCGACTGGCCCGTGGTGATTATCGGTCTGGATGTGACCCATGAGAGTTTCTTTACGCCCGAGTATCTGGATAAGCTGCGCGATGAAGCCGGTGAGCCGGGACGCTTTATTCACCAGATAAGCCGTTTCTATCTCGACTTTTACCAGCGTAGCCTGGGAATTTCCGGCTGCCATGTGCACGACCCCTCGGCGATTGCCTATGTGATAGATCCCAGCCTGTTTACCCTGAGAAAAGGGCCTGTGCGGGTGGTTTGCTCCGGCCCGGCCATTGGCCACACAATGCAGAAAACCTACGAGCGGCGCCATCCCCATGATGACTGGAGCGATATGCCGGCGCAAAGTGTTGGGGTGGGGGTGCGCAACGAGGCGCTGCTCGAACTGTATCGCAACACCCTGATAGATTTCGGTCGTCGGTCATAGGTCTTGCTGCGGCAGTTATTTTTCTGCTCAGCCGACTTCATCTGATGCCAGAGCCCGGTATTTGGCCGGGCTCTTTTACTAACCCCTTGCAGGGACTCTTGTCTTGCGGTTTATCCGCCTTTTCACTTTATTCATCTGTTACCTGTCCCAACATGGTTCAGCGTTAGTCGGCTTCCAGGTTCAGTATTCCTCTTGTTAATTATGACTCCTCTTTTTTGGTCATAACTCCTCATTCTAATCACTCTTTCTCATTGTCACCTTATTCTCTGCTTCCCACTAATCATCGCCTTATCCTCAGCCCCAGTCTCAATCTCAGTGTCCGGCTTCCAAGCAGCAGGTTAGGTCCGGAGCGACAGGCGTATTTATCTGCGCTATCGGGTTAGAGAGTGAGTCACAATGTTTTAGTTCAAATGATATCTGCTGTAATTATTTAGACGGTGAACACTTGGGTCGTTCTGCGGTAATTTTTCGGTTAACACCTCAGAAATAGCGAAGTTTTGTCGGTAAATAGAAACTTTTTCAGATAAATTTCAAGCAACGTAAGCATTTGTTGCTGTGAGGTAAATCACTCTTTTGTGACTTATGTGATCTTAAAACTCGGCTCCAGTTGGGTTGATAATTACAGTTCAAATCATTAGGCTTGTTTTTAATTGAACGGTCAATTAATAAAAAATATGCCCAAGATTGGAATGAAACCCGTGCGCCGCCAGCAACTGATCGATGCCACTATGGCCTCGGTGGCCGCCAATGGTTTGCACAATACCACCATCAACAGCATCAGCCGCTTGGCCGGGTTGTCGTCGGGGATCATCAGCCATTATTTCGGTGGCAAGCAGGAGCTGATTGAAGCGACATTGCGGCATTTGCTGGAGCAACTGAAGCTGGCTTTGCTGGCGCAAACGGCAGAGCGGCAGCTTTCCCCCAAGGCACGGCTGCACGCCATAGTGGCGGCCAACTTCACCGAGTTTCAACGCTCGGGGGCGGCTACCCGTACCTGGCTTAATTTCTGGGCTCAGTCCATGCATGAGCCCGGGCTTGCCAGGTTGCAGCAGGTCAACAGTGCCAGACTGCAGAGTAACTTGGCCTTCTCTTTCAAACAGTTATTGCCCAGGGAGCAGGCGCTCAAGAGTGCCGAGCAGGTGGCCGCCATGATTGACGGTTTTTGGCTGCGCAGTGCTCTCAGTCCTGAACCTGAGCAGGCGTTTGCTGCCGCAGAATCCTGGTGTATCGATTTCATTGACCAAAGTCTGGCTTATCACGGAGTACATTGATGACACAGCCTGTTTATCAGAATTTTATTGACGGTCGTTATATGGCCAACGCCTCGGGTGAATCCTTTGAGGTGATTAACCCTGGCACGGGCCAGGTGCAATACCACGTTGAAGTGGCCGATGAGGCCATCAAACAGGCGGCCATTGCCAGTGCCAAACGCGGATTTGCCGCTTGGTCAGCCATGAGCGCCATGGCGCGCAGCCGGGTGCTGTTGAAGGCGGTGGCCCTGCTGCGGCAGCGCAACGATGAGCTGGCCAAAATTGAAGTGCTGGATACGGGTAAACCCTGGCAGGAGGCGTCTGTGGTGGACGTGGTCACAGGGGCCGATGCCATAGAATACTTCGCCGGCATAGTGGTGGGCCTGGAAGGCTGCCAGCAAAGTGTTGGCGATGATTTCTTCTATACCCGCCGAGAACCTCTGGGGATCTGTGCCGGTATCGGCGCCTGGAATTATCCTTTGCAGATTGCCTGTTGGAAGTCGGCGCCGGCGTTGGCCGCCGGTAATGCGATGATCTTCAAGCCGTCTGAGGAGACCCCGCTCGGCGCTCTGAAGCTGGCGGAAATCTTTATCGAAGCCGGTGTGCCCGCCGGTGTGTTCAATGTGGTGCAGGGCGCGGCCGAAGTAGGTCAATGGCTGACTCACAGTGAGGATATCGCCAAGGTGTCCTTTACCGGCGAAGTGGGCACAGGCAAGAAGGTGATGGCGGCAGCGGCCTCCAGTCTCAAGGATGTCACAATGGAACTGGGGGGCAAGTCTCCGCTGATCATCTTTGAAGACGCCGAGCTGGGAGATGCCGTCAGCGCCGCCATGCTGGGCAACTTTTATACCCAAGGTGAAATTTGTACCAATGGTACCCGGGTCTATGTCGCCCGCAACCTTTACCCGGCCTTTATCGAACGTTTGCAGCAAAGGATGGCCAATATCAAGGCCGGCGACCCCATGGCGCCGGACACCAATTTCGGCGCTCTGATATCCAGCGCGCATAGAGACAAGGTGCTCGAGTATATCGCCCTTGGGCAGGCTGAGGGGGCGAGGCTTCTTTGCGGTGGCAAGCCTTTGACGCCGGACTCGGCCCCAGAGGGTTTCTTTGTTGAGCCGACCGTATTTGTCGACTGTGATGACAAGATGCGTATTTGCCGTGAAGAGATCTTCGGCCCCGTGATGTCTGTGTTGATTTTCGACGATGAAGAGGAAGTGATCCGCCGTGCCAACGATACGGCCCTTGGTTTGGCTGCTGCGGTATTTAGCCGCGATATTCGCCGCGCCCACAGGGTGATTCATCGGCTTCAGGCCGGGATTTGCTGGATCAATGCCTATGGCGCTTCACCCTCGGAGATGCCCGTCGGTGGCTACAAGCTTTCGGGAGTCGGCCGGGAGAACGGCAGTGAAACCCTCAAGGCCTATACCCAGACCAAATCGGTTTATGTCGGCATGCAGCCCCTGGGAAGTCCATTTTAAGGAGCCGTTATGAACCAGAATTTCGATTACATCATTGTCGGTGCCGGTAGCGCAGGGTGCGTGCTGGCCAACCGCCTGAGCGAAGATAAAAACAAACGGGTCTTGTTGCTGGAAACCGGCGGCAGCGATCGCAGCATCTTTATTCAGATGCCAACGGCGTTGTCCATTCCCATGAATACCCAAAAGTACGCCTGGCAGTTTGAAACCGAGCCTGAACCGGGGCTGGACAACCGGCGCATGCATTGTCCCAGGGGCAAGGTGCTCGGCGGTTCTTCATCCATCAACGGCATGGTCTACGTCCGCGGTCACGCCCATGACTTTGATGAGTGGCAGGCCAGTGGCGCCGAGGGCTGGAGCTACGCCGATTGCTTGCCCTATTTCAAAAAGGCCGAGACTTGGGCCTTTGGCGGTGACAAGTATCGAGGCGATAGTGGGCCCTTGGGGGTCAACAACGGTAACCGCATGGCTAACCCCCTGTATAAGGCCTTTGTTGATGCCGGTGTGCAAGCCGGGTACCTGGCCACGGATGATTACAACGGTGCCCAGCAGGAAGGCTTTGGTGCCATGCATATGACGGTGAAAAATGGTGTGCGCTGGTCTACGGCCAATGCCTATCTGCGTCCGGCCATGACACGGGATAATTTAAAAGTGGTGACCGGCGCCTTGGTACACAAGGTATTGCTGCAGGACAAGGTGGCAACCGGGGTGCGCTATGAATGCGGCGGCAAGTTGCAGCAGGCCATGGTTGGCATGGGCGGCGAAGTGATCCTTTCAGCAGGTCCCGTGGGTTCGCCCCATCTGCTGCAGCTTTCCGGTATAGGTGCGCCCGAAGTCCTTAAAGAAGCCGGTATTGAGCTGGAGCATGCCTTGCCCGGGGTGGGGGAGAATCTTCAGGATCATCTGGAGTTCTATTTTCAGTTCCGTTGCACCCAGCCAGTTTCCCTCAACCGCAAACTGGATTGGTGGAACAAGTTCCTGATCGGCAGCCGCTGGTTCTTTACCAAGACGGGACTTGGGGCGACCAACCATTTTGAATCCTGCGGTTTTATCCGCTCCAAGGCGGGCCTGGCCGCACCGGATCTCCAGTATCACTTCCTGCCCGCCGCCATGCGTTATGACGGCCGGGAAGCCTTTGATGGTGATGGTTTTCAGGTGCATATCGGCCACAATAAACCCAAGAGCCGGGGATGGGTCAGGGTACAGAGCAGCGATCCGCACCGGCATCCGCAGATACGTTTCAACTATTTGCAACACCAGGATGATATCGAAGGCTTTCGCGCCTGTGTGCGCCTGACCCGGGAGATTATTCATCAGCCGGCATTCGATGGTTATCGCGGAGAAGAGATCCAGCCTGGTGCCGAGGTGGAAACCGATGAGCAGATAGATGCCTTTGTTCGTCGTTCGGTAGAGAGTGCTTATCATCCATCCTGTTCCTGCAAGATGGGCACAGATCCCATGGCCGTGGTGGACCCGCAAAACCGGGTGCATGGCATTGAAGGACTGAGAGTCGTGGACTCTTCCGTATTCCCCACCATTCCCAATGGCAACCTCAATGCACCGACCATAATGTTGGCAGAGAAGGCCGCCGATATTATCCGCGGCCGTGAAGCCTTACCGGCCTCTGATGCCACAGTTGTTCTGGCTGACAAGTGGCGAGCGCAGCAGCGCTGCCACGCACCCGAGCGGCCTAGCTGATCTTAAAATCCAAGGGGCCAGTCTGCAGTCGGCCCCTTAACCCCTGTCAATGCTGAAATCGGCGCAGCCAAGCCGAGGGCTTTTTGCTGGCCAAAATTCGCCATTAGTCTGGGGCTGGAATTAGAAAAATATAATTTAAATCAACAATAAAGGGAAAAATTATGGAGCTTTGGCTTTCAGCAGGGATCTTATTTACCTTTGCCATGATAGGGGTGATCCTGTATCGGTGGGGCAACATCCCCTGCGTAGGTGTCACCCCGGTGCGGATCAACACCTTTATCGCTATTTTGTTCACCTCAGGCCTGGATGTAGGCTTGATCATGTTCCCGCTCACCGAATTCGGCACTTACACAGATACCAACAGCAGCCCCGAATACGCCTTTTCCAATCCCTTGGCGATAGAGTTTGGATTTTGGGCCTTTCTCATCTGGGGTTTTTACTTTGTCACCTGTTTCTATTTTTGCGTCATTGAGCCCAGAGTGAAGTTCTTTGAACTCAAGGCGGTAAAGTTCATCAACAACATGGTGATTATCGGCACCTGTGCCTTCACTGCTTATCTGCTGCTCAGCAACTTGCCCTGGTATCTGCCGGAGATGGGCGATGGAGAGTCCGTCATAGGCGCCTTCTATCTGATAGTGTTTGCCGTCATCGCCATCGCGGTTTATTCCAGTACCAGCATTAAATACGTCAAGGTGCTCAGCCTGGCCAGTACCTGGCTGTTTGTGGCGCTGATAGCCCTGATGTGGAGCGGCGCATTTTTAGGGGAGAATGGCACTGTCGGCGACTTCATTACCACCTTTTCGTTATTGGGTGAGTACTTTGTCGATATCAAGCATTTTGTGTTGCCGCTCAATGACTATCATGCCTTTTACCTGTTCTGGTGGTTTGCCTGGAGCATTATGATAGGCCAGTTTACCTCGCGGTTTGTCGGCGGGATCAAGACCTGGCAACTCTTGCTTGCCATGATGGTGTTTCCCTCCATTCCCATCGCGATCTGGTTCAGTGTCCTCTATTTCTACGATACCCAGGCCATCTCCACATCCGGCTTTTATAACCTGGCCATGGTCATGGTGGGCATTACCTTTGTGATCAATTCGCTGGACTCATTGATCCGTCTCTACACGGATAACCTGGGGCTGACGGTTGCCAGGCTCGGCAAACGCAACTATCTGCTTGGCAATATCGCCGTGATGGTGCTGCTGACCTTGCTGTTCCAACTGGATTTCTTGGAGATTCAATGGGTTGGGGCCCTGGCCATTGGGCTTATCTTCGCCTGTGCCGGTTACATGCTGCTGACCAAACTGAAAACCTTGGGCCGGATCCAAGGCTCTCCCAAAGAAAACACCATAGATTTTAATAAAATAGAGTTGGCTGACTGATGCCGGCTTCAATCCATAAAACCAAAAGAGGAACACAGATGCGCTTGAACGCCATGGCAAATTATCTCAAGAGCGGCGGTGTGGCGGCACTGCTGACACTGACTTTCACGGCCGAGGCCGAGTGGTCATCGACCGTGACCCTGGCATCGGATTACAGTTTCAACGGGGTCAGTCAGACAGATGAAGGCCCGGCGTTACAGGCCAGCTTGGATTACAGTAGTGAAAGTGGCTGGTATCTTGGCAGCTTCGCTTCCAATGTCGACTTCGGTGGCGGCGATGATACCTGGTTGGAACTTGACGGTTACGCAGGTTATTTTTACCAGTTCAATGAACACCTGAGCCTGGATGCCGGGCTTGCCTATTATAGCTATCACGGCGAATCCTTTTCCGATGACTACAACTATCCGGAAGCTTATGCCAAGTGGGGTTATCAGTCGCCATTCGGTCAGTCGGAGCTGAATCTCTGGTACAGCTGGGATTACTTTGGTACCGGTGCCGGCCACAGCATAGTGATGCTAGCCCACAGTTTTGAATTGGCGCCCGGTCATCGGCTGAGGTTGAGTTTTGACCGTTCCACATCGGATGATACAGACAAGTGGCTGTGGCAGGGAAGCAGAGGTTATCAACACTATCGCATCGCCTACCAGACCCAATATCACGGCATAGATATTGAGCTGGCAGGTGAAGATACCAGCCTGGACTCGGACAATGCCGATGCCAGGTTGGTGCTAAGCCTGTCGCACAGATTCACCTTCTGAAGAGCTGCCCTATTGGCCCAGGCTGGAGTGGGCGGCGTCAGCCGGGCCTTGCGGCTTACTTAAGAATATTCTTTTATCTTTCAAGCGCTCTTGTGATTTGTTGACTAGTCTTATCTCAGGATGATTTCTATCACAGCAGGGAGCAACCCAGATGACCTCTATCAGCAAATTTTGTCGCAGCAAATCTTGCGCTGCATTGTTCAGTGTGACGCTGCTCGGCGCGACTTCTATGTTTGTTGCCGCTTCAGCCAATGCCAACGACTATGAAGCCGCCATCAGCGAACTTGCCAATACCCAGGTCAAGAGTTGGCTTGGCGACCCTTTGATCGTCGATAGCATCAAGCAACAAAACAGTGCCAATGCCGAACTTTCCAAGGAGCAAATTCTCGACTTGGACAAGCAATGGCGTGCTCAGGTTGCTGCCGCCGACAAGCCATTGGTGAATAAGCTTCTCAACAATCCGCTTTCCGATTTTTTGCGGCAGAAACTGCAGCAAAGCAATGGCCTTTATACCGAAATATTCATCATGGATGACAAGGGATTGAATGTGGGACAGAGTGCCATGACTTCAGATTATTGGCAGGGGGATGAAGCCAAATGGCAGCAAACCTTCGCCAAGGGGCCAGACAGTATCCATATCAGCGAGGTGGAAGAGGATGAGTCTACCCAGAGTTATCAGAGTCAGCTGAGTCTGCCTGTTGTCGACCCCTCGTCCGGTGCAGTGATAGGCGCCATTACACTGGGGATCAACGTAGAGCTACTTTAAGCGTCTTTTACTTGTTATTTCCCCTCAGTCAGGGAGGCCTGTATGGGAATCTTCAACAGGATCAGCAGCAAGATGGCCTTGATCGCCTCTGTGGTGGTTTTGGCCGGTTTTACGCTGACCAACTTTATAAGCCAGCATAGGCTCACCAGCACTCTGGTCGATATGGAGCGGATCAGCAGTCAGGTGATCACCGGATTTGTGTCGCAACAACTGCTCAATGCGGTGAAATTTGGCAAGGCGGACAAGGTCGAGGAGGAGTTTGTCAATCTGGCCAAACAGACCCGGGGGAACCTCGGGTATGCCGTGGTGTTTGATGCTTCGCAGGCCGTTTTTGCTCAGTTTGGTGAGCCAGGCAAGACCGGTGCCCAGATGCAGGCCTCGCTGGGGCAGCATCTGCCGCAACTGAAAGCCGGCGAGCCTCAGACCTTGGTCACCGACAAGGACATTCAAATACTTCATCCCATTATCAACAGCCGTGATCAGGCGCTGATTGGGGTACTGGGCATGAGCTGGAGTCTTCAGGAGATCCAGCGGCAGACAAATGCTATGTTGTTGGGAGGCATAGCCGTTGCTATTCCTGTCGCCGTGGCGATCATCATCTGCCTGCTGCTGGTGATGAAGCGCCTGGTGATGCGCCCGGTGGACAGGATCACCCAACTGGCGCAGGAGTTGGCTCGCGGAGAAGGGGATCTGCGTCGGCGTATCGAATATTCGAGCGACGATGAGTTGCGCGGCCTGTGTGACAACATCAATCACTTCATTATCAAGGTGCAGGAAGCCCTGGCCGATGTTACCGCTCAGTCGAGTTCCTTGACTGAGATAGCCACCCAAAGCCGCCAGACATCCCAGAGTGCCAATGCCGCCACTCAAGAGCAGCGCGGCAGCCTGGAACAGATGTCCCACTCGATACGTGACATGTCCAGCGTGATCCACGAGGTGGCACAAAACGCGGCCGAGGCAGAGGATTCCACCAAGGATGCCAGGGCGGTATCCCAGGAAGTGCAGGCCATCATAGAGCGCAATCGTGAGTCGATAGACTCACTTGCCGCCGAGGTGGAGCGGGCCTCGGGAGTGATTCAGCGGCTTTATGATGACAGTCAGCAGATAGGGCGGATCCTCGAAGTGATCCAAGCGATTGCCGAGCAGACCAATCTGTTGGCACTGAATGCGGCCATAGAGGCGGCCCGTGCCGGTGAGCAGGGGCGGGGCTTTGCCGTTGTGGCCGATGAAGTACGCTCTCTGGCCAGCAAGACCCAGCAGTCGACCGAAGAGATCAAGGCGATGATAGAACGTTTGCAAGCTGGCAGTAAAGATGCCGCAGATGTGATGAATGCCAGTTGTAACAAGGCTCGGGAGGGGGTTGAGCAGGCACAGCAGAGCCGTGAAGCACTGCAGCTGATTGCCGCTAAGGTAGACGCCATTTCCAGCGTCAACAGCCTGATAGCCTCGGCGACCCAATCTCAGGCACGCTCGGCCGAGAGTCTGTCCCATGATCTGGAACAGTTGCATCATCTGAGTGAAATCTCCGCCAGCAGCGCCGAGGAAGCGGCGCACCATGGCAGTGAGCTCTTCGACCTAATCAATAAGACCCAGGTAACCCTCGGGCGTTTCAAAGTCTAGGGTTTCAAGGTCTGAGGTAAGGCCCGGGAAGGGGCAGATAAGCCTGAATCACATCAAGGCTTATCTGCTTTTTTTTATGGTTTTCGGCTCAGGCAGTGTTGCAGCAGTTTGGCGAAGAACTCGCTGCCCTTGCGGCGGGCAAAGGCGATGTTGCGCTCGGGAATCGACTCAGGATCATCATATTCGGCCAGGGCCTGTTCCATACTGGCTTCACGTATGATGTGCAGGGTCGGATAGGGCGCTCTGTTGGTATAGTTGGCGGCATCATCCTGGGCCTCCCCTTCGAAACAATAGTCGGGGTGAAAGCTGGCCAACTGGTAAACCCCTTCATAACCCTCTTCGAACAACAGCTGCTCGGCAAAGGCCAACAGATCCAGATAGAGGTGAAAACCTTCAAAGCCCCTCGGCAGAATGAACAGGCTGGTTTCCGCTTGTGGGTGCTCATCCAGATATTGGCACTCGTCCAGCAACGCCTGCAAGGCAGTATCCATGCGGCTTTCTTCGCAAACTGTGTAACGAATCGAGTCGCGCTCGACTTCCCGCCTGGCGAAGGGGCAGATGTTGTACTTCATGATCACCTCCTTGACCCAAGCCTGGGTTTGGGCGGCGATAGTCTGGGATCCCATCATGGAGTCTGTGGCCATATTCTGCTCTGTATCTGTGTAAGGGCGTTATTGGCGGCCATCATAGGCAGCCTCTGGGGTACTGGCAAGCACCAAAGGTACTGAGGGATGAAATACGGCGCCCATCCAAGTGGCGCCGCTGGTTTGCTCAAATTAAAAAATCAGTAGCTGACTTCCACTTCATAAGAGGTGAACTTGCGGATATTGATTACTCCGGTATCGAAAAGCAGGTACTGACCCTTGATGCCCATCAGAGTGCCGCTGACAATGGCTTCTTTGTCAAAGTTATGGGACTTGATCTTCTTTGGAAACTCACTGACCGGGTAGTGAATTTGCGTCTCTGTCTCGGTCAATCTCTCTATCTTGTAATCACCGCGGCTCATTGCCAGCTCGTGCAAGCGGGTTTCGATACTCGGCAATAGCGTTTCGGCCTTGGCCTTGAGATCTATCTCGTCGTTGTTGCCCTTGAGCATCGCCTGCCAGTTGGTCTTGTCGGCAATCAGTTTGGCCAGTTCGACTTCGATAAGGCCGGAAAGCTGCCTGCTGCTGACCTTGAATATCGGCAGCCCCTGAGTGGCTCCCTGATCCAGCCAGCGGGTGGGCAACTGGGTGTGGCGGGTAATGCCGACCTTTATTCCCGAGGTATTGGACAGGTAAACATAGTGGGGCACCATGCAATGCGTGTCGCCCCATTCGGGTTCGCGGCAGGTTCCCTGATCATAGTGGCAGGTTTCCGGTTTCATCACGCAGAGATCGCAGCTGGCGAGTTTCTGCATACAGACATAACAGTGGCCCTGGGAGTAACTCTTCTTGGTCTTCTTACCGCAGTTGCAGCAGAAGATGTTACCCGTGTGACTCAGGGTTAAACTCTTGCCGATCAAAGGGTTCAACGCCAGGCGCTGTTCAGCCACTCTGAGGGTGTATTGTGCCAGATGGTTCTCGTCCAGGGCGACGGCCATCTTATTCAGTGTTCCAAGCATAACGACAAAGCTCTGTTCTTGAGATTTTCGCCAGTGTACCAGTTTTCCTAACAGGAATTATCGATTGCACATCGGTTGCTGCTTTTGCAGGCGTTCAAGAGTCAGAGGTCGGGCAGCTGCAGTATCGGGCTCAGGTCAGATTCAGCTTATCCAGTACCAGATCATCACCTATGCTGTAGAGGGATTCGGTCAGGCGCTCCTCCTGCATAGGGTCGGTCAATCCCAGGCTGATGGTGGCCCGAAACAGGGCGATGCCGGTATGGCCCGCGGTTTCAAACTTGCTGCTGAATTGCTCGATATTGATGCCCAGGGCATTGATCCTGTTGGAAATGTCCAGCACCAGCCCGGGCCTGTCGTAGGCCACCAAGTTGAAACTCAGGCGTTTGATATATTTCTGCTGCTGGCCGGCCCTGGCACTGGTGAGCGCCATACCATCGATGCACTCCAGGGCATCGAGCAGGTCATCCCAGTGTTCGCTGGGAACCTCAAGCAGCAAAATAGCGGCAAAAATCCCGTCTATATGACGTAATTCCGAGTCGAGCCAGTTGCCGCCGTGGCGGCTGACCGCATGGGCAATCTGCTCAACCAATCCTTTTCTGTCAGGGACTTGCAGTGTGATAAGGTAACGAAGCATGGTAGACAGACTCCTGAATAATGTTAAAAAAAGCTATGTAACACTATTGTCATTTTTGCGTCATATAATCCCAGCCACTCGATAAGGGATGGTCTTACCTGGGTTGGCCGAAACGCAATAACGTACGGTTAATTCGGTAAAAAAGCCTAACAGCTATTAATAATAGAGGTTCTTAATGGAAAGTCAGGTCATTCAGCCTGCTTCTGCGTCGAAAGATCTGTTGGTGAGCAAAGGCTCCGGCCGCAGAGCCTTCAAGGATAAGGCCGCGCAGATAGGGGTAACAGTGGGCGGAACCATGGTGTTCGTCGCCCTTTTGTTGATCTTTTTCTATCTGCTTTACGTGATTAAGCCGGTGTTTGACGGCGCCAGTGTTGAACCCGTCACCGAAGTGAGCCTGCCGGCCAGTTCAGACAAGACGCTGATGGTGGGCAGTGACGAGCAAAATGAACTGCTCTATCGGGTCGGTGACCAAGGCGTGGTGGACTTTTTCAGGGTCAAAGGCGAACAGCAGCACCAACAGGTGAAACTGCCTGTGCCAGATTCGAGCAAAGTGGTCAGCAGCGCAGTCAGCGCCCCAAGCCAGCAGTTGTTTGCCCTCGGACTGGATAACGGTCAACTCTTGTTGGCCGGGGTCGAGTTTGGTGTCAGCTATCCCAATAACCAGCGTCTGATCACTCCCAAGGTCAAGTATCCACTGGGGGAGTCGGCACTGACGGTTGCCGAGGATGGCTCGCCACTCAAGAATCTCGCCTTCGGCTATAGCTCGGAGAGCATGAGCTTTGCCTACCAGGACAGCCAGAATCGCTGGCAACTGACCAAGATGCTCGGCGAAGAGAACATGATGACAGAGGAAGTGGAGTGGAACACACAAACCATGCCACTGCCGGATGCGCCTTCCCGTACTGAACATCAACTCATGACCCCGGATCAGCGCCAACTGCTGCTGCAGTCCGGCAACAAAATTTTTGTCTACAACATTCAATATGTGGATGAAATCTCGCTGCAACAGGTGATAGATGTCGAGAAAGCCAAGGCCAAGGTCACCAGTTTGAGCTTGCTGGCGGGCGCCAGTTCACTACTGGTCGGCTACGATAACGGTGTGGTGGCCCAGTATTTTCAGGTGGCCAGCGACCGCGGCCGTGTCTATCAGGAGATCCGCAAGTTTAGCGGTTTGGGTAAGGTGGACACCATAGCCTCTGAGTTCTACCGCAAGAGCTTTGCCACAGTAAGCCCAGAGGGTGAACTGTCTTTGCTTTACACCACGAGTGAGCGCGAGCTGTTCGACAAGAAGTTCGATCTCAAGGCGCCGGGTGTTATGGGCTTCAGCCCCCGCTCCAATGCCTTGATCATTGAAGATGGCCGCAAGCTGCACCTGTACGCGGTTGACAACGACCACCCGGAAGTTTCCTGGAGCGCCCTGTGGAACAAGGTATGGTACGAAGGTTACCCTGAGCCGCAGTTTGTCTGGCAGTCCACTTCCGGCTCGGATGATTTTGAAGCCAAGCTCAGCCTGATGCCGCTGGCATTCGGTACGCTCAAGGCGGCATTCTATGCCATGCTGTTTGCCGTTCCTCTGGCGATTGCCGGCGCCATCTATACCGCCTATTTCATGTCGCCCAAGGTGCGCAGCATAGTCAAGCCCACCATTGAAATCATGGAAGCCCTGCCGACAGTGATCCTCGGTTTCCTGGCCGGTCTCTGGCTGGCACCGCTGATTGAAGAGCATCTGCCCGGCATTCTGGCCTTGCTGCTGCTGTTGCCGATAAGCATAGTGACCAGTGCCTATGCCTGGTCCAAGCTGCCGGGGCGCATCAAGGCGATACTGCCGGAAACCTATCAGGAACTGATGCTGATCCCGGTGATCTGTTTTGTCGGTTGGTTCTCCTTTGCCATCAGCCCGGCAATCGAAGTGGCCTTCTTCCACGGCGACACCCGCCAGTTCATCACCAATGAGCTGGGGATCACCTTCGATCAGCGTAACGCGCTGGTGGTGGGAATAGCCATGGGCTTTGCCGTCATTCCAACCATCTTCTCCATTGCCGAAGACGCCATCTTCTCTGTGCCACGTCACCTGTCGAACGGCAGCCTGGCCTTGGGAGCGACCCCCTGGCAGACCCTGACCCGGGTAGTGCTGCTGACCGCAAGCCCGGGGATATTCTCGGCAGTCATGATGGGCCTTGGCCGCGCCGTGGGTGAAACCATGATTGTACTCATGGCCACGGGGAACACCGCCATCATGGAGTGGAGCGTGTTTGAAGGGATGCGGACCCTGGCGGCCAATATCGCGGTGGAAATGCCGGAGTCGGCCATCGGCAGCTCCCATTACCGGGTATTGTTCCTCGCAGCCTTTGTGCTCTTTATCTTTACCTTCCTGTTCAACACTGTGGCCGAAGTGGTGCGTCAGCGTCTGCGCGACCGCTACAGCTCACTGTAACGGGAGAGAAATTATGAATAGAACACTAGATGTTTCGCCAATCACCTTAAGGGGTTTGTGCAATGGGTAAGTGGTTTAAATCAGGCTCTCCCTGGATCTGGATGACAGGGGGCGCCGTTAGCCTGAGTTTGATTGCGGTGTTGGGGCTATTGTTACTCATCGCCTGGCGTGGCCTGAGCTATTTCTGGCCCGCGGATATCTATCAGTGGGAGATGCAGGATGACAAAGGCCAGCGCTACACCCTGATAGGAGAGCTGTACGACAGAGAAGAAGTGCCGACCGAGCGGTTGAAATCCGCCGGTTACCACTTCAACTCAGAGCCGGGTGAGTTTGTGACCCGTTATCTGGTCAAGACGGGTAACCGTGAGTTTGTCGGCCTGGATTTCCGCTGGATTTTGGAGACAGATATTGTGTCGCGCTCCACCCCGGAAGGCTTGGCCATGATAGAGCGTACCAAGAACGGTAACTTCTACGGCTACCCTGTGGCCGTGATTGAGAAGGGCCAGCGGCTGGAACTCGGTGGCGATGTGCAGAACTCACTCGAGGAGCATATCGAGCGCGCAGTGGACCTGGCCGATCAGGCGATGGCACTGCAGAAGCAGGACATAGGCGCGGTTAACTATGAGCTGGAACGTCTGCGCCTCAAAGAACGTGGCTATGAGCTTGATGATGCCTTGACGCCTGAGCGCAAGGCCGAGCTTGAGTCCAAGCGTCAGCAACTGAACCAGCATTATCAAGGATTGGAAAAGCAGCTGTTCTCTCTGCGTGAGCAAGCCGGGCGTGACTCTGTGATAGTACGCGACATGCGCGGCGAAGAAGTGACCCTCAGCCTGGATTCGGTGCTCGATGTCAGCTATGTCAACCGCATGGGCTTTATCGACAAGGTTGGCCACTGGTTTGTTGGTCTGGGACGCTTTATCAGTGACGATCCCCGCGAAGCCAACACAGAGGGCGGGGTGTTTCCGGCGATTTTCGGCACAGTATTCATGGTGTTGCTTATGGCCGTGATAGTGACACCATTCGGTGTGGTGGCCGCCATCTATCTGCACGAATACGCCAAGAAAGGGCCAATCACCAAGATGATACGTATCGCGGTGATCAACCTCGCCGGTGTGCCTTCGATTGTGTACGGGGTGTTTGGTCTGGGCTTCTTTGTCTATATGTTGGGGGGCTCGCTGGATCAGCTGTTCTATCCAGAGGCGTTGCCGTCGCCCACCTTTGGCTCTCCCGGGGTTATCTGGTCGGCACTGACTTTGGCGATTCTGACCCTGCCTGTGGTGATAGTTTCCACCGAGGAAGGCTTGTCACGTATTCCAAGCTCAGTGCGTCAGGGCAGCCTGGCACTGGGGGCCACCAAGGCCGAAACCCTGTGGCGGATTATTATCCCCATGGCCAGCCCGGCGATTATGACAGGGCTTATTCTGGCTGTTGCCCGCGCCGCCGGCGAAGTGGCACCCTTGATGCTGGTGGGGGTGGTCAAGTTGGCGCCTACCTTGCCTGTGGATATGAATTTCCCCTTCGTGCATCTTGAGCGTAAGTTCATGCACCTCGGGTTCCATATTTATGATGTCGGTTTCCAGAGCCCCAACGTAGAAGCTGCCAGGCCTTTGGTCTATGCCACCTCGTTCCTGCTGGTATCTGTGATCGTGGCACTCAACCTGACGGCTATCAGCGTGCGCAACCATCTGCGTGAAAAGTACCGCTCGCTTGAACACTAATTGACGATTATCCTGAAGTGATAGGACAGAATATGATTTCGATAGACTCATCGGTAATGAATACTGAGACGCTGGATCTGGCGAACCTGCCTGCCGAAGAGACGGCGCTGGAGATCCGTAACCTGGATTTGCGCTATGGTGACAAGCAGGCGCTGTTTGATGTTTCCATGAAGATCCCCAAGAAGAAGGTTACCGCCTTCATCGGCCCCAGTGGTTGCGGTAAGTCAACCTTGCTGCGCTGTATCAACCGGATGAACGATCTGGTGGATAACTGCCATATCGACGGGGAGATCTTGCTCCATGGCCAAAACATCTACGACAAGAAAGTCGATGTTGCGGCGCTGAGACGCAATGTGGGCATGGTGTTCCAGCGCCCCAATCCTTTCCCCAAGTCCATTTATGAAAATGTCGTCTATGGCCTGCGCCTGCAGGGCGTGAGTAACCGCCGTGAGCTGGATGAAGCCTGTGAGCGTTCACTGCGCGGCGCCGCCATCTGGGACGAAGTGAAAGACAGACTGCATGACAACGCCTTCGGGTTGTCAGGTGGTCAGCAGCAGCGTCTGGTGATTGCCCGGGCGATAGCCATCGAGCCTGAAGTCCTGCTGCTCGATGAGCCGACTTCGGCGCTGGATCCTATCTCGACCCTGACTATCGAAGAGCTGATCACAGAGCTCAAGTCCAAGTACACAGTGGTGATAGTGACGCACAACATGCAGCAGGCGGCCAGGGTGTCGGATCAGACTGCCTTTATGTATATGGGCGAGCTGATCGAGTACTCGGATACCAACACTATCTTTACCACGCCAAAACAGAGTAAGACCGAAGATTATATTACCGGCCGCTACGGTTGATAAACGCTGCGTCCGAGCAAGGGGAAGCAAATGGAAAACAAGAACCTGAATAAACATATCTCAGGCCAGTTCAATGCCGAGTTGGAAGATATCCGCAACCGGGTGCTGGCCATGGGCGGTATGGTAGAGCGGCAGTTGGAACAGGCGCTGGATGCCCTGGGCAGCCTGGATACCGAGTTGGCGCAGAAGGTGATCGAGGGCGATCACAAGGTCAACGGCATGGAGGTGATGATAGATGAAGAGTGTACCCGTATCATTGCCAAGCGTCAGCCTGCGGCCAGTGACTTGCGTCTGGTGATAGCCATCTCCAAGACGATTGCCGATCTTGAGCGCATCGGCGATGCCTGTGTGCGTATCGCCAAGGCGGCACAGGAGAAGCGCAGCAATAATCAGCAGCCGCTGCTGGTCAGCATTGAGTCCATGGGGCGCCATGCCACCCGTATGTTGCACTCGACCCTGGATGCATTGGCGCGGATGGACGCCGACTCGGCGCTGGAGCTGCACAAGGAAGATGCCAAGCTGGACAAGGAATATGAAGGCATCATTCGCCAGTTGATGACTTACATGATGGAAGATCCCCGCTCTATCCCAGGTGTGCTGGATGTGCTCTGGGCTGCCCGCGCGGTTGAGCGGGTAGGGGACCGCTGCAAAAACATCTGTGAGTACGTGATTTACTACGTCAAGGGCAAAGACGTACGCCACGTCTCCTACGAGGAGATGGAAAAAGAGCTTTAAGCTCTTATCCGCGAGCCTTAGAGAAAGCCGCTTGTAGTCAAGCGGCTTTTTTGTGCCTGTGCAGGCTGGTGCAGCTCGGTTAGCTGCACCGCCCGGTCAACGGAGCTCTTGGTCAACGGAATACTTGGTCAACAGAGAACTTGGTCAACATAGGACTTAGTCAACATAGGACTTAGTCAAAGCAGTCTCGTCAAAGCCCAGCCTAGTCAACGCGGTATTCTGCCAGCTCGATCAGGTTGCCGTCAGGATCGCGAATATAGACTGAGTCTATCGGGCCGGTGGCGCCGGTACGGGCGACGGGGCCCTCTTCGATGTCGATACCCACGGCACTGAGATGCGCCATAACATCCTCGAGTGAACCACAGGTGATAAAGCACAAGTCCGCCGAACCACTTTGGGCTTTGGCGGCATTGGGGTAATATTCGCGGCCAAGCTGGTGCAGGTTGATTTTCTGATCGCCAAATTGCAGCGCCGTTCTGTTATCGGCAAAGGTTTGGCGTTTCATGCCCAGTTTTTGGTAGAAGGCGACACTCTGCTCTATGTCGCGGACGGTCAACACCAGGTGATCCAGTCGGGTTACGCGCATGCTGTTATTCTCCTTGTCGCACCCGGGAGACCCTGCGGCCTCCCGGGGTAATATGCACAACATTTTGCTATCGATTTGCGTCTCTGTCAGGATACAGAGTTGAGCGCCTGTTGGGGAAGGGGCAGCCGAGAAACCTTCCTTTGAGCCTCTGTCCTGCGCCCTATACAGTCTTAAATATCAAGAGGAATTCAATGAAACAAACCCTGATCCGCGGCTTGCTTAATCTGCTGCCTATGGCACTTAGTCTCTGGCTGTTCTGGTCCTTGTTTGAATCTCTCGACAGCCTGGGCAAGTTACTCTTCTCTCTGGTGGGCATGGACACTGTATTTACCGGAGCCGGTTTTATATTGGTCACAGCCTTGGTATTTGTTGCCGGTTTACTGTTTTCCGTCAGCCCCATCGTTTGGCTCTGGAGCTGGATTGAACGGCAGTTGATGCGTTTTCCCCTGTTCAAGTCTGTCTATGGCAGTATCCGCGATATTGCTTCTTTGATGAACCGAGATGGCAGTAAGCCCAAGTCGCAGCAGACAGTATTGGTGCGCCAGGCAAACAGCGGTTTTGTGGTCGGCTTTATTATGACGGACAAGCCGCCTCAGCCGCTGCTCGATGCCTTGCCCGAAGGGGACTGGGTGCCTGTGCTGTTTCAACTCTCCTACCAGATGGCCGGGGTCACCAGCCTGGTCAAACGAGAGGACTTGATCATGGTGGATTGGTCATTCGAGGAGGCGATGCGCTTTAATCTGACCGCGGGTATTTCACAAACCCCCAAGAGCGGCGAGTAGGAAAAGGCTGATTCTGTGAGCGGGAGTTGCCAGAGACTCCCCATTTTGTCCGTTTTTGTGTATAATCAGCGCCGATTGTTGCCAAAAGTAGCAGTTTGTGTCCGAGTCGATTGCCATTCAATATGCCACGGTAATCTTGTCTGTCCCGCCAACACTTTGATCCCGGTGGGTCCTATCTCTTCCATTTTTATCAAGCCGAGAGCTTGTCCGCGGAAGGGTGTCACACACTGCACATAAACACCCGATAAGCTTTTGGTGTGGCTTTGGATAAGCGTTGTCCCCGGCCGAGTTCAGCGGTAACTTAGGAACTTGATCGCAGGCAGCGCAGTTTTATCCGTAAAAAGGAGCGCAAAATTTGATTAAGTCGAGTATTAATCCTCCGGTGTTTTTTTCGTCAGTGTTCTGTATCGCCTTCATGGTGTTGGTGTGTGCCGTCTGGCCGAATGAAGCGCAGGAGCTATTTAAGTCAGCTCAATCCTGGCTGGAGTTGAAGGCCGGCTGGCTCTACATCATGGGCGTGGCCATTTTTCTGGTATTCATCATCTTTGTGATGGTGAGTCGCTTCGGTGATATCAAGCTTGGGCCGGATCATGCCGAGCCGGATTACAGCTACAAGAGCTGGATCGCCATGCTGTTCTCTGCCGGTATGGGCATAGGCTTGATGTTCTTTGGGGTTGGTGAGCCTGTGATGCACTACCTGGCGCCGCCGGACGCGGATCCCCAGACAGTTGAAGCCGCCAAAGAGGCGATGAAGATCACCTTCTTCCACTGGGGTATTCACGCCTGGGCCATCTATGCGGTAGTGGCCTTGAGTCTGGCCTATTTCAGCTATCGGCATAAGCTGCCGCTGCTGCCAAGAAGTGCCCTTTATCCTCTGATTGGTGAACGTATTTATGGCCCCATAGGCCACTGCGTCGACACCTTTGCCGTGCTTGGCACCATGTTTGGTGTGGCTACCTCATTGGGCTTCGGGGTATTGCAGGTTAACTCGGGACTCAACTATCTGTTGGGTGATTCTTTCCCTATCAGCAGCACTGTACAGGTGGCACTGATCATAGGTATCACTCTTATCGCCACCGGCTCTGTGTTTTCCGGCCTGGATAAAGGGGTGAAGCGTTTAAGTGAGCTTAACCTCGGGCTGGCTTTTGTGCTGATGATGATAGTACTGCTGTTTGGTCCAACGGTTGCTCTGCTGCAGTCTTTCGTGCAAAACACCGGCAGCTATTTGAGTGAGCTGGTGAGCAAGACCTTTAACCTCTATGCCTACGAGCAGAAGAATGACTGGCTCGGTGGCTGGACTCTGCTCTACTGGGGCTGGTGGATCTCCTGGTCACCTTTTGTCGGTACCTTTATCGCCCGGGTCTCCCGCGGCCGCACCATTCGTGAGTTCCTGGTGGGGATTTTGTTTGTTCCCAGTGGTTTCACCTTCCTGTGGATGACGGTTTTCGGTAACTCGGCGATAGATGCCATCATGAACCATGGCGCCGAATATCTGGCTACCGCGGTTTCTACCGATGTGTCGGTCGCCCTGTTTACCTTCTTCGAGCACTTGCCGCTTTCCAGTTTGCTGTCAGTCATCGCTGTGTGTCTGGTGGTGACCTTCTTTGTGACCTCGTCGGACTCAGGCTCTTTGGTGATCGATAACCTGACCTCAGGCGGCGATGCCGATGCGCCTGTATGGCAGCGGATCTTCTGGGCCCTGATGCAAGGTGTGGTTGCCTCTGTGCTGCTGCTCGCAGGTGGCTTGCAGGCGCTGCAAACGGCAGCGATTGCCAGTGCCATGCCGTTCTTGTTGGTGATGCTGCTTATCTGCTTTGGCCTGTTCAAGGCGTTGCAGGATGACTGGCTCAAGATCAACAGCGTGCAGCTGCATACCACCAGTGTGCAGTACGCCAGAACCAGCGTGTCCTGGGAAGACAGGATAGATGTGTTGGTGTCGCATCCCTCCTACGAGCAAGCGCGGCGCTTTGTCGACAACGTGGCGACACCGGCGCTGTCCAAGGTCTCTCAGGGCTTCTTGTCCCGCGGTATCAATGCCGATCTCCAGTACGATGAAGACAGGGTGAGGTTGGTCATCGAAAATGAAGAGGTGCAGACCTTTGTCTATGGCTTGCGGATCCGCGCCTTTACGCTGCCTGTGACCCATCAGACTCAGGCAGAAGCTGAGGATGAGTCACAAAATAACTACTTCCGGGTTGAAGTCTTCCTCGAACACGGCGGACAGTATTATGATGTGATGGGTTATACGGAAGAGCAGATCCAGGCAGATGTGGTGACTCAGTATGAGAAGCACCTGCATTATCTGCATCTGTCCAGCGCAGAATATGTAGAGGGCCCTTAAGGGCCCGTTCACCGGAAAAGAAAGATGGCAGAACAGAGTAAATTGGATCGGGTGCTGGCGCAGGCCCGTGAGTATCAGGCAAGTCGTGAAAAAGGCTATCGGGAGCAGGCGCTCAAGCTTTATCCCTGGGTTTGTGGCCGCTGTGCCAGGGAGTTTACCCACAAGAACTTGCGTGAGTTGACTGTGCATCACAGAGATCACAATCACGACAACAACCCTTCAGACGGTTCCAACTGGGAGCTGTTGTGTCTCTACTGCCATGACAACGAGCACTCCAGGTTTGAAGAACTGGTGCAGTACGGCGACACCAGTGAAGCCAAACAGGCGCCGGCCACCTTTAATCCTTTTGCCGATCTCAAGGCGAGAATGGCGGCCAAAGATTGACCGCTTCTTTTGGGAAGGCCTGATAAGGCTTAAGCCATTCAATGCAAAAACCGTCCATTCAAGGACGGTTTTTTTATGTCATAGGCGCTGATAAATGCTGTTTTCAAGTCGCCTTGGTGGTGATTTTGGAACTGATAAGAATTCTCATTAATTAGTGGAAACCCCTGTGGCAGCTGGGTTTGCTCCGTTTTACCCACTGAAGGTAAGTGTTTTGTTGAAAAATTCGCCAATGGAATTTGAGCTGAGTAGGAGAATTGCGACAAAGTGTGTTTTGCCCCAGAGTTTGCGTTGGATTGTGCGGCCAGCAGTCTTATACTCGTCTGACAATTATTTCAAATCAAGATGGAAGCAAGCAAAATGACATTAGGGTCTCCTAAGGTAAGCAAGACGCATTCTTTTATGACTGTGTCACTTATCGAGCTATGGGAACGTTTCGGTTATTACGGTATGCAGGCGCTTATCGTGTACTTCATGGTACAGCGTCTAGGGTTTGAGGACAGTCGCGCCAACCTGGTATGGAGTGCCTGTGCCGCATTGATTTATGTGTCGCCGGCGATTGGTGGCTGGGTCGGGGATAAAATTCTCGGTACCAAGCGCACCATGTTGCTAGGTGCCGGTATTCTGTCATTGGGTTATGCCTTGATGACAGTGCCGACCGAAAACACCTGGTTCCTGTTTTCGGCCCTTGGGGTAATCGTTGTCGGTAACGGTTTGTTCAAACCCAATGCCGGTAACCTGGTGCGCAAAATCTATGAAGGGGACGACTCCAAGATAGACAGCGCCTTTACCATTTACTACATGGCGGTGAACGTAGGTTCCACCTTCTCCATGTTGTTGACTCCCTGGATTAAAGATTACGTCAACGCCAACTATGGCAATGAATTTGGCTGGCATGCGGCTTTCGCCGTCTGCTGCGTGGGCCTACTGGTAGGCCTGGGTAACTACGCCATGATGCGTAAGACTCTGGCCAACTATGGCTCGGAGCCGGATACCCGTCCAGTGGAAATGAATAAGCTGTTTGCGGTACTCGGCCTGGCGGCCCTGTCTGTAGTGGCTTCAGCCTTTATCCTCGAATATGAAGATGTGGCCCGCGCCTTTGTTTACACAGCTGGTGCCGCCGTACTCGGTATCTTTATCTACTTGATTAAAAACAGTGAAACCAGTGAACGGGCCGGTTTGATAGCCGCCTTGGTTCTGACGGTACAAACCGTATTCTTCTTTGTGTTTTACCAACAGATGTCTACCTCGCTGGCGCTGTTTGCCCTGCGTAACGTCGACTGGAACTTCCAGGCCTTTGGTATCGATCTGTGGACCTGGTCACCGGCGCAGTTCCAGGCCTTGAACCCTATCTGGATCATGTTGCTCAGTCCTGTACTGGCCTGGGTTTATGCCTCTGCCGGACGTAACAACAAGGATATTTCCATCGCCGCCAAGTTCGCACTGGGCTTTGCCGTAGTGGCGCTGGGTTTCTTCATCTACAGCTTCGCCGGTATGTTCGCCGTCGATGGCAAGACCTCTTCCTGGGTGATGATCTGGGGTTACGGCGCATACTCACTCGGTGAGCTGCTGGTCAGTGGTTTGGGCTTGGCTATGATTGCCCGTTACGTACCTGAGCGCATGGGGGGCTTTATGATGGGGGCTTACTTTGTCGCCTCGGGCATCTCTCAGTATCTGGGTGGTGTGGTGGCCAACTTCGCCAGTGTGCCGAAGAACATAACCGATCCGCTTGAGACTCTGCCCATCTACACCAGCTTGTTCAACAAGTTGGGGATAGCGGCGCTGGTTTGTACCTTTATCGCGCTGGCAGTATTGCCGCTGATGCGTCGCCTCACAGAAACTCACCATTCCCACAACGGTAATGGCGGTGCCGCCAGTTCCCTTGGGAATGTCAGCTCAGAGCAGTAATGACTGAGTGATCCATAAATTCCAAAAAGACCGCGATTGCGGTCTTTTTCTTTATGAAGGCTTAGTTGCCTTGAACGCTTAAAGCTGTATCACTCTTTTTTGCTTGCATTGCTCTTGTCGCTGCGCCCAAGCCTGGCCTCTGCCTCGAGGTATTTGGTTCTGCTGATAATGCCGCTGTTTTCCATGCCCGAAAAGGCGCGTTTTCGCTCCGGGAGTTTGGCAATAATGGCGCGTTTCTCTTCATCCGGGCAACGGCTCCAATTGACGATTTCATCTATATGGCGCAGGCAGCCCATACAAAAGTCGTCTTCATTGAGGCCGCAGCGCGCCACACAGGGAGATTGGATCATTCAACACCCTTCTTATCAATATTCTGTTCAGCGGCGGAGTGTAGCGCCATGAATTGGCGCGATTGATTTCGCTCTACCAATTTCACTCGACCATTTCGTTAGATTGAGTTCGTTAGATTGAGTTGGTTCGATTGTTTTGTCAGCTTGGGTACATCAGTCTATTGCGGCAGGTGCAAAGGTAACAGCTTTGAGCGGATTTATACCTGAAAATAGCGGCGGCAGCTTTCGTTGCCAGGCCGCCAGGAAAGATGATAATTCGGGCTTTAGACATAGTTTATTGAAACAATAATCCACTTTTAATCAAATTGTTATGTGAATTAGTCCTTACTGCTGGCTTTTCCCCTTGGCTGTAAAGCTATCAGCAAGCGGGAGACTCAACCCCAGCTTTTTCGCAGGCTTTGCCCCTGTTTCCTGCTTGGGTGGCGCTATTTTCCTCAAAGGCAACCAGGGGCTATAATGCGACCCCTTTAAGTTAATCGGGCCAGTAAAATGTGTGACTGCCAACAGAATTCCCCCCGGCAAGCCGAGCCAGTGGCTGGCAGGGTTGAAACCCGGCTGACGGCAGTTGATTGCAGCTTGCCCGAGGTGAAAGCAGAGCTTCGACAGCTCAGTCAATTGTTGCTCTCAAGCCGCGCGCTTTGGAGTGTCAGGAGTTTCGAGCACCACAAGCTTCCCTGGCAGCAGCGCTTTGCCAAGCTGGCCGCAGCGCTCTGGGCTATTGATGACGATGCGCTCGAGACTGTGGATGCCAGTCAGTCATTGTTGTTGGCAACCCTCTGGCCGGCCTTGGTTGCAGACTTGAGCGAGCAGGAATTGGCCCTGTGGGACAAGAGACACTTTGCCTGGCACCTCTTTGATTATCCGGCACCTGAAAAGGATAACGACCAACCTAAGCTCTGCGCGTCAACCGAGGCCCGGCTCAGTGCCGGTATAAAGGGCCGAAAATGGCAGCAGATAAGCCGCTTTGCCAATACCATAGCCACCCATAACAACCCCTTTCCTTTATTGGAGTGGTGCGCCGGAAAAGGGCATCTCGGGCGCCTGCTCAGCGCCTTGAGCGGCAAGGCGGTATTGAGCCTGGAGTTGCAAGCATCTTTGTGCGAAGCCGGCGAGCTAGCGGCAAAAAAACGTAACTTGCCGCAGCAATTTGTCTGTGCCGATGCCTTTGCCGACGAGCCTTGTTATCTCAAGCCCAAGCAGCATGCTATTGCGCTGCATGCCTGCGGCGAGCTGCACCTGACGCTGCTGCGCCGCGCGGTTGCAAGTGGTACCGCTGTGGTCTCGGTTTCCCCTTGTTGTTATCACCTCTTGCCCTCCGGCAATATCACTCCCTTGAGTCAAAGTGCCCAAGAGCAGGCGCTGCGACTGGATAAGACGGCGCTGCAACTGCCGCTTAATCACAGTGTTATTGCCAATCAAAAGGCGCGCGCCGACAGGATCAAAGAGGTCAGTTGGCGGCTCGGATTCGATAGTCTGCAGCGTGAAGTGCGTGCTCAGGACACTTATCTGCCACTGCCTGCGGTACGGCAGAGTCAGCTGTCCGGCAGCTTCAAGGACTTCTGTCTTTGGGCCGCGGCGCAAAAGGGAGTGCTATTGCCTGAGGCGGTGGATTTTGCCGCCTATCAGCGCTTGGGGGAGCAAAGGCGCAGATTAACCGCCCGTATTGACTTGGCGGCACATCTGTTTCGGCCGGTTATTGAACGGTATCTGCTGCTCGATAGGGTCTGTTTCCTGTTGGAGGCCGGTTACCGGGTGCAGCTAGGCGCCTTTTGTGAGCAGGCCACCACGCCGCGCAATGCCTTAATCCATGCCTGGTTGCCTGGTAGCCGATAAATGAAACAACAACGCCCGCTTGGACAGAGATGTCTCTCAAGCGGGGAATTAGTCGGCGCCAAGTACCGGCTTAATGCGTTTTTTATTGAATACCCCGGCGTTTCTTGGTCAAATGACGCCAGCCTGGGGCATAAGACTTAATTATCACGACCCCAAAAGATAACAAGGGCACAGAGCGCCCGAGAGAGCGATTGGCTTTTCATGAATTATTCCCGTGTGTATATCAATAGTCTGGCTTATGAGTTGGCGCCGGAAATGGTGTCCAGCCGCGAGTTGGAATCCCGGCTTGCGCCGCTTTATCAAAAGTTTCGTATCCCTATTGGGCAACTCGCTGCCCTGACGGGCATTGAGGAGCGTCGTTGGTGGCCCAAGGGCTTCAAGGTTTCCCAAGGTGCAGTGTGCGCCGCCCAAAAGGCGCTGGCCGAGACTGGGCTGGAGCCCAAACAACTGGGCGCCTTGGTTTACACCGGCGTGTGCCGTGATCAGCATGAGCCGGCCACGGCCTGTGCTGTGGCTTCTGCCATAGGTATCGGGCGCGACTGCGCCGTTTTTGATATCAGCAACGCCTGCCTGGGAGTCCTGTCCGGTATTCTGGATGTGGCCAACCGTATAGAACTGGGGCAGATCCGCGCCGGTATGGTGGTGTCCTGTGAATCATCCCGGGAGATAGTCGAGGCGTCCATAGAGCAGATGCTGGCTGAACCCAGCATGGCAAACTTTGCGGCTTCTCTGGCCACCCTGACCGGCGGCTCAGGTGCCGTGGCCGTTATCCTCACGGATGGCAGCTTGCCGCTTACCACCTCCCGCAAGCATCAGTTGCTCGGTGCCAGTCAGTTGGCGGCGCCGGAGCATCATCAGATGTGTCAGTGGGGTTTTGTCGAGGTCGGTAACCGCCTCTACCGCGAAGTGATGCGCACAGATGCCGTTGCCCTTTTGAAGGAGGGGGTGGAGCTGGCGCGCCAGACCTGGGAGCAGTTTTTGCAGCAGCGCCAGTGGCTTGCCGGACAGGTGGATAAGGTTATCTGTCATCAGGTGGGGGCTGCCAACCGAAAGCAAGTACTGGGCGCCCTGGGCATTGCCGAGCACAAAGAGTTTCCCACCTTTGCCCGCCTTGGCAATATGGGCACTGTCTCTTTGCCTGTGTCGGCGGCGCTGGCCCACGGTGAAGGCTTTTTGCAGGCAGGCGACCGGGTGAGCTTTCTTGGCATAGGCTCGGGACTCAACTGCATGATGCTGGGGCTGCGCTGGTAAGCCCTTGATACAGGTTTTAGACAATGCCCATTCGACAGGGCCCATTAGAATAGTGCCTAAATAACCAAAATTAACAACAGGATAGCCAATGGCCACCCTAGATACACTCTTCCCGTTCAAGCGTCATTTCATCACGCTCGGCGGCCACAAACTGCATTATGTGCATGAAAAACCCGCCGGGATTAACGGCCAACGCCCCGATGCCGTGGTGATGGTGCACGGTAACCCCAGCTGGTCTTTTTACTACCGTAACCTGGTGCAGGCGTTAAGCGACCAATATGAATGTGTGGTGCCGGATCATATAGGTTGCGGCTTGTCCGACAAACCGGGCGATGATGCCTATGACTACACTCTGGCGCAGCGTATCGACGATCTGGAAGCACTGCTGGACAGTCTGGATATTCGCAGCAATATCACACTGGTGCTGCATGACTGGGGCGGCATGATAGGCATGGGCTATGCCGCCCGCTATCCCGAGAGGATTAAACGCCTGGTGCTGCTCAATACCGCCGCCTTCGGTTTGCCAAAGAGCAAGCCCTTGCCGCTGGCGCTGAAAATCTGCCGCGATACTGCGCTTGGCACCCTGCTGGTGCGAGGCTTCAATGCCTTCTCATCCGCCGCTTCCTATGTGGGAGTTAAACGTGCGCCCATGGCCGCGGATGTGCGCCGTGCCTACGTGGCACCATTCAACTCCTGGCAAAATCGAATCTCGACTTTGAGGTTTGTTCAGGATATTCCGCTCAAGCCCGGTGACAGAAACTGGGACTTGGTACAGTCGATTGATGCCAGTTTGCAGCAGTTTACCCAGGTGCCGACTATTATTCTTTGGGGTCTCAAGGACTTTGTCTTTGACCGGCACTTCCTTGAAGGTTGGCAGCAGCGCTTGCCCAAAGCCGAGCTGCACGCCTTTGCTGACTGCGGCCATTATATTCTTGAAGACGCCAGTGATGAGGTGATAGCCCATATTCGCCGCTTTATCGCTAAAACGGCAGTGGCCAAAAGCGCCGACGAACAAACATCTAACCCTGAAGAAAAGGCATCGGCGGAAACAACCTCAGCCGGGAGCGCTGACTGAGATGTTCCCACCCGCCGAAGACTCGCAAGTGGCCGCAAATGAACAGGCCCCGGAGGCAAACTCCGCCAAGGGGCACAACCTGTGTCGCCACCTGAAGCAGGCGGCCATTAACCAGAGCGAGGACTTGGCGGTTGCCGTGCAGCGCCGCTGCGGTGGTAAGTTCAGTTACCAGGAGCTTGATTTCAAGACCCTGGACAGCGACAGCGACCGGCTTGCCAGCGCTTTGCTCGACTATGGCTTCAAACCCGGGATGAAAGCTGTGCTTATGGTGACTCCGGGGATAGAGTTTTTTGTGCTTACCTTTGCCCTGTTCAAGGCGGGGATCATCCCTGTGATGGTGGACCCAGGTATGGGGATCGCCAAGCTCAAGCAGTGTCTGGCCGAAGCCGAACCCGACGCCTTTATCGGGATCCCCAAGGCCCATGTGGCCAGATTGCTGTTCGGTTGGGGCAAACCCAGTATCCGCTTGTTGCTGACGGCAGGTGAAGGCTTTCTTGGCCGTAACCCTCCTTGGGGTGGCAGCAGTGTCAGCCGTTTGTTGGCCAGGGCACCAGAGTCAGTCACATTTCCCATGGCGCAGCTCGGCGCGCAGCAGATGGCGGCCATCTTGTTTACCAGTGGCAGCACCGGCACTCCCAAAGGCGTGGTCTACAGCCACGGTATGTTTGAGGCGCAGATAACCGCGCTGCAAAATGACTATGGCATTCGTCCCGGCGAGCGGGATCTGTCGACCTTCCCGCTATTTGCCCTCTTTGGACCGGCGCTGGGGATGGCATCGATAGTGCCTGAAATGGATGCCAGCAAACCGATAACCGCCAGACCGGAAAACTTGTTTGCCGCCATAGAGCACTATGCCTGCAGCAATATGTTCGTGAACCCCGCCTTGCTCGACCGTTTGGGACGCGGCGGAAACGGGCGCCGGCTGCATAGCCTGAAGCGGGTGATATCGGCCGGCGCGCCGGCCGATCCCAAGGCGATAGCGCGTTTCTCCGCCATGTTGGCCGAGGATGTCGAAGTGCTCAACTCCTATGGCGCCACCGAATCCCTGCCAGTCTCCATGGTTGGCAGCAAGGCGCTTGGCGCCACCGCCGCCATCACCGACAAGGGCGGCGGCATCTGTGTTGGTAAGCCGGTATCCGGAATAAGGGTCAGTATCATAGGGATCAGTGAAGAGGCCATCGACAGCTGGTCGCCGACTCTTGAGTTGGCGACGGGGGAGATAGGCGAAATCGTCGTTGACGGCGCTGTGGTCAACCAGAGCTACTATCGCCGTGAAGGCGCCAACAAACAGGCCAAGATTGCCTATAAAGGCCGGCAACTGCACCGGATGGGCGATCTCGGTTATCTTGATGCCGAGGGCCGTTTATGGATGTGTGGCCGCAAGGCCCACAGAGTGGATGTCATTCAGGACGGTGAGCTGCAAAAGCGCTATCTGTCTATTCCCTGTGAGCGAATTTTCAATACCCATCCTCAGGTTAAACGTTCGGCACTGGTTGGCGTTGAACTGATGCAGAATAAGCCTGGCGGCGGGGGGACAGTCCAAGAGAGCGCTTTCCTTGAGAGCACTTCCCCTGATAGCACAGTGCCCGAAAAAGCGCCGCTTATCTGCATCGAGCTTGAGCAATCCCTGTCGCCAGCCGAGCAGCAACAGCTGTTTACCGAGTTGCAGGCTCTTGCCGACAAGCAGCCACTGACCCGGGGCATCAGGCATTTTATGTTGCATCCGGGATTTCCCATGGATGTGCGCCACAATGCCAAGATATTCCGCGAGCAACTTGCCGTTTGGGCGCAAAAACAGTTGGATGGAAACCGCTGAAAACCAAAATAGATAACAGAGACAGAAAACCACTATGGCCACATCAGCACCGCAATCTCAATCATCTGAGTCAATAGCCTCATCGCAGGATTTGCCCGCGGCTTTATTACAAGAGACAGCGGCTTTGTCACAAGAAACCGGGCATGATGAACTTCATCCCGAGCTGTTGGCGCTGGCCCGGGAACTTGCGACCCGAGTCAAGCGGGTATTGGTGACAGGCGCCGGAGGCTTTTTGGGAGAGGCCATATGTCGGCCGCTGCTGGCTGCCGGTATTCAGGTAGTGGGGGTGGCCAGGGGCCATTATCCGGCGCTCGAGGCCATGGGCGCTACCATGGTGCGCGCCGATATTTGCGACAAGCAGGCACTGAAACAAGCCCTCGATGGCTGTGAGCTTATCTTTCACGTTGCCTCCAAGGCCGGAGTCTGGGGCAGCAGAGCGAGCTATTTTCGCCCCAATGTGTTGGGGACCGAAAACATCATCGCCTGCGCCCGTGAATTGGGGATTGGTTATCTGGTCTATACCAGCACGCCGAGTGTCACCTTCGATGGCAAGGATGAGGCCGGTATCGATGAATCCGTTCCCTACGCCAGGCGTTATCTCAACCATTACGGCGCCTCCAAGTCGGAAGCGGAAGAGTTGGTGCTGGCCAGCGCCCAAAACGGCTTGAAGACAGTGGCCATTCGGCCGCACCTGATTTGGGGGCCTGGCGATCCTCATCTGGTGCCCCGCGTGCTGGAGCGAGGCCGCAAGGGTCGGCTCAAGTTGGTGGGTCATGACGATAAGTTGGTGGACACCATTTATATCGATAATGCCGCCTTTGCCCACCTGAGCGCGGCCAGGAGCCTGCTGGCTGAACCTTGTCGCTGCAATGGCAAGGCCTATTTTGTCAGTAACGATCAGCCCCTTACTATGGCGGCCATGCTCGACAGCATTCTTGCCTGTGACAACTTACCCGCGGTGGAAAAGCGGGTACCGGCCACTCTGGCCTACGTCATTGGCGCCATGCTCGAAGGAATATACCGACTGCTGGCTATCAAGCAGGAGCCGCTGATGACCCGCTTTGTCGCCAAACAGCTTTCCTGCAGCCACTACTACGACATCTCAGCCGCCAAGCGCGACTTGGATTACAAGGTCATCGTCAGTATGGAGCAGGGGATGAATAAGCTAAAGCGCTCTCTTGGCCACTAGCTCAAGAAAATCATAAGGAAATAACATGTTTTCGCTGTTGTCCGGCACAAAGCCGGCGCTTATTTATATCGAGTTCAACGCCAAACGTATCAGGCTCACCCTTGCCGACAGTCGCCATAGTCTGGGGCAAGTCAGTCTTGAGACCATTCCTGAGGTGGCAGTGCAGCAGGATAACAAGGGCAGTTTCAAGCTGTTGGCAGTGGGCGATGAAGCGCGGCGACTGGCCGCGACCAAGGGAGTGAAATGCCTCAATCCCTTCGAACATGTCCGTACCCCGTTGGCGGACTTTTACCTGGCCGAAATCCTGCTCAAACAGCTGGTTAAGCGGGTACTACCGCGAAAACTTTTTGCCAAGGCGCCTTTGCTTATCATCCAGCCAAGCGACGAATATGCCGGTGGCCTGACCATGATAGAAGAGCGCGCCTTGCAGGAACTTGCCTTTGCTGCCGGAGCAAAAGATAGCCTGGTTTACCAGGGGCCGAGACTCACAGGGCTGCAGGATTTCAATGGGTTGAAACTGCAGCAAGTGAAGGCCTTTTAGTCGAGCCAAAGTACTGCACCAAAGTACCGCACATATTGCAATCTATCACTGGCGGCATCTCTGCGCCGCTGAGAAACTGTACAGCAAAAGGTTATCGGCGTTAGCGAACAAAGTATGTTAAATGTTTGAATCTTTGTTACAAATTTTGCAAGTTGTAATGTTTAAATCATGCTAGCTTGGTATTCATTTATCTCTCCGGCATGAGGAAACTATGCTCAGTATCGAAGCCCTAAGCAAGACCTATGACAACGGTGTTAAGGCACTGGATAATGTAAATCTACAGGTAGACAAAGGGATGTTTGGTCTGCTCGGCCCCAACGGTGCAGGCAAATCCTCTTTGATGCGCACCATAGCCGCATTGCAAAGTGCCGATAGCGGCAGCATTAGTTTCGACGGCATAGACATTCTCAAACAGCCGCAAAAATTGCGTCAGACCCTGGGGTATCTGCCGCAGGATTTTAACGTTTACCCCAGGATCAGCGCCTGGGACTTGCTCGATCACCTGGCTATTCTCAAAGGGATCAACAACAAGGGTGAGCGGCGTGAGATGGTGGATGGCTTACTGGCACACACCAACCTTTATCAACACAAGAACAAGGCGGTCAGCGGTTTTTCCGGCGGTATGCGTCAACGTTTCGGGATTGCGCAGGCGCTGCTTGGCGACCCTAAGCTGTTGATTGTCGACGAACCCACCGCCGGCTTGGATCCTGAGGAGCGCAACCGTTTCCACAACTTGTTGGTGAGCCTGGGGGAAGAGAAGGTGATTATCCTCTCGACCCATATAGTGGAAGATGTCTCGGAGCTTTGCGCCAATATGGCGGTGCTCGCCGGTGGTCAGATCCTGCTGCAGGGCAATCCCATGGAGTTGGTGGTCTCTTTGGAGCAAAAAATTTGGACTCGCACCGTCAGCCAGGCCGAGGCCAGCGAGCTTGAACAACAGCTCAATGTGATTGCCAAACGCCTGTTTGCCGGCCGCACTGTGCTGCATGTCTGGGCCGATTCGGCGCCGGAAGGTTTTACTCAGGCAACGCCGGGGTTGGAAGATCTTTATTTCAGCACCCTGTATCGCCACCGCAACAGCAAGCCGGTTCAGGCTGCCTGAGGAACTGCCCATGTTTGTTTCCATGTTACGCTTTGAATGGCGCTACTATCTGCGGCAGCCATCTTTTTATGTTGTTTCTTTGCTGTTGTTTTTAATCAGCTTTCTATCCGTTGTATCCAACAATGTGCAGATAGGTGGTGGCGGTGAGGTGCTGAAGAACAGCCCCTTCAGCATTGCCCAGACCCTGCTGATCATGAGCTTTATCTCCATGTTTGCCGTGGTCAACTTTGTCGGTAGTACAGCGGTGCGCAACCAGCAGCACGGGATGGAGGAACTGATCTATTCCAAACCGCTGACTCCGCTGGCCTATCAGTTGGGGCGTTTTTTCGGCAGTTATCTGGTGGTCATGGCGGTGTTTTCCATGGTGCCGCTGGCGATGTGGCTCGGCTCTTTTATGCCTTGGGTCGATGCCAGCCGTTTCGGTGAAAATCGGCTCAGCTATTATCTGCTGCCCTTGTTGCTGTTGGCCGCGCCGAGCCTGCTGCTGATATCGGCGCTGTTTTATGCCATGGCCAGCCGTTTTCGCTCCATGATGGGTTTGTATCTGACAGCCGTAGCACTGCTTATTATCTACAACCTCACCGGCGAACTGGCCAGTCAGCCCCAGTTTCGCACGCTGGCGGCCATGTTGGATCCCTTTGCACTGCGCACCTTTGCCGACGTTACCCGTTACTGGACCATAGCCGAGAAAAACACCCAGTTGGTGGAGCTGACCGGTGTTATGCTCAGCAACCGCGCCATGTGGCTTTCTCTGGCGGTCATCTTGCTGCTTGTCGCCAAGGTCTGGCGCCAACCAACACTTACTCGCAAGAAGGACAAACGCTCCGGCAAGCAGTCTGCAACCCCGGCATTGCAGCCCTTGCAGCAACTGAGCCGCGCAAGCTCGCCATCTACTTCGGCACAGTTCAAGGCCCGAGTCGGCTTTGAAATCCGCCAGGTGCTCTACACAGCACCATTTGTGATTTTGGGACTGCTCACCGTCTTTAACCTGGTCGGACCCATGTTCGGTGATTTTGGTTGGTACGGTACCTCCAATTGGCCGCTGACCCAAGACATGGTCGATAATATTGCCGGGGCCACCGGCTTGCTGATGGTGATAGTACTCATCTACTACAGCGCCGAGATTGTCTGGCGTGAGCGCAACTCCGGAATGGGGGACATAGTCGACAGTCTGCCGGTGCCGAATCTGGTGTTCTGGACCTCCAAACTGGTGGCTGTGGTGTTGGTGATGGCGCTTCTGTACCTGTTGGCGACCCTGACCACAATTACTTTCCAACTGATCAAGGGGCAGTACAATCTCGAACTGGCTCAATACGCCATCAGGTTGGGCTTCTACTATCTGTTGCCACTGCTGATGTCGGCGGTTCTGGCGTTCTTCTTTCAGGTGCTCAGCCCGAACAAGTATGCCGGTATGGGACTGTTTGTCGCCTACTACCTGACGACCTTTGTGATGGCCAGTTGGGGATTCGGCCATTCGCTGTACAACTTCGGCGCTTCTCCTTATCTGGCCTATTCGGATATGAACGGTTACGGCTGGGGACTCTTGAGCCACAGCCTGTATATGCTCTATTGGGGCGGTTTCTCACTGCTGCTGTTTGTGCTGGGTTATGGCCTCTATCACAGGGGGCCGAAACAGTCTCTGAAACACAGGTTTGCCCTGCTGGGCGGTCAGCTGGGGACCAAGGGACGCTTGCTGGCGGCCTTTGGGGTACTGCTGTTTGTTGCCAGCGGCAGCTATCTCTTCTACCAGACCAAGGTGGTCAATCATTACTATACCAATGATGAGGAAACCGACCTGCGCGCCGACTATGAGAAGAAATTCAAGCAGTATGCGTCTTTGCCCGTGCTGACGACCACTGCGGTCAAGGCCGACATTGATATCTATCCCGAGTCACGGCGAATCGAGGCAGATATCAAGCTTGATTGGGTTAACAAACAGGACAAGCCGATAAGCAAATTGCTGGTTAGTCTGCCGTCCCACACCCGCGCGGAAGATCTCAGCATCACCTTGCCAGGGGCAACTCTGGGCGAGTTTGACGATAAGTTCAATGTCAGTTGGCTGGTGTTTGACAAGCCGTTGCCGCCGGGGGAGAAAATCAGCGGCCGCATTCATTTGATTCGGGAAACCCAAGGGGTTGAAGAGTCCAACTTCGATCTGTCTGTGGTCGAAAACGGCACCTTTATCAATAATATCGAGCTGCTGCCTCAGTTTGGGTATCAGGAAGGCTATGAACTCAGCGATCGCCACGAGCGTGAGAAACGTGGTCTTGAAGACAAACCAAGAGCCAATAAGCTGGAAGACACGCGCTTTTATCGGCAGAACTTCTTTGGCGTAGACGGCGACTTTATCGACTTTGAAGCCACGGTTTCCACCTCAGGCCAGCAGATGGCACTGGTGCCCGGATACCTGCAGCGGCAATGGCGTGAAAATGGTCGCAACTTCTTCCATTACAAGATGGATAGCCCCATGGTTAACTTCTATTCGATCCTCTCCGGACGTTTCGAAGTGGACCGGCAGAAGTACAAGGGCATAGTGATCGAGGTGTACTACCATTCGGCCCACTATTGGAACGTGGAGCGAATGATAGAGTCGGTGAAAGACTCTATCGACTATTACACCCAGGCTTTTGGTCCCTATCAACACAAGCAACTGCGTATAGTAGAGTTTCCCGGTTATCGCTCCTTTGCCCAGAGTTTTGCCAACACTGTGCCTTACTCTGAGCGTATCGGCTTTATCACCGACCTGCGCAACTCGGACAATATTGACCCCGTCTATTATGTGACGGCCCACGAAGTGGCACACCAGTGGTGGGGGCATCAGGTTGGCGCTGCCGATGTACAGGGCAGTGCGGTTATCTCCGAGAGCCTGTCACAATACTCGGCGCTGATGGTGATGGAGCACAAGTATGGCCCGCAGATGCTGCGCCGATTCCTCAAGTATGAGCTTGACCGCTACCTGCGAGGTCGCTCATCGGAAAGCAAGGGCGAGCAACCGCTACTGCGCAGTGAAGGGCAGGGCTATATCCATTATCAGAAGGGCTCGGTGATCATGATGGGGATCCGTGACCGCCTGGGTGAAGAACGGCTCAATGCCAATTTGAAGGCATTCCTTGAGCGCTACAAGTTCCGCGGCGATCCTTTCCCGACCACTCTGGACCTGCTCAGCTATCTGAAGCGGGATACGGACGGCGCCGAGGCGCGTTTCATTGAGGACTCCTTCTCTGAGATCAGCCTCTATGACCTGCGTCTGACCGAGGCCAAGGTAACCGAAACGCCGGAAGGCCAGTTTAAAGTCAGTCTGGATATCTATGCCCAACGCCGGGTCGCTTCAGAGAAGGGCGCTGAGCAGGAGGTACCGCTGGACGAGTGGATTGATATAGGCGCCTTCAAGGTTAACCCGGACAAGCTCAAACAGGATGATCAGGTGTTGTCGCTGCACAAATATCGGCTCAAGAGCGGAGAGAATCATCTCGAACTGGTGCTGAGCGAAAAACCTGCCTATGTCGGGGTCGATCCCTTCATCAAGCTGGTGGACCGGGACTCGGAAGACAATATTTTCAAGCTCTGATCCTTTAACGGCCTACTTGGCTATTTGACAAAACGCCCCGCAATCAGGTTTGTGGGGCGTTTTTACATTTGGGCTTTGTCTGTGAACTCTGCGACTGTTTCAGGCGGGTTGCCATTCATCTCCCCGGCACTCCGGGCTCGACTATAGTTTATGGATATGGCCAGTCGATGACCGCCTAACCTGACTCGCCATAGAATCACTATGCTATCGCCAATCCGGCTGGTACTCGAACGGCTGACAGCGCTTTGAGTGACTCAAACTTCTATAAGGAATGGGATTATGTCTATGGTCAGTGCCAAAGAGTTTGCCGACTGGCTTTACAAGCGTTTCGAGCAGGTAGAGCATGGGGTCAGCATGAGCCGTGAGGATATCAACCAGCTTACCGGCAGGCAGAATTTCTCCATGGTGTTTGTCCATGATATCCACTATGAATTGATGCAGCACGGCATGGCATTTGTGACAGATACCTCCCGGGAACAGTTCTTCCTGGTGCGTGTTTGTCCCATGCCCTGGCGGCAACAACTGGAGCAGCAATTTGACAAGGAGATCTTCAATAACGTTATCTCCATCAATATGTCCCGCTGAAATGCCGGTATCAATCTGCTGAGAAGCCAACTCCGATATGAAGCAGAAATTTAAGCCAAGCTAAATCAAGCCGGGAGCCGCTCTACAAGAGTTCTCGTTGCCGCTGCAAACTAGCCATACTGATGGCAAAGGACTGACTTAAGTAGGAGGGGCTGCTTTAAAGTTCGAACAAAATCATAAAATTAATGCAAATTCACTTGTCGCGGACCTGAGTTTTTCTTACTTTGGAATGAAACTGATTATCAAAGAGGCCACCTATGAATACTCATCTGGAGCTGCAACTGAAACATTGGCTGGACATAGATCCCGACCCTAAAACTCGGGATGAGCTGTTGAGTCTTAAAGCCGAAGGCAATGAAACTGAATTGGCCGCCCGCTTTGCCGGCCGTTTGGCCTTCGGCACCGCCGGTCTCAGGGGCGTGGTCGGCGCCGGTCCAATGCGGATGAACCGTTTGGTTATCCGCCAAACCACAGCGGGCCTGGGGCAGTATCTGCTCGCCCAGGTTAAAGATGCCGCCAGCCGCGGTGTGGTGATAGGTTTCGATGGCCGCCATGATTCACGTACCTTCGCCCATGATGCCGCCAGCGTGTTGACCGCCATGGGGATTAAGGTGCGACTCACCGCCAAAGTGGCCGCCACGCCGCTGGTAGCCTTTGGGGTGAAACACTTTGAAGCTGCCGCCGGCATCGTAGTGACCGCCAGCCATAACCCGCCGCAATACAATGGCTACAAGGTCTATTGGGGTAACGGCGCGCAGATCATTCCGCCACATGACTCAGGTATTGCTGCCTGCATAGATAAGGCTGCCAACGAAGAGCTGCCTTGGCTGGAGCAGAGTGAAGCCACCAAGCAGGGTAAACTCATTTGGCTGCAGGATGATTTCTATCAGGACTATCGCCGCGGTGTGTTCCATGCCGATGTGTTGCAGCACAAAACGGCGCCCGAAAGGGTGAGCCTGGCCTATACCGCCATGCATGGTGTTGGCGCAGAAATGGCCAAGACAGTGCTCAAGGATGCCGGTTTTACTCAGGTTTATTCTGTCGCTGCCCAGGAAAAACCGGACGGTGACTTCCCAACGGTTAAGTTCCCCAACCCGGAAGAGAAGGGCGCCATGGATTTGGTGATCGCCGAGGCCAAGCAGCATCAGGCGTTGCTGGCCTGTGCCAACGATCCTGATGCCGACAGGCTGGCGGTAGCAGTGCGCCGAGATGATGGCGAATACCAAATGCTCACCGGCGATCAGGTGGGGGCCTTGCTGGGCCACTATCTATTGTCCAAGGCGCCGGCCAATCAGCGTCTACTGGGAACCACCATAGTCTCTTCAACCTTGCTCTCCAAAATCGCCAAGGCCAAGGGCGGTGAGTTTTATACCACGCTCACGGGTTTCAAGTGGCTCACCAATGTTGGTATGCAGCGCCAGAGCGACAGCAATAAATTCCTGTTCGCCTATGAAGAGGCGCTGGGCTATACAGTGGGCAGCATGGTGTGGGATAAGGACGGCCTGTCGGCGCTGGTGGCTTTTGCCCAGCTGACTGCCGAGCTGGCGGCGCAGGACAAAACCATCTGGGACAGACTGGAAGAACTCTATCGCGACTATGGTTTGCACCTTAATACTCAGGTGAGCATAGCGCTCAAGCCGGGAACGCCGGATATCGGAGCCCATCTGCGGGCCAATCCTCCCGAGACCATCGCGGGCATGGCGGTATTGGTGACCGAGGATCTCAAATCGGCCGAGCGGCGTTACGCCGATGGGCGGCGGGAGATCATCGAATTACCGGCCAGTGATGTGCTGACCTTCCACCTTGAAGGCGGTGCCCGGGTGATAGTGCGGCCTTCGGGAACCGAGCCCAAGATCAAGTGTTATTACGAGGTGGTTGAGCCTATGCAGGCAAGCGACAGCCTGGCAGATGCCGAAAGCCGGGCCAGAGCCGCGCTGGATGCCTTCGTCAGCGGCCATCAGGCGTCACTGCCCAAGTAACCTACTGCCCGGAAAGCCGCTGAGAAGATAGATAAAGGCCCGCACTGCGGGCCTGTCGTTTTGATCTGCTTATTCACATACAAAGTTTATTGGTGTTTTCGCTCAGACTACTGACAACAGGTTGTCAGCAGCACCTGTGCATACTTGTTTTCGTCCTGAGAGCCAAGCTTGTCAGGACGGCGGAGGATGGTCCTCCTGCCACAACTGAATCAACATGGAGATGTGAAAATGTCAGCAGAAATCCCTTTGGTCTGGAGTGAGATCCCGGTTGCCGATATGGCTCGCGCCAAGCGTTTTTATCAAGAGGTGCTGGGACTGCACTGCAGCGAAGACCCTATGCCTGAGTGTGAGTATGTCAGCGTCAGCCGCACCAGTGGTGATACCGCTTGCTTTGGGCTGATTAAACACCCGCAGATGGCCCCTTCAATGACGGCATCCGTGGTTTACCTCCATCTGGGTGACAAGCTGGGTACCACCATAGGTCAGCTGGAAGCACAGGGTGTGCAAATCCTCTTGCCACCTATGCCCATCAAGGAAGGTGAATGCGGCTATTGTGCCCAAATAGCCGATTCCGAAGGCAACCGACTTGGCTTGTGGGCCATGCAGTTGTAAGCTCAGCGCTGTTATCTTTATCGGGACCGACGCAATGTCGGTCTTTGCTTGAATGAATACCATAGCGCATAGGCTTTTACTCAGCCGGCAAGAATGAAAGGGTGGCAGGCTAGTAGGGCAATGCATGGTGTATAGGGATAAATCGACATTGGTCTGCGCTGTAAGCCTGGCGTTTCAAGCCAAACTTTGGAAGTCAAATCAAACAGCTATAAGGAATGGTATTAAGTCATGCGCCGCGCCGACCGTTTGTTTCAGATAGTGCAGATCCTGCGCCACCGCCGTTTGACCACTGCGGCCGTATTGGCCGAGCGCTTGGAAGTCTCTGTCAGAACCATCTACCGGGATATTCAGGATCTCTGTCTCAGTGGTATCCCCATCGAAGGGGAGGCCGGGCTTGGCTATCTGCTGCGTCAGGAGGTGAGTGTCCCACCGCTGATGTTCAATGAGGCCGAACTGGAAGCGATTCAACTGGGGATCCGCATGGTGCAGACCTGGGGCGGCAATGAGCTGGGCAAGGCGGCCAAACAGGCGCTTATCAAGGTCGAAGCCGTGGTGCCTGAGCGTTTGCGGGCACTGCAGAGTTTGATGTTCTCACCGGACTTCTATCTGGATCAGCAAGAGTTTGTTTATCTTGACCCACTGCGTATCGCAGCCAGGCTGCGCCACTTTGTGTTGCTCGACTATCAGGATGTAAAAGGCAGCGCCAGTCAGCGCAAAATAAGGCCGCTGGCTATCTACTTTTGGCGCGGCACCTGGACCTTGTTGGCCTGGTGTGAACTGAGAGACGACTTTCGCTCCTTTCGGGTCGACCGTATCGTTAATCTGTCACAGTTGCCGGAGCGTTTCCCCATTACCCCGGGCCAGGAGATGGAGGACTTTGTCCGCCGTATGGAGGATGACTATCAAAAACAGGAGCAAAGCCAGGGCGAAAGCTGATCTTACTGACGCTTGACCGACAGGGCGCTGGCGTGAAAAGCCAACTTTGAACATTCAAAATGTCAGTTCCCCTAAGACATTATTCCTTGCTCCCGCAACAGGTAAGCTATCAAATCTTTCAGGTAATCAAAGCTTTCAAAGGTTTCCCGTAAGTCGAAAAAATTCACTACCCGGTATTCGGCACTGGAGAGGTGAAACACTATGCTGTCCAGATTGCCTTCATGGCCCAGCTGTAAAAAGTCATCCTGCTCCAGGCTGCAGTGCAATAGTTCGTCGATTGAGTTAAGGATGACATTGTTAATTTGGATGCCATTGGCATACCTGAGTAAATCCAGATAGTCGCTGGGCAGTAAATCTGGTGGAATAGACTCCCAGACATTAAGCAACTGATTGATTTGCGCCTCTGTTGCCGGTGGATTGCAGTATAAATCGTCTTGGTACTTCTTCAGCATCCTCAGCGTATCAAGCAAACTATCCAAACTATCGAGTCCTTTTATTGTTTCACTCTAATGCATTCTGTTTCAGCAGCTTAACTGTGCCAGCGGCATAACAGCCGCCTATTAGTAAAGAGATTGCCGATGTCAGCAGCATAAAGCTCATCTGGCCGGCCAGCTCTGTGAGGTAAGGGGAGTTACCCAAGAGCACCAGCGGGATCCCAAGCAGCCCCCTGGCAAGGAAGATACCGCTTATCAGCACCAATGTGGTTTTCAATAAGGGCAGGGGCCTGATTACACCGGCGCCGGAAAAGCCAAAGGCCGAGAAGCCGGCGAGTATCAGGGCGATGGCTGCGGTTACCATTGCCGGATATGTGGAGCCGTTTTCGCTCATTTGCGCCATAGCTTCACCGGCGCCAAACAGCCGATACCATTCTGCGCCGCCTGGGATAATTGCCAGATGCAGCAGTGCTGCGATGGCGGTCAAGGTAGCGGCGAGTTTCAATATTGGGCTCTTGCTACTGCTTTTGCTCATCCTTTAGCCTCCTGATACAGAGCCTTGGTCAGTCGCTGACCAGTCGCCCATAGAGCGCCGAATCTGAAATAACACCATTGATTTGCCAGCGCTGACGCAGCAAACCTTCCCGGATGAAGCCGAGTTTATCCAGAGCCTTGGCCGATGCACTGTTGCCGGGATCTATCTCGGCCTCTATGCGTCTGAGTTTAAGCGTGTTGAAGCCATAGTCGATAAGGGCTTCGCCGGCCTCTTGAATATAGCCTTTGCCCCAGGCGGCTTTGCCCAGGCCAAAACCTATCTCAGCCCGTTTGGAGCCGCTGTCATAGCTGAACAACATGCATTTCCCCAGCAGCTCACAGGTATCCCGCTGGAATATGCCAAGGGTGATGCCCTCTTGCCTGGTCATGCCCTGCTTGGCGGCAGAGATAAAATCCAGCGCGTCGCTGCTATGGGTCCAGGGAGCGGTATTCCAGTATTTCATCACTTCGGGATCGGAAAATATCGCCAGCAGGGCATCGGCATCCAGCACTTGCAGCGGCCGCAGCCTGAGTCTCGAAGTCTCGAGTGTCGGGGCAAACAAGCTTGAAGACATCTTCGTTCTCCTTAACCGAGCACTGGCCGAAAGAAGCTGCGCTCATAACTTTCAATGCAGTCGGTTTGTTCGGCAAATACCAGCGCCGCCTGACATTCAGGGTCGTCTTTGGCTCGATTGCGATAGCTTTCGTATTCCGCCAGGCTCGGGAAGGTGAACAGAGCCAGGGCGATATTGCTGGCACCCTCGCTCGGCAGAAAATAACCATTATGGGTGCCGCCGAACTTTTCCACCAAGGGGATCCACATTTTGGCGTAGCGTTCAAATTCGGCCAGTTGCTTGGGTTTGATGACGTATTTGATATAGCAGGTGATCACAGTTTTCGAGTCCTTTGATTTTGGGGGAAGTGCTTGGGATTAACCGCCCGGCCAATTCCTTGAAGCCGGCCTTCTATGCCGGATGCTGAGTCGGCTGAATCGCGTCTACTTTTGTCAGCCGGGTGTTAAAAGGAGTGCTAGAGACTAACCCAGGCTTTGCTTGTTAAGCAAGTGGGTGACTTGGGAGCAACAGAGTAGCTTTTAATTAAGAATCATCGGCTTGAAGGATTGATTTGGAAGATGTCAGCCCAGGCTATATGGCGGTTTCCCGGGCCGACATGGAGTTTGGGCGGAAGGCGTTATCCTTTCACCCAAACTCTGTTTTTAGAAGCTGCCGCGAATACCCACGGCTATCTGGGTACCGAAGCGTTCCAGATAATTCACCTGATCTTCGCGCTTGATGTAACCGGAGTAGCGGTTGTTGGTCAGGTTGGAGGCTTCACTGAACAGGGTCAAGTTGTCTGTGATGTCGTAGCTGATGCTGGCATCCAACTGGCCGTAGTCGTCTATCCAGGCCGGGCCGCCCCAGGCATCCGGATCCACCAGGAACTTGCTGCGCCAGTTATAGGCAAGGCGCGCCTGCAAACCATACTGCTCATAGTAGAGCACGGCATTGTAGGAGTTCTCGGACATCCCCTTGAAGGGCAGATCCTTGGCTTTCAGCTCAGGATCGTCATAACTGCTGTCCACATAGGTGTAGTTAAGCTGCCAGCCAAAGCCGTTGAACGGCTCAGGCAACCACTGTTCGAGGGATTGTTGCCAGGCAATTTCAAAGCCCTGCACTTTGGCACCGTACTGTCCGGAAACCGGCTGGCTTACCAGGTAACGGTTGCCATCGACCTCCATGGGGGTCTTTTCATCAGAGATAAAGGAGTCGATATCCTTGATGAACAGGGCGCCGCTCAATGAACTGCTGTCGCCGTAATACCACTCCAGCGCCAGATCCGCCTGTTTGGCCTGCTCGGGTTCAACTCCGGGATTACCGCGCACCAGAGTTGGCAAGCCCTGTTCCTGACTGGTGAAGTTGGGCGCGGCCCAGACTCTGAGCGAGTAGAGTGACGGGCGGCTCAATACTTCGGCGGCCGAGATACGCAGCAGCAGATCGTCCTGCAGGTTCAGCTTGAAGTTGAGGCTTGGCAATATGTTGGTATAGCTGTCGCTGTAGTTTACCGGGCTGACAGTGCGCCAGTCATCGTTGAGCGGCTGACCGGCATCATCCAGCACTACCTTGCTCAAGTCATAGCCAAAGCCTTCGGAATCGACTTGGGTGCGACTGGCCCTGACCCCCAGATTGAGCATATAGGGCAGATCGAACAGTAGCTCTTCAATAGTTATCTGCACATAGGCCGAGGTCACAGCCTCGCTTACCTCATAAGTACCGGCCTGATTGGCACTGGCTACTATGGCCTCATTGGCGGCATCGCTGTTGATGGAGCGGTAGTATTCCAGCAACTTATCATAGTCAAAGCTGGGCCAGGGATCCGGTGAGATGCTGTTTTCGCCGTCGAGGAAGTTATCGAAGTTGGCGGGCACAAACACATTGCCCGGAATTTGGAACAGCTCAAACTCGCCTTGAGTGAAGACTCCCGAGCCGTCAAAAGCATAACCGTCGCGGGTTAGATAGTAGCCGCCGCGACTGAATTGGCTGGGGTTTTTCGATCTGAACTCATTCTGGCTCTTGACCTGCTTGACATAGTTTATCCCGGCATCCAGCTTGCTGATAAAGCCGCTTTCCGGCAAATACTGGGTCATCAGCTTAAGATCCGTTACCTTGTCATCCACGCCTGTGCCACTGTTTAGGCTGTAGTGGGCACCATAGGTCTGCTCGCTGGTGAGTCCCGGACCTATCACCACATCCGGCAGCATCTGACCATTGGTGTAGTCGATATCTATGCTGTCGACAAAGCCGCGGGCGACGATGAAGCGATTGTCGCCCTTGTTCTTGTTTTTGGCGGCCGAGTAGGCAAGATCGGCGGTGACCGACCAATTGGGGGTGATAAACAGCGCCGTATTCAGTGCCAGTTGGTAGGTGTCTGTCTTGCGCGGTGTGCTCAGGTTAAGCAGCTCCACCATAGTGTTGTCGCCCTGCTGGCGCATGGAAACCACTCGCCCCAGCTCATCGAACTGCGCATCGCTGAACAGCGGGGTACCCGGTGTCCACTCCTCGTCATAGTTGACAAACCCTATCTGGTATTTGTGTCCATCGGTATTGTAGCGAGAGTAGAGGGCGTCGAAATTGACATCCAGATTATCCAGAGGCCGCCATTGCAGCGCCAGGGTGCCACCGATGCGTTCGCGTACGTCCTGGGCGTTGGCATAGTACATGTAACTGGGTATTTTGGAGGCGTAGATTTCGCCTTCATCAATCACACCATTGCCGTTGGTGTCTACCGGCACCCCGGCGCTGTCGACACCCCAGCCTTCCTCTTCATCGAAAAAACCATCGGCGGAATAGGTGTCGGCCCTGAGGGTTTTCTTGGAGTAAACGGCGGAAAACAGAGCGCCGAAACTGTCGTCATCGGACTTGTCGCCTATGATGAGAGATGCGTGCGGATGCAGGTCTTCGGTGCGCGACTCATAGATACCCTTGGCCGAGGCCTGCAGGGTAAAACCGTCCAAATCCAAAGGCTTGCGGGTCTGAATATCCACAATTGCCCCTATGCCTCCCTCGGTGAGCCGTGCTTCGGGAGACTTGTAAACCGCCAGCACATTGACCAGCTCCGAGGCTATGGTGTCAAAGTTGAAGTCCCGCCCGGCATTGTCCGACGCCAGCTTGCGGCCATTGAGGGTGGTGATGTTGTAGCCGTCCCCCAGGCCGCGGATCAGTATGTTCTGTCCCTCGCCGCCGTTGCGGGTAATGGTCACCCCGGGAATACGTTGCAGTGCTTCGGCCAGGTTTTCATCCGGAAACTTGCCTATGTCATCGGCCACCACAAGATCCACCACTGCGGTGGCATTCTGTTTCAGAAACAGCGACTCCTTAATGGCTGAGCGGATACCCGTTACCTGGATCCTTTCCAGCTCAGCATCCTGCTGTTGAGCTGAGTTTTGTTGTGTTTGAGCCTTGTTTTCCTTGTCGGACTCGTCATTGGCCGTAACCGGCTGTGTTGCCAGCGCACTGGCAACTGCCAGGGCAATTAGGGCAGGTTGGGTGGCTAAGAGCTTCATGGGTTCCCCGCTGTTTGTTTTTATCAGGCTTAATGCCTTTCGCTTTTGTTGTTTTTCGAAAGCATTAGAAACAGCGAAATACTTTCGATTGCTTATTTATAGCGTTAAAAACTCTGGGTGATCAATAAAAAAATGTAAAATGTCTTTTAATTGTTTTCGGTTTGGTGCATAGTTTAGCTAGTTGAAAGTGAAAGTTTGTTGTTGGTTTTGGCTTAAGTCGTTGTGGTATAAGAATTGTTGTTATGATTTGACGACGTTGCTAGTAGATTGAAAGCTTTCGAAAGCCAGTGCAGGTTCACCTGCTCCAGAGCGCAACAAACAAAACAGGAAGAGTGCAGTGAATAATCTCAACACTATTGAGAGGCAGCAGGAGATAGTCCGGCTGACCCAACAACAGGGAAAGGTGTCGGTCACCGAGCTGGCAAATCGCTTCGGGGTCTCGGAAGTCACCATACGCTCGGATCTGGCGGTATTGGATCAAAAGCAATTGTTGGTGCGCTCCCGCGGTGGCGCCATGGTCAACTCCGACCTTATTCGTGAACTGTCACTGAAAGAGAAGGGCCACTGCTATTCGGCACTGAAGCAGGAGCTGGGCAAGGTGGCGGCCTCTTTGGTTAATGATGGCGACCGCCTGTTGCTGGACTCGGGCACCACTACCCAGCAAGTTGCGGCCAACCTCCTTGAACATCAAGATCTTATCGTGATGACCAACGGCCTTAACATAGCCACTGAGCTGGCGCGTTCCGACGACGTTGAGGTGATGATCACCGGCGGCTTGCTGCGTAAGAAGTCGATGTCTTTCTATGGTTCCATCGCCGAGAAGAGCCTCAGGGATTACAACTTCAACAAGCTGATCCTCGGGGTGGATGGTTTTGATCTCAAGACAGGTCTCACCACCCATTTTGAGAAGGAAGCCAGTCTCAACCGCATGATGTGTGAGATTGCCAGCGAGATCATAGTGGTTACCGATTCATCCAAATTCGACCAACAGGCGTTTCATGTCATTTGTGCCAGTCGGCAGATCCAGCAACTGGTGACCGACAGCGGCATTCCCGAGCGCTATGTGGAAGAACTCACCAAGCAAGGGGTGCAGCTGCACCTGATAGATAAAAACAAATAACAAGGGGAGAAGTTATGTCTGGTTTTGATCGTCGTTCCTTTCTGAAAGCTTCGGTGGCCACAGCTGCTGCCTCGGCGCTGGCTGGCTGCGCCGCCAATGCCGGTTCATCTGCACTGGCACCCAAGGCCAGTGGCCGCTCTGTCATGGGGCTGGTGGTTCCGAAAATGGCCGAAGTGCGGGTGGGGCTAATCGGCGTCGGTGAGCGAGGTGTTGGGTTCATTCATCATTTCAACAACATAGAAGGTGCCAGGGTAACAGCTATCTGCGATACCGATCCCCTGGTCATAGAACGCGCCAAGAAGGTAATGAGTGACGCAGGCTTGGCCCAGCCCGGTTATTATTCCCAGGGCAAACACGCCTATCGTGAATTGTTGGCACGCCAGGATGTGGACATAGTGGTCATTGCCACACCTTGGGAATGGCACCACCCCATGGCCAAAGAGGCTATGCTGGCCGGCAAACACGCCTTTGTTGAAGTGCCTATGGGGATCACCATGGAGCAGCTCTGGGATCTGGTGGACACAGCCGAGCAAACCCAGCGCAACTGCATGATGATGGAAAACGTCTGCTACGGTCGCGACGAGCTGATGGTGCTCAACATGGTACGCCAGGGGCTGTTCGGTGAACTGCTGCACGGTGAGGCCGCTTATATTCACGAGCTGCGCTGGCAGATGAAGGAGATAGATCGCAAGACGGGCTCCTGGCGTACCAAGTATCACGCCTTGATTGACGGTAACCTGTATCCTACCCATGGTTTGGGGCCTGTGTCCCAGTACATGAATATCAACCGCGGGGACAGGTTCGACTATCTCACTTCCATGAGCTCTCCGTCGCTTGGGCGCGCAGCCTATGCCAAGCGTGAATTCCCCGCCGACCATGCCCGCAACAAGCTCAACTATATCTGCGGTGATATCAATACCAGTCTTATCAAGACGGTTAAAGGCCGAACCATCATGGTGCAACACGACACCACAACGCCGCGTCCTTACAGCCGCCATAACCTGATTCAGGGCACCAATGGGGTGTTTGCCGGTTTCCCCAACCGCATAGCGCTGGAGCAGGGCGGCAGTGGCAGCTTCCACCATTGGGACCAGGATATGACCCAGTGGTATGCCAAGTATGACCATCCGCTGTGGTTGCAGATGGGCGAGGCGGCCGAAAAGAACGGCGGTCATGGCGGCATGGACTTTTTAATGTGCTGGCGGATGATCTACTGCCTGCGTAACGGCGAGCCGCTGGATCAGGATGTGTATGATGGTGCGGCCTGGTCGGCGGTGCAGCCTCTGTCGGCGGCTTCAGTGGCCGATCGCGGTAACTCCAAGGACTTCCCCGACTTTACCCGTGGCGTGTGGCAGAGCGCCAAACCGCTTGGCATTGTAGGTTGAGGTAAGCATGTCTGCACTCAAATCCATTATTGAGGCCAACAAGGCCGGGCAGCAGGCGGGGATTTATTCCGTCTGTTCGGCCCAGCCGCTGGTACTGCGCGCCGCTCTGCGTCATGCGGCGCGGCAACGGGCGCCCTTGCTGATTGAGGCTACGGCCAACCAGGTCAATCAGCACGGCGGCTATACAGGCATGACCCCCGCCGATTTTATCGCCTTTGTGAAGAGCCTGGCCCAAAGTGAAGGTGTTGCCGAAGCGCAGTTGCTGTTCGGCGGCGATCACCTGGGGCCGGTGGCCTGGAAGCACCTGACTGCCGAGCAGGCGATGGCTGAGGCCGAAGCCATGGTGCGGGCCTATGTCGAGGCGGGATTTTGTAAAATTCATCTGGATGCCAGCATGGCTTGTCATCAAGAACAAACGCCCCTTGCCGATGAGATGATTGCCGCGCGCGCCGCCAGACTGTGCCGCGCCGCAGAAGCGGCCAAGGCGCCGGGGCAACAGCTCTGTTATGTGATAGGCACTGAAGTACCCGCTCCCGGTGGTGTCAGTTCGCTGGAGGAGGGGCTGCAGGTCACCCCGGTCGCGGCGATGAAACACACCATTAGCGCCCACAAACAGGCCTTTGCCGCCGAAGGGCTTGGGGCAGAGGTTTGGCAGCGGGTGATTGCGCTGGTGGTGCAGCCAGGGGTGGAGTTCGGCAATGCCGGGGTACATCAGTATGATGATACGCTCACCAAAGAGCAGAGCCGCTTTATTCGTGAGCAGCCCAACCTGGTGTTTGAAGCCCACTCCACAGATTATCAATTGCCGGAGCATTACGCCCAGTTGGTGGCCGGCCATTTTGCCATTCTCAAGGTGGGGCCGCAGTTGACTTTTGCCCTGCGCGAGGGGCTGTTTGCCCTGGATCATATAGAGGCCTTGCTGGTGCCGGCGGCGAAACGCTCAGGGCTTAGAGCACTGTGTGAGCAGAAGATGCTATCTGAGCCCAAATACTGGCAGTCGTTCTATACAGATCCTGCGCTGCGGGATTGGCAACTGGGATTCAGTTACAGTGACAGGATCCGCTACTACTGGCCCGAATTGTCACTGACCATAGACAAGCTGCTGGCCAATCTGGCAAACCCCATTCCCGAGCCCCTTATCAGCCAATATCTGCCGCTGGCCTATCCGGCCGTGGTCAGAGGCGAGCTGCTCGCCACGGCGATTGAGCTGGTACTCCATCATATCGGCTTGGTGCTTAACCGTTATGCCAGCGCCTGTCAGCCTGCTGCCATCGAAGGATAAATCAATGCAAGTCAGTGACCTATCAAAGACCCACTTGTATCCAAAATCTGCCGCCAACCCGCTTTGGCAAGCGCCGGAGAGCGGCAAATGGACGGCGATCGAGATAGCCCAGCAGCCGACACTCTGGCGCGAATTACAGGCCGATTTCAAACATAGGGAAGCGCAGCTCAGCGCTTTTCTCAATCCCTTGCTGGCCAAGGACAATCTGCGGATTATTCTCACCGGCGCGGGTACTTCGGCTTATATCGGCGAGGCGTTGGCAGCCTTTTTACAGCGGCAACTCAGATTGCCGGGCCAGAGGGTGGAAGCCTTGTCCAGCACGGATATTGTTTCTCACCCCAGGCTGCATCTCAACCCATTGCAGCCGACTCTGATAGTCTCCTATGGCCGCTCTGGAAACAGCCCTGAATCCCTGGCTGTGCTGGCGTTGGCCGATGAGTTGTTGACAGATGTCAGTCATCTGCTGCTGACCTGTAACCCTGAGGGAGCCTTGGCCAGCTATGCGGCCGAACACAGTCACAAGGCTTGTTTGTGGTTGATGCCCCAAGAAAGCCACGATCGCAGCTTTGCCATGACCAGCAGCTTCAGCTGTATGTATCTGGCGACCCTGCTGTTGTTTGCCGAGGAAGACAAATCGATATCCAGGGTGCTGACACTGACGGAGCAACTGCTCGAAACCCGGCTCGACGGGGTGCAGCAAACCGCGGGCCATAGCTGCAAGCGGATAGTGTTTCTCGGCGCCGGGCCGCTCAAGGCGGCGGCTCAGGAGGCGGCGCTCAAGTACCTTGAACTGACGGCCGGTATAGTGATCAGCAGTTTTGAGAGTCCGCTGGGGTTTCGTCACGGCCCCAAGTCACTGGTAAATGAAGATACCCAGATAGTGCTGCTCGGCAGCTCTGAGCCCTATGCCAGAGCCTACGATCTGGATCTTCTGGCAGAGCTGCGCGCCGATAAGCGGGCGCTGGATATCTGTTATCTGAGTGAAGAGGCTCTGGCGCAAGATGGTCAGGCCAGTCTGGAAGAGGCTTGGTTGACACTGCCCTTTATTGTTTACTGTCAACTACTTGCATTTTACAAGGCGTTGGAGCTTGGGGTGTCACCGGATAATCCCTGTCCCAGCGGCCAGGTCAATAGAGTGGTGCAGGGGGTGAAGCTACATTCGCTTGCGGTTTATACTCGGCCCGGCAGCCTGGATAACACAGAGGATTGAGCCATGTACTACGGTGTGGATATCGGTGGTACCAAGATAGAACTGGCGGTGTTCAGTCCACAATTGCGTCTGTTGGATAAATGGCGCATCGCGACTCAGGGGGACGATTATCAGAGCTTTCTGGCCTCACTCGCCTTGCAGATAAGCGAGGCCGACAGGCGCTGGCCGGCCGAGTCCGGCATCCCGGGCACTGTGGGGATAGCCCTGCCCGGGGTGATCCGCGCCGATGGCACTGTGGTCTCCAGCAATGTGCCTTGCCTCAATCAGCGTAAAGTGGCCGAAGATTTAGGCGCCTTGTTGTCGCGTCCTGTGGCTCTTGGCAATGATTGCCGTTGTTTCGCCCTGTCCGAAGCCTTGCTGGGAGCCGGGAAAGATCATGCCAGAGTTCTTGGGCTCATACTCGGTACCGGGCTTGGCGGCGGGATCTGTATCGAAGGGCGGCTTATCACCGGCGCCCACTGTCTGGCCGGTGAGTTCGGCCATCAGGGCATGGCGGCCAGCGTGCTGCTGCGCCATGGCTTGCCGCTTTACGATTGCGGCTGTGGCCTCAAAGGCTGCGCCGAAACCTATGTCTCGGGCACAGGCCTTGGTCGTATCTACCGGGCGTTTGGCGGCGAGGGTGATACATACGCTTGGCTGGCGGCGCTGCGCGCCGGTGATGCCATAGCCAAACGCAGTTTCGATGCTTATCTGGATGCCCTGGGCAGTGTGTTGGCCGGGCAGATCCTCAGTCTGGATCCGGACATCTTTGTCTTCGGCGGCGGCTTGAGCGAAGTGCCGGAAATTTTGGCGGCGCTGCCGCAGGCTACCGCCAGGCATATGTTCAATGGGGTGCAGTTGCCCGAGTTTTGCGCCGCTCAATTCGGCGCCGCCAGTGGCGTTCGCGGCGCCGCCATGCTGGGAAAGGCGCTGGCGACTAGAGTGGAACAGAGCAATAGCGTGAGCGCCAACGAGCAGGTAGCGGATATGGATACTCTGTTAACCGGAGGCTGGCATGAACAGCAACACTGACAAGGCCCCGTTCTGGATTGGTGCCGATGGTGCCCTGCTCGGGCCGCAAATGAGCCGCAGTAATGAGGTTTGGCTGCGGATAGTCGATGGCCGTATTCATACCATTGCCAAGGCGCCCAAGGAAGGTGAGGCGGCAACTCACTATGCAGGCCTTCTGGTTCCCGGTTTTGTCGACACTCAGGTCAACGGTGGTGGTGGCTGCATGTTCAACCGGCAGCCCAGCGTTGAGACGCTTAAGCTGATGTTGGACGCCCATGGCCGTTTCGGCACCACCAGCATGTTGCCGACGCTTATCAGCGACGATATCAGGGTAATGCAAGCGGCACTTGCGGCGGCCATCAGCGCCAGGGACGTCGGTCTTGACGGCATAGCCGGGATCCATTTTGAGGGGCCGCATCTGTCACAGGAGCGTAAGGGGTGCCACAGTGAAGCACGCTTAAGAGAGCTTGGCGATATTGAGTTGGCGCTCTACGCCGAGGCTGTGTCCCAACTGGGTGTTTGTGTGGTGACTCTGGCTCCCGAGAGGGTAGGGCCTGAAGATGTTCGCCGCCTGGTGGCGCTCGGTGTCAGAGTGTCGTTGGGGCATTCCAATGCCAATGCCGAAACCGTGATGGCGGCGCTGGATGCCGGAGCCAGCGGCTTTACCCATCTTTATAACGGCATGTCACAGCTGGAATCGCGTGCCCCCGGCATGGTGGGAACGGCGCTCAGTGACCCAAGGGCATTTTGCGGCATTATTCTCGACGGTCATCATCTGCACCCGGTCAGCGCCACTCTCGCCTGGCGTGCCAAGGGGAGTCGACGTTTGATGCTGGTGACAGATGCCATGTCGCCTGTGGGCTCTGAAGAGCAGGAATTTGCATTTTTCGGCGGTAAAGTTGTGCGCCGCGGTACTGAGCTCAGGGATCTCAACGGCTCTTTGGCCGGCTCAGTATTGGAGATGACAGCGGCAGTTCGCTATGCCGTCAAGGTGCTGGGGATCCCGCTGGAGCAGGCCGTTGCCATGGCCAGCAGTACTCCAGCGGCTTTTGCCGGGCTGAATGACAGAGGCATGTTGGCCGAAGGCATGCGGGCTGACTTGCTGTTGCTTGACGATGCCCTGTATCAGTCAAAGCGCTGGCAAGGCGGCAGGCTTGCAGCGGGCGCCGAAGTTCGCAGCAAAAGCGTTTGAAAAATAAGTAGCTTCAAGGGACATCTGTCCTTGGCAGCAGCTGGATAATCATTGACAGAGAATAACAATAACAGAGGAGATGCCGACAATGGACAATAATACCCTGAATAAAGGAGGCGGCACTTTACTGCCCATGGTGCTGATTGGAATACTCTTTTTTGTATTCGGCTTCGTAACCTGGCTCAATGGTGCACTGATCCCTTTTCTGAAAATCGCCTGTGAACTCAATGAGCTGCAAGCCTATCTGGTGGCCTTTGTATTCTATATCGCTTACTTCGTGATGGCCTTGCCCATGTCCGGGCTGTTGACCCGTTTCGGTTACCGTGCCGGGCTACAGATTGGCCTTGGGGTAATGGCGAGTGGCGCACTGCTGTTTATCCCTGCGGCGCTGAGCCACACCTTTGGCCTGTTTTTACTGGCGTTGTTTGTTCTGGGAACCGGCCTTACCATACTGCAAACTGCGGCCAATCCATACATTGTTTGCATTGGTCCGCGAGAAAGCGCTGCCATGCGGATCAGCTGTATGGGTGTGGTCAACAAGGGCGCCGGTTTTATTGTCCCTCTAGTGTTCAGTGCCTGGGTGCTGACAGGTATGGATGCCTTTACGCCGGAAGCGCTGGCACAGCTCAGTGAGCTTGAGCGCACTGCAGCATTGGAGCAACTGTCTGCCCGCTTGGTGCAGCCTTACCTGGCGATGGCTGTTGTCTTGGCTCTGTTGCTGCTGTATGTGCGATTTTCGCCCCTGCCCGAATTGCAACTTGAACAGGGCAGCCAGGTCAAAAGCTGTGACAGCTTGGTACCGAGAACAGATTGGCGCGCTATTCTGGCCTATCCCCAGGCTATTCTCGGGGCACTGACTCTCTTTATGTATATAGGTGCCGAAGTGATTGCCGGTGACAGCATAGGCCTCTATGGCCAGCATCTTAAAGTGGCCGAATTTGGCATTCTGACCTCCTACACCATGGGATTTATGGTGCTTGGCTATTTGCTCGGCATACTCTTGATCCCAAGAGTGATGAGTCAGCGCAGCGCCTTGGTGGGCTCGGCGCTGGCTGGGTTGGTGTTTACTTTGGGGATCATGCTTGGAGATGAAACCAGCATGCAGCTGTCGAGTCTCTTGCTCGAACCTTTGGGGATAATGCCTCTGCCGGATCCCTTGCTTTACCTTGCACTACTCGGCTTTGCCAACGCCTTGGTCTGGCCCGCTGTCTGGCCGCTGGCGCTGGAAGGGCTCGGCCACCTGACTGCTGTGGCCTCGGCACTGCTCATCATGGGCATAGCCGGTGGCGCCTTGCTGCCCTTGCTCTATGGCGCCTTGGTGCATCAGGGTGTGCCCCATCAAAGCGCCTACGGGATCCTCCTTCCCTGCTATGGGATGATCCTTTATTACGCCGTTGCCGGCCACAAGCTGCGGGCCTGGTCGGGAGCGGCCGCCACCAAAGCCGTGATTGACTGAGACCTCAGTAGATCCAGAAAAATACCGCCATGCTGACGATAGTGGTCAGCAGGGTGTTGCGGGTCAGCAGTGCCAGTAAGGCCGCCAGCAGGGCACAGCTGAGGTAGGGATTGCTCAGGCTCAGTTGCAACTCGTCGTCTCGCAGAAACACTATGGGGGCGAAGATGGCGCTTAATACCGCCGGCGCCGAAAAGCCAAGGAAAGCCTGGGTTTTCTTGCCAAGCCGTATCGGCAGCCCGGGCTCAAGCAGTACATAACGGCTGAGTATCACCAACAGCGCCATGGTCAGTATGGTTAACCAAATCATGCCTGCTCCTCGCCTTTATCTTGTGTTGTCTCAACCGGTTTAACTGGACTGCTGCCCAAGAGGCTTTGATAGATATACCCCACAGCCATGGCGGTTACGGCGGCGATCAGCAGGCCTCCCGGGATAGCCAGTGCTTCACACAGTACGCTCAGCAACATGGCCGTGAGCACACATAAGGCGGTGGCAACATTGGCTATCCTCGGCACCACCAAAGCGATAAAGGTGGCTGCGATGGCAAAATCCAGTCCCAGAGAGCCGAGATTATCCATAGAGCTACCGGCGAGAATTCCGGCCAGGGTTGCCAGATTCCAGCCAAGATAAAAACTCAAACCAGCTCCCAGGGCGTACCAGGGCCTAAGGGTACTTTCCTTGCTTTGATTGGCAACCGCAAAGAGTTCATCCGTGAGCAGAAAACCCAGTGTCAGGCGCCAGCGCAGAGGTAAAGGGCTGATGGCTGGACGCATCGCCATGGCATACAGCAGATGACGCGAGGTAATCAATGCCGTGGTAACCAAAATGGCCAGTAGGCCTGAACCTGCCTTTATCATTCCGAGGGCGACCAACTGCGCGCGAGCCTGCGAAAACAAACAGGCTCATGGCTTGACTCTCTAAGGCGCTGAGGCCGGTTTCCAGTGCCAGCGAGCCGGCCAATATTCCCCAGGGGATAACAGCTAAAGTCAGCGGCATTACCGCCAGGGTACCCCGTAAAAATTCGCGGCCCCGGTTAAGTTCCTGAACGCATGATGATTGCTGATTGTGAATGGTCAATCTTGACTCCATCTTGATGATTTTTCTGTTTGAACAAATTGGCCCGGAGTGGTGCCGAATGCCCGTTTGAATTGACGGTTCAAATGGCTTTGGTCGCAAAATCCTGAGTCCTGTGCCACTTGGATGGGGGAAGCGCCCAGCCGCAACAACTTTCGCGCCAGAATTAATCTTACCTGAGTCTGGTATTGGTGCGGGGTTAAACCAAATTGTGCCTTGAACTGCCTGAGTAACACAAAAGGCGGCAGCTGTACCAGATTGGCCAGTTCCTGGAGCGAGATGTTACTGCTGCAACTGTCTTCCAGAAACTGCCTGGCCCTATTCAGCAGGGGGCCTGCCTGGACAGCAGCAGCGGGCTTCAGCCGACCGTGACGCAGCATCAACAGGCTGAGGGTTTCGTACAAGAGACTTTCCCGTTGCAGGCGATTACTCGAATAGTTGAGCGCTTCATGGGTGATGGCTATCAGGTGCGCCAATAGAGGGTCCTGTACCACAGGCTCGGCAAACCAGGGCACCTGTTCCTTGCTGCACAGTGCCAGTTCGGCAAACTGCTCAGGGGTAGGGTAAAGTGCTCGATACGACCAGCCATTTTCTGTTGCCGAACGGCCATTATGCACCTCATCTGCATTCACCAGAATGATGCTGTGTTTGGGGGCAACATGATCTCCGCCACTTCGAAAAAACCGCTGGGCACCACTGTCTATGATTCCCAAGGTGAAGCCTTCATGACTGTGGCGGCCAAAGTTCTGCTGATGATAGCTGGCACTGAGAGTTTCCAGGCCGCCAAGTTCTTCGGCCAGACGATAAGTCGCCCGTTCCCGCCCTTGCCTGCGGGACTTGTGGCGCAGCGATTTGCTTTGCTGTGCATTGGCGCTTTCGGCCATCTTTATTCCCCTGTCAGTCTCTCTATCCTGCATATTAACCAGTTTACCTGGCGTTGTTTTGGATATTTTTGCACGCAGGCGAGTACCTGATTAGCTAAGACTCCCCGGGGATTGTACGGCCAATCCTGGCCGCCATGAAGCAACAAGAATAAGTGTTAAGGTATGATTGAGTGATAAAGGGGACTACACAGTTAGACCAAGTCTTAAACTGTAACTAAATCAATTGATTAAATTTTGCGTAAAGCTTGCCTCGGATAGAAAGGTTAATCCAAACCCCAGTAAATTTTAAAAAGAAATTTATCAAACCAACTCTATCTTGTACTTATATCGATGCTCAAACTCAAGGCGACCTCATTGCAGATGTCTTTACCCGGTAATAAGCGCATCAACCCATTCATTACATTATCAATTCTTTAACTGCTTCTTCTATTGTGAGTTTCTTTTCTGATTTAATCTCTATCGAATCGGTCAATGGTGGAAAGTCTGTTCTACAGAAAGAAGGTGATACTTTATATGAGTAATCTCTTTCTCCTTCTTTGTAGGTTATTTCGTCGCCATGTAGTGATATAGGACAATCAACATCGAATTGTAGGACAAAAATGGATTTTATAATTACATTGCCATCCTCTTCTATTATTTCATTATTGATAGAGTCGAATAGATCCGAAAAGAACCCTCCTAACATATCATCAGCATCAAACTCGTTTATATTAGGGTTGGTACATGTGAGTCTTATGCTTGGAGATAGCTCTAAACCGTCAATTTCTATGATTGGGTAATGTTTATCCTCTACTATTTTTGTTATATCTGATGCGCGTAACTTCTGTGTGGCAAAAAACGTAAAACATTTTACTTCTATCATTTTTCTTTAAAAACAATTGGATGGACTGTTGGTATGAAATTATATTTCTCGCTAAATGTCAATGCGAATCGGCAGTTTAGCACGGCAGTTGCAGGGGCTATGATGATGAATTAGACAGTCAAAGTTCGCTGATTATCAAATCTTGGTTCATGAAAATGTCCAATCTCCTACTTCCATCTAACTTATCAACTGGCCGAGACAGAGAAGTAACACAACAAATATGATTGACTTGATACACATACTATTGAGTTGCCATGAGGCAGGTGAGGCTCCAGTGTTCAAGGCTCACCAAGGTCAGGCCTATGTCTATGACGTTCATCATGATTCCTCTGCCGGCCTCTCTATTTCGCATATTATCCGGCATATTAACCTGGGACCTTGCGCTGGATATTCTGTACACATACCCGTGCCGGTAAGTGAGGGGTTGCGACGGTCAATCTTAGCCGCCATAAAGCAGCAAAAAATAAGTTTTTAAGGTATGCCTGACTGATTGGGCAATTTCTTGCCCGCCGGGCAA